>CATKEF010000047.1 GCA_949747905.1 uncultured Eubacteriales bacterium
AATCATAGATATGTTGAAACGGTCTTAATTTTAAAGTAAGAAAAATATAAAACCACAAGATAACTGTCTTGTGGTTTTTTTGTATATATGTTGTTTTGAGCGGGTTTATGCGGTCCGAGCTTTTTTTGTTACCCCGAGCGAAGCGAGGGACCCTTTGGCAAACCTCAGTGTGACAAAAACCTTATAGATTGTCGTTCCGAGCTTTCTTGTCATTCCGCGCAAAGCGAGGAATCTGAGATGTTTCGCCTAGGCTCAATATGACAGGAGGATGTGCGCTCAACATGACATAAGGTGCTCAGGATGTCAGGACGGCGTACGGAGCCATGGAGTGCTCGGAGTGAAAAAGTGTGAAGGTATAAAATCAGTTTGATAAGCCCGAATATAGGAAACGACAAATAATTTTTTGCCGAAAATATGCTTAAAAAAATATCCCGCGGAAATTTTCGAAATTCCGCGGGATATTTTTTTTGCATCGTAGTTATAAAAGATGTGAGGTCGTAGTAAAAATATTTCAGGAACTGTCGAAAAGTTTTTATGTTTTCGACTCTAAATTATTTTTTTCAACAAACAAAGTCAAAATTCAATCGACTTAAATTTGTATTATCGGAGAAGGGTGTGGCACACGTTATAAAACTTAAAAATCTTTTGCTTTGCGCTACTGCGCTGTTTATGCTGACAATTTTAAGCGTATCCGCATATTTTACAGGGGCTTACGCCGTGTTTTACGGCAATACGCCGAGACTGATACCGATTTATTGTGTGGACAGGGAAGACAAGGCAGTCTCCATAACTTTCGATTGTGCCTGGGGTACGGAATATACGGACGAGATTTTGAAAGCTCTTAAAGTGTCGGACGTAAGGGCAACGTTTTTTATGGTTGAATTCTGGGCCGAAAAGTATCCCGAATTTGTTAAAAAGATTGATGAAAGCGGTTGTGAGATAGGAACGCACTCATCCACTCACTCGTATATGTCCAAACAGAATGCCGAAGAGATAAAAAAAGAACTGACCACTTCTTCGGAAGCGATAGAGGAAATTACTGGTAAAAAAGTCGAGCTTTTCCGTCCGCCGTACGGAGATTACGACGATGAACTCATAAAGACGGCTTCCGAGCTCGGCTATTATACAATTCAGTGGGACGTTGACAGCCTCGATTGGAAAGATTTATCGGCGGCGGATATCGCAATGCGGGTCATAAACGGCGTGAAGAACGGTTCGATAATTCTTCTGCACAATAACGGTTTGCACACGGCGGAGGCTGTACCGATAATTTTGGAAACTCTCAAAAACAGGGGATACAGCTTTATCCCCGTCGGAGAAATGATATACAGGGAAAACTATGTGATTGACGGCACAGGCAGACAGTGCCCCGCCAAGTAATTAACATAATCTGAAAGGAAAAACTTTTTTTGGAGGCAAAATATATGAATTACAGCACGGAGAAAAACAACAGGGTTTACATTTACGGAGAAATCGTATCCGATGCGCAGTTTTCGCACGAAGTGTACGGAGAGGGCTTTTACGAATTTATGGTCAAGGTTATGCGGCTTTCGGGTCAGGCTGATATTTTGCCCGTCACTGTTTCTGAGCGCATTATGACGGAAAGTATGAAACCGGGCGAACACATCTGCGCGCTGGGACAGTTCAGAAGCTATAACAAACTCGAGGGCGGCAAGTCAAGGCTTATGCTTACCGTATTCGTGCGCGAACTTCTGGACACGCAACCTGACAAAAACCCCAATTCGGTAGTGCTTTCGGGCTATATATGCAAACCGCCCGTCTACCGCACGACGCCGTTCAACCGTGAAATTGCCGACCTTCTCATAGCCGTAAACCGCAGTTACAACAAGTCGGATTACATCCCCGCCATCGCGTGGGGCAGAAACGCGCGTTTTGTCCGTAATCTTTCAGTGGGCGACAGGGTGGCTCTTTCCGGAAGAATTCAAAGCCGTGAATATCAGAAAAAACAGCCCGACGAAAGTTTTGTAACTATGACCGCTTATGAGGTTTCCGTTTCCAAACTTGCGGCGTTCGACGACGATTCCCAGTTCGATATCGACGAAGAATTCGACTTATATTCCGTTTCTCACGCATTGGAAGGAAACGATTAAATAGCTTTTAAGTAAAACCGTATTGATGTTTCGCTTCGCTCAACATGACAAAAGGACGTGCGCTCAACATGACAAAAGGACATGCGCTCAACATGACGAAAAAGAACTCAACATGAAAGAAAGGAGTTGCTCAACATGACACAATACCGTCATCCTGAGCTTTCTCGTCATCCGGAGCCGCAGGCGAGGGACCCCTCGTTTCGTTCAGGGTGACGGAAAACGCTATAACTTGTCAATCCGAGCAACGTGAGGGAACATTTCGGTAAACCTCATGGAGACAAAAGAGCTGTCTATGTTGAAAAGATAACAATGCTCGGCGTAAATAATTTTGCCGTCATAACAACAATACGATTAAAAAACCCCGTTTTGCGGGGCTTTTTTTTATGCGTTTTCGGCTATGTGCAAAGCTGCTTTTTTAATGCGTTCGCGCAGTTCGGGCGGATCCAAAACTTTTACCGTTCCGCCGAAACTTAAAATTTTATTTATCAGAATATTGTTGTCGGGAAGGGATAAACTTGCCGTAAATATATTGCCGTACGGTTCGATGTTGTCTATCCCGAGCCATTCCTCGGCGTCGGCGAGGGACTGCTTGTCGATGCCGAGAGTTACGAAAATGCGTTCCTCGTCGGAAACGCCGAAGTCCAAATCGATTTCGTCGCGCTTTATTTCGTGTTTTTCAAAAGTTTTTCCCGTGAACGCGGCGCTTCTTATTCTGCCGATTTTGAACGTTCTGAAATCTTGTTTTGTATGGCAGAATGCATATAAATACCATACGTTGCCTTTAAATATGAGCACGTGCGCGTCTATTACTCTTTTGGAGTGTTCGCCTTCGCGTGAGACATAATCGATAATAAGACTTTTATGCTCGTTAACCGCTTGTTCGCAAACGCGCATTTTTTCGGAAAACTTTCTGTCGTCGCACCACGACCCGCCGTCTATCAATATATTTCCGCAAACCGAATTTTCGGTGCGCTCCGTTTTCTGCGTACTTTCCAGTTTGTCCTTTGCCGAAATTATGTTTTCGTCGTAAATCTGGGAGGACATGGCTTCGAGCGCGTTTATTGTGGCGGTGTATTCTCCGTGCGTAAAATAGCCTACGGGCAGACGATATGTGTCGGCAATTGATATTCCGCCGTAACGTCCGCGTTCGATGTTTACGGGAACTCCGCAAACGCTGAGTTCGTCTATGTAGCGGTGCACGCTGCGCGTGGAGACGCCGTACTTGTCCGCTAATTCGCCCGCGGTGATTTTACGTTTCTGTAACAGCAACGTTAAAATTTTAAGCATTACTTCGTATTTCAAAGTAATTTAAAACCTCCTTGAAGCATAGGATAAAACGTATTCGATTCCCGATGTCGGGAAGTGCGAAAAATTTTTTGAAAATATTAAAAAAATTTTATCATATATGACAATATCTGTCAAGTATAATATGTTACAATATCGGTGAAAACGACAAGGAGCACAAAAATGAATTTTACGGCATATATTGAAAGACAGAAGAATCTTATTCGCAGTCGTCACGAAGGCGAAACGTTTTTAAGCCAGAACGGCGAAATTACGCTCGTTTCCGAAACGGAGAGATTGTTTTCCGAAATTTCGGGACTGAAAGGTCTCAATACCGGAGAAAGAACCGAATACGACAAGGCTGTGTGAGGTGTGGCTATGGATTATACTAAAATCAAAAAAACCGTCACCGTTTTCATTGCGGCAACGGTTGCGGTACTGTTATTTATAATTTAATTATTTTTTCGTTGTACTGTTGCGGAAATTGCATTCGGATGTTTCGCTGCGCTCAACATGACATAAAATGTCGTCCCGAGCGGAGCGAGGGACCATTCACAGCGTTCAGGGTGAAGCAAACGACGGGGATGTAAGATGTTTCGCTGCGCTCAACATGACATAAAATGTCATCCCGAGCGGAGCGAGGGACCATTCAACAAATCTCAGTGTGACGGAAATTACGATTACGAAAATAAAAACGGCGTTGCAACGCAACGCCGTTTTTCTAATTTTTATTTATTCTTTTTTCAATTAATGCTATTATACCGTACATGCCGCCGGCAAGCACGCATAATATGAACGTTGCGCACATTACCAAATCGAGTTTGAAAACCTGACCGCCGTAGACAATCAGATACCCGAGACCTGCTTTGGATACGATATATTCGCCCATTATCGAGCCTATCCAGGCAAGCCCGACCGCAACTTTTAAAGTGTTCATAAGCGCGGGAAGGGAGGCGGGAATAATAAGTTTTCTAAGCGTCGTCATCCTGCTTGCCCCCATTGATTTCATAAGCAGCAGCTTTGTTTTGTCCACGGCTATGAAGCCCGACAGCATATTCATGATGCATACGATTATGGAGACGAGCACCGTCATAAAAATTATAGCGTCGTAGCCCGTGCCGACCCATATTATGATGAGCGGTCCGAGCGCTATTTTGGGCAATGCGTTAAGTACTACGATGTACGGTTCGGCAACCTTTCTCACCGTTTCGCTCGCCCATAGTACGACGGCTATCGCATATCCGAGTATTACCGCAAGGAGAAAACCCGCCATAGTTTCGGCAAGAGTGATTCCTATATGGTAAAACAGCGTTCCGTTAGCGTAGAGGTCGCCTATTGTTTTCAAAACCCGCGAAGGTGAGCTCGTTATGAACGGATTAATGACTTTCAGCTGTGCGAAAAGTTCCCATATTCCGAGAATTACGACGAGAACCAACCAGCGCGAAAGCGTGACGGTGATTTTCTTTTTTTTCTCTTTTTTGAGATACGCGAGATGCTCGCGTGAGTAACCTTCGTTCTTGTGTTTCATAAGTTAAAATTCCTTGTAAAACGGTTAAATGCCGAGTTCCTTGCGCAAAACTTCGAAAGTCGCGGCGAATTCTCCGCATTCGCGCCGTTGTTTGGGGTTATTTCCTCCGAAATCTATTATATGCTCGGCAACTACTTTTGCTGGGCGGGCGGACAGTACCACGACTTTATCGGAAAGCGCTATTGCTTCGGAAATGTCGTGCGTGACCAAAAGCGCCGTTTTTTTCTCGCTTTTGATTATGCCCTGCACGTCGTCGCAAACTTCAAGCCTCGTCTGGTAGTCGAGCGCGGAAAACGGTTCATCCAACAGAAGAATTTCGGGTTCCGCCGCAAGGGTCCTTATCAGCGCCACTCTCTGCCGCATTCCGCCGGATAGCTGGGAGGGCGTTTTTTTGAGAAAATCTTTCAGCCCGTATTTTTCCGCGAGTTCCAACGCACGCTCGCGTTTTTCGGGAGTGTTGCGCTTTTTAACTTCGAGGGGCAGGAAAATGTTCTGTTCGACCGTCCGCCACGAGAAGAGCGCGTCGCGTTGAAGCATATAGCCGAACTCGCCTTTGCCGCGTATAACTTCACCCGACGACGGGGAAAGAATCCCCGCCGCAAGCGAAAGTATAGTTGTCTTTCCGCAGCCCGAAGGACCGATTACCGAGACGAACTGTCCGTCGTCAACGGTGAAATTCAAATCCTTTACCGCCGTGGTTTCACCCGTCTTGGTGTGATAAGTGTAAACTATATCTTTGAATTCAAGCATTATCCGTAAATTTCTCTGTATACCTTGTTTGCCGTCTCGGTTATTACGAGGTCGGAAAAGTCGACTCTTTTGGGAAGTTCTCCCGCAAGTTCTATAACGTCCTGCAAGCGGTTGAAATCGCTCTCCTGCATAGCCATGTTCGTGACCCAGGCGTCAATCGATTTATAGTTTTCAAGCGACGTTTTAACGCTGTCGAGGTTGGACGTTTCGAAATATTTGAGAAGTTTTTCGGCAACCGTTGCGCTGTCTGTTTCGTTCATATATTTTATAGCTTTGGTTATAGCGCGAAGAAGTCCTTCTATTTTGTCGGGATTTTTCTCTATATAGCTTCCGTTAGCCATAAAACAGGTATAAGGTATTGCGCCCGATTTTTCGCCTACACTGGCTACTATATAGCCGTTACCCGCTTTCTGATAGTCGGAAGCGGTCGGTTCGAACATAGTGCAATAGTCGCCCGTTCCGTCCATAAAAGCCGCCGTCATATAGTTGAAATCTATGTTGGTAACGTAGTTTGCGTTTACGTTATTCTGTTTCATAACGTACTGGAAAGTCATAAAGGGAACGCCGCCCGGACGACCGGCAAGAATGTCTTTGCCTTCAAGGTTTTTCCAGTCGAAATCCTTTTCTTCCTTTCTTCCGACGAGGAAACTTCCGTCGCGCTTTGTAAGCTGACCGAATACTTTCGGACTGTCCTCGCTGCCGCCGGCAAGCACGTAAAGGGGCGCTTCGGGTCCGCAGAAACCGACGTCCGCTTCGCCCGCGAGTACGGCGGCCATCGTCTTGTTGGCGCCTCCGCCGTTGGAAAGCTCTATGGAAAAGCCCTCGTCTTTGAAATAGCCGAGAGAGTCGGCGAGGTAGAGGGGCGCGTAGAATACCGAGTGGGTAACTTCGTTGATTTTTATCACGTCGCCGCTGTTTTTACAACCTGCTATAGCAAAGGGCATTGTAAGAGCCATCGCCGCGGCGAGCATAGTCGTTAAGATTTTGTTTTTCAAAATAAGTACTTTTAAACTCCTTAATTTTTTAATAATACATTTTATGCGTACGGCTTTACCGTTTGACAACTTTATATAATTGTCATATAATAGATAAGCGTATTATTGTTGCTCTTTCCCGACCGTTCTTTGTTCGGGAAATATTTACTAAAACGGAGATTTATAATGGAAAAAACGTACAATCCTTCTGATTTCGAGGACAGACTTTATAAAGAATGGGAGGAGAAAGGCTGTTTCAAAGCCGTTCGCGACGACGATAAAGTACCTTTCACGGTTATGATGCCGCCGCCCAACATTACCGGGCAACTTCATATGGGACATGCCATGGACGAAACCATGCAGGACGCGGTAACCCGTTTCAAGCGCATGCAGGGTTATTGCGCGCTCTGGCTGCCCGGAACCGACCATGCGTCCATTGCGACCGAGGTAAAAATCGTAGAGCAGATGAAAAAAGAGGGGCTTTCCAAGGAATCAGTCGGGCGCGAAGGCTTTTTGAAGCGCGCCTGGGAGTGGAAAGAAAAGTATGCGGGAAGAATTGTCGAACAGCTTAAAAAGCTCGGCTCGTCCTGCGACTGGTCGCGCCTTACTTTCACTATGGACGACAAATGCTCCAAAGCCGTACGCGAAGTTTTCGTAAATCTCTACAATAAAAAACTTATTTACAGAGGAAACAGAATTATAAACTGGTGCCCGGAATGCAAAACCGCATTGTCGGACGCGGAAGTCGATTACGCGGAAGAAAACGGCTTTTTCTGGCATATAAAGTATTACACGGAGGACGGGAAAGAGGCTCTCGAGGTTGCGACGACGCGTCCCGAAACGATGTTCGGCGATACGGCTGTCGCAGTCAATCCGTCGGATAAAAGATATAAACACCTTATAGGGAAAAACGTAGTTCTTCCCGTCGTAAACAAGCCTATTCCCGTCGTCGGCGACGAACACGCCGATATGGAATTCGGTACCGGCTGCGTAAAAATCACTCCCGCGCACGACCCCAACGATTTCGAAGTGGGTTTAAGACATAATCTTCCCGTTGTCCGCGTTATGAACGACGACGGTACCATGAACGAGCTTGCAGGCAAATATGCGGGCATGGACAGATACGAATGCCGCAAGGCTTTGACGGAAGATTTGAAAGCTCTCGGAAACCTTGTCGGCACTGAACCGCACGTTCACAACGTGGGGCATTGCTACCGCTGTTCGGCTACGGTCGAGCCCATAGTTTCCCGTCAGTGGTTCGTAAAAATGGAAGGGTTGGCGCGTCCGGCAATAAACGCGGTAATAGACAAAAAAATCACGTTCGTTCCCGAACGTTTCGCAAAAATTTATTATAACTGGATGGAAAACGTCAAGGACTGGTGCATTTCCCGTCAGCTTTGGTGGGGACACAGAATTCCAGTATGGTATTGCGCGGACTGCGGTGCGGAAATTTGTTCCAAGACCGACGTTTCAGAGTGTACCCGTTGCGGAAGCAGGAATCTTTCGCAGGACGAGGACGTGCTCGACACGTGGTTTTCTTCGGCGCTCTGGCCTTTCTCAACGTTGGGATTCCCCGACGATACGTCCGATTTGGAATATTTTTATCCCGGAGACGTGCTCGTTACGGGGTACGATATAATTTTCTTCTGGGTTGCCAGAATGATATTCTCCGGTCTCGAGCATATGCGAAAAGTTCCCTTCCGCGACGTGCTTATTCACGGTCTCGTTCGCGACGAAAAGGGCAGAAAGATGTCCAAGAGTCTCGGAAACGGCGTGGACCCTCTCGAAGTGATTTCCAAATACGGCGCGGACAGTCTGCGTTTTTCGCTGTTGCAGGGCGTTGCTCCCGGCAACGATACACGCTATTCGGACGCAAAGGTCGAATCGTGCCGCAACTTTATGAATAAAATCTGGAATTCGGGCAGGTTTGTTATAATGAGCGTAGCCGACAGAAATATAAAGCCCGTTTCGGAGTTCAGATTATCGTCGGCGGATAAATGGATAATTGCCCGTCTGCAATCGGCTATCCGCGACGTTACTCTTGCCATGAATAAGTTCGAACTGGGTATAGCCTGCCAGACGATGTACGACTTTATGTGGTCTGATTTCTGCGACTGGTATATAGAGCTTGTCAAGCCCGTCCTGAAAGGAGAGGACGCCGTTGCGGCGGACAGGGCGGCTTCAGTACTTGTATTCGTTCTGGAAAATGCGTTAAAGCTGCTTCATCCTTTTATTCCTTTTATAACGGACGAGATTTACCGCAATATCCCCGGTACCGAGGGGACTATTATGACGAAAGAATTTCCCCGCTACAATTCGCGCCATGCATATAAAAAAGACGCTCAGGCTTTCGAAGGTGTAATGGATATCATAAAGGCGGTGCGCGCGGCGAAAACCGAACTTAATTGCCCTCCGTCGAGAAAAGTCAGTTTGTATATTGTCACCGAAAATAAGCGCCTTATTTCCGCGAATTGCGACAGTATATTGAAACTTGCGGGCGCAAAGGAAATAAATTATGTTCAGAGCGCGGCGGATGCGGGCGAAAACGCCGTCGCAAAAGTGCTATCGTCGGGAACCGTTTATATTCCTATGGGCGAGCTTGTCGACATAGAGAAAGAAAAAGCGCGTCTTGAGGGCGAGCTTGAAAAAGTAATGGACGAGATACGTCGCGCGGACGGCAAACTCAACAATCAGGGCTTTATAGCAAAAGCTCCCAAAAAACTTGTTGACGACGAGCGAGCCAAACTGAATAAATATATAGAGTTGCGTGAAAAAATTCTCGCGCAGTTGAAAAGTCTGTAAATTCGGTTTTTAAACGCTAATTGACTTGTTCCTCCGTGCGCTACTCATTGTCACATTAAGCACCCCGTGCTGTCACTCTGAGCGTAGCGGAGGGTTCCTCGGCAAGCCTCGGGATGACAAAAATGCTCGGGATAATAATTCCCCGTCATGTTGAGCTCTGATGTCTTGTTGAACGTAGCGAAACATCCGTTCCCTTGCGTTGCTCGGGATGACATACGCTCGGAATGACGTTTTTCTGTCACCCTGAACATCTCTGCTGTCACCCTGAGCGTAGCGAAGGGTCTGAATCCGGTAAAATTTATGTCAAAAAAGAAAAATTACAGCCGTGAAGCAAAAAAAGCCGTAAAAGCGGTAAAAAAATATCCCGTCGTCATGGCGGTGATTATAATTCTCGTAGTTGTTATTGTCGGATGCGCCGTGGCTCTCTGGTTTCTCCGTCCCGATATTTATCACAAATTTTTGGGAACGGGCGAGCATAAATGGGGTAGCTGGCAAATCACCGTCGCCGCCGATTGCGGAAACGACGGCGCCCGAATTCGCGAATGCGAATGGTGCGGTGAAAAAGAAGACGAAGTTATTCCCGCAAGCGGAAATCATACTCCTGACGGCGAAGGCGTTTGTACCGTATGCGGCGCGGATACTCAAAGAGAGGGTACGCTTGCCGATGTCGGAGAATCGGAGCTGTCCATTCATTTTCCGGAACTCGGCAACAAGTATACGGGAGACTGCACGCTTATAAAGTGCGGCGACGTGGAAGTTCTTATAGACGCCGGGTCGCGTAAAAGCAGCGCCGCGGTCATCACCGAGTATATTAACCGTTATTGCACGGACGGAATTCTCGAATACGTAATTGCAACTCATGCGCATCAGGACCATATTGCGGGATTCGTGGGCAATTCGAAGGGGGACACTCGCGACGGAATACTGTACTCGTTTCAAGTGGGAACTCTCATACAGTTTGCGGGACACAAGACAACTTCGGCAATTTACGGCGATTACTGCGACGCCGTGGCTTATGCCAAGACGCGCGGGACCAAAGTATTTACGGCGCTCGAGTGCTGGAATAATTCCTCCGAGCTTGCGCAGAGAAGTTATTTTCTCAACGAGGAAAAAACAGTCTCGATGAACATACTCTACAATTACTACTACGAACATCCGACCGTTGGTTCTACCAACGAAAACGATTACTCGGTCTGTATGCTTTTAAAGGAACAGCTTGACGGCGGGGATAAGTCCCGCAACTATCTCTTCACCGGCGATTTGGAAGAGAGGGGAGAAAGTTATCTCGTCGACAATAACGTCCTTCCCGAAGTGGACCTTTTCAAAGGCGGACACCACGGAAGCTATACGGCGAGTACCGAAAAATTATTAAAGGTAATAAAACCGAAAAACGTAGCGGTATGCTGTTGTTGCGGGACAACCGAATATAAGCCGAGCGTCGGTCACGAATTTCCTGCGCAGGAGTTTATAGACCGAATTTCGGTATATACCGATTATGTATATTGTACAACTCTGATTACCGATTATTCGGCGGAAGGCAGCGCGGCGTTTACTTCGATGAACGGTAATATAGTTTTCTTTTCCAAGGGTGGAAAACTCAAATTATACTGTTCGAACAATACTAAAATTCTGAAAGAAACCGAGTGGTTCAAAAATAACAGAACCTGGGGCAAAACGGGTTAAAGCTGAAAGCTGTTGTCCGTCTGTGCTCATTAACTATTAGCATTATTGTAATCCTAAGACGTTACGTCACCCCATATCCGTTTTTGTCATCCGGAGCGTGTTCCTTGTTATCTCGGGCAACGCGACGGAAAAGATGTTTTGCTGCGCTAAACATGACGGAGGCGTTTTTCAGACGTTTTTTGTCGCCCCGAGTTACACGAGGGGCCCTTCGCTAACGCTCAGGGTGACAAATGCGCTCAGGGTGACAAAATGCGCTCAGGCGATGCAAATTGTCATTCCAATGCAACAAATTGTCATTCCGAGGCATAGCCGAGGAATCTTAAAAAGCGGCGCGACCGAAGAACGGTCGCGCCGCTTTTTTAATTTAATTTCAATATATTCGGGGGTCAAATAGTGTCGCGGAAGCCTTTTCCCAATATGTCGTGCGTATCCGTGAGTATAACAAATGCCTCGGGAGAAGCAAAATGAATTTTTATTTTCAGTTTGAGTGCTTCACGGCGGTTGCAGACCGTAATTATTATCGTTTTTTCTTCGCCGGTATATCCGCCCGTCGCCTTGTATGATGTATATCCGCGGTGTATGCCGTCGAGGATAAAGTGCATAATATCCTCGGGTTTTGACGTTATGATGGTTACGAATTTGTTCGTGCTTATGTTTTCTATTACTCCGTCAACAAGGAATGATTTCGCAAACAGTCCGAGTACGGAGAAGAGCCCCGTTTCAACGTCTATTATGAAAAAAGGGATACATGCGATAATTAAATCCGAAATGAGAAGGGAAACGCCGAGACTGTTGGTTTTTGTGAATTTTTTTATTATCAGCGCAATGATATCGGTTCCTCCAGAGGACGCGTGACAATTGAATATAATCGCGCTGCCCGCTCCGGTAAGAAGCATTGCGTAGCAAAATTCCATAAATTTATCGTCGGTGAGAGGGAAAACTTCGGCGGGAATACACTTTTCAATCAGCCACATTTCGAGAGAATAAACTATGCTGCAATACGCCGTTTTGAAGGTGCAGCCTTTTCCCAAGAAAATAAATCCGACTATCAGAAGCAGAATGTTGATAATCAGCGCGATTTCGGAAGTTCCCAAAAACGGAATATATTCGTTCAGCAGAATAGAAATACCGCTCACGCCGCCGGTAACGAATCTGCGCGGATTTTTGAAAAGCACCGTGCCCACGGCAAGCATCAGTGCGCCGAGGTTGAAAACGAGCCAATATACAATTTTAGAGCGGATATTTTTACTCTTTTCGGTATCTTTCAACATAGTAATCGCCGTTTAAAACGTTCCGCCGAACCCCTTGCCGAGAATTTCGTTAGCGTCCGTTATTATTACGAATGCCGACGGGTCGACCGTCTTGACTTTGGTTTTGAGTTTGAGAGCTTCTCCGCGTTTGCAGACGGTGACGAGTACTTTTTTTCTCTCGCCGGTGTAACCGCCTTCGGCGTCGTAGACTGTATAACTATGATTTATTACGTTTAATATATAATCGGCGATTTCTGCGGGATTACTTGTTATGATGGTTATGTATTTCGTCTTTCCGATGCTTTCGATAACGCTGTCGAGAAGGAACGATTTGGCAAACAGTCCCATAAACGAGTACAGACCCGTCTGCACGTCCTTGAATACGAAGAACGAGCAGCAAAGAATAATAAGGTCCACAATCATAAGCGCAAAGCCAACGTTGATTTTGGTGAATTTTTTAAGAATCAGCGCGATAATATCCGTGCCGCCCGACGAAGAGCCGCAGTTGAATATGAGCGCGCCGCCCACGCCGAAGAGGAGGATGGCGTATACCAGCTCGAGGAAAGGTTGGTTCGTGAGCGTGGTGCCTCCGGAAATCAGCCCGATTAAATCAAGAAATTCGAAAAGCCAGATTTCGAAAGTATACGCTATTGTCGTCACGATTGTGCGTAGCATACTTTTTCTGCCGAGCAGGATAAAGCCGATAATGAGCAGCACGACGTTGATTATACCCATTATTACGGCTTGGGTGAGCCAGGGAACAAGGGGAGTAATGCCCTTGCTGAGCATAATGGAAAGACCGCCCACGCCGCCGAGAGTGAATTCGTTCGGAGCCTGGAAAAAATAGACGCTCGCAGCCATCATAAGCGCGCCGAGATTAATTAAAAGCCACCTTAAAGCCGTGCGGATTCTGCGTTGTTTTACGGTAAGGACTTTTTCGCCGTAAACAACGGTTTTTTTATCGGTTTCAGCTTCGGTTGCGGGTTCTGCGGCGGGAAGATTTTTTTCCCTTTCTTCCGTGTTTTCCCCGTCTGTTACGGGCAGTTCGTTATCCGTCATTTTTGTCCTCTCGGAGTTATTTTTGCCGACTGCGAAATTAGTCGAATATTAGCGGCTCAATCATAACATAAAGGCGGTAAATTGTCAATGAATTGTCAAAGGAATAATTCGGCAATATTTGCTTTGAAAACGAGTAAAAATTACCGCGTCTTGCGGCTTCGGTATTGACTTTGGCTTCGCGCAGTGGTATAATTTTCGTTGAAAGTCAGGCTTGCATCAAAGGACGTGAATAAATGATAAACACCAATGCGCTGTTTGCAGACGAAACGGCTGAATATAAATGTCCGTACGAACCCGTTGCTGGCGACGACGTGACGTTGAAACTGAGAACGCTGAAAGGCGATATATTGAACGCATACGTCGTTTTGAACGGCGTAAGACATGCAATGGAAAAGGACGGTTCGAAGGGCGAATTCGATTTTTATACTTTTACTTTCAGATGTACCGCCCACCCCGTTCATTACCATTTCACCGTGAACGACGGTTTCGATAAAGTTTCTTATAACCGTCTCGGTTGCGTGGAAAATTGCCAGAGGGAATACGATTTTTCTTTTGTTCCCGGGTTTAAAGTTCCCGAATGGGCGAAAGGCGCGGTTTTCTATCAGATTTATACCGACAGATTTTTAAACGGCAATCCCGATAACGATGTCGAAGACAACGAATATTACTATACCGGCGGGCATTCGCAGAAGATAAAGGAATGGGAACGGTTTCCCGAGCCTATGGACGTAAACCGTTTTTACGGCGGAGATTTGCAGGGCGTAATGGAAAAACTCGATTATCTGCAGGATTTGGGCGTCGAGGTAATATATTTCAATCCCCTGTTCGTATCTCCGTCCAATCATAAATACGATACGCAGGATTACGACTATATAGACCCTCATCTTGCTGTCGTAGAGGAAGACGTCGAACACGCTATGCGGTTTTGGGAAAAGCACAACGGTTTTGCGCCCAAATATATAAAGAGGACGATTTCGCAAAAGAATCTCGAAAAGAGCAACGAATATTTTGCGGGACTCGTCGAAGAAATTCATAAACGCGGTATGCGCGTTGTTGTGGACGGCGTTTTCAATCATTGCGGGTCTTTCAATAAATGGCTTGACAGAGAGGGCGTATACCTAAATAAAGACGGCTATGAAAAGGGCGCGTATCAATCGCTTTCCAGCCCGTACAGAAAATATTTCCGTTTCGATAACCCCGATACGGCGCAGAGCGAATACGAGGGATGGTGGGGACATATAACGTTGCCCAAACTCAATTACGAGGGCAGCGCCGAACTCGAGCAGTATATACTTTCCACCGGTGCAAAATGGGTTTCCGCACCGTTTAATTGCGACGGATGGAGGCTTGACGTCGCCGCAGATTTGGGGCACAGCGCAGAATATAATCACGCGTTCTGGAAAAAATTCCGTAAAAAAGTGCGCTCGGCAAATCCCGACGCGCTTATAATGGCTGAGCATTACGGCTCTCCCGAATCCTGGCTCAACGGAAAAGAGTGGGACACGGTAATGAATTACGACGCTTTTATGGAGCCGGTTACCTGGTTTCTCACGGGTATGGAAAAGCATAGCGAGGCTTACGACGGTGGAAAATTCCGCGACGGCTATCAGTTTTTCGAGTCCATGTTCAAGAATATGAGCCGTTTGCCGCGCCCGTCGCTCGACAGCGCTCTGAATCAGATTTCCAATCACGACCATTCCCGTTTTCTCACGCGCACGAACCGAACGGTGGGTACGCTGCGCACAAAGGGACCTTATGCGGCGGGAGAGGGCGTCGATATAAGAGTAATGGAACTAGCGGTTCTTATTCAGATGACCTGGGTGGGCGCGCCCGGAATTTATTACGCGGACGAAGCGGGACAGGTGGGCTGGACGGACCCCGACAGTCGCAGAACTTATCCGTGGGGCAAAGAGAACGTCAAGCTTATAGATTTCCACAAAGCCGCGGTCGCCCTGAGAAAAGAACTTTCCTGTCTGAGAAGCGGTTCTTTGAAAAGTCTGGACGCGGGTAACGGTTATATAGCTTACGGCAGGTTCGATAAAAACGGATGTTGCGCAGTCGTGATTAACTGTTCGGACGGAGAAATTTCGCTTGACGTTCCCGTCTGGGAAATAGGCGTTCCGCGCGATAACGCCGTTATGACGGAAAAATTTGCTTGCGGCAATCTCGAATTTACATGTAGCGAAACAAAAGCCGAAATCAGTCACGGCAGACTTTCCGTTACTTTGGGCGAACAGTCGGCGTGCGTTTATTATTTTGCGTTCTGATTTTATATGTTTCGGGCTTGCGTGACTTGCGTTGCTACCCATATATATCAGACTTTCGATATAATTTACGGTTTCGGTCGGCTTTGTCGCTCTTGCTTTTGCAGTATTGCATAGCTTCTTTCGGGAAGCAAAATTTTGATGTCGCGCAGAGCGTTCGAAAGGTCCCCCGGCAAGTCTCGGAATGACAAATATGCTCGTGGTTACAAAAAGTTCGGGATGACAGAATGTTCGGAACGACGCGACCGTCACGTGTGCGTACAACTTATGTCGCGAAATCGTCGCGTTCGTAGCGTTGAGTGTACATTTTTAATCATGTTGAGCATCATTGAATCAACGCATTAAATTGTCATGTTGATGGCATATCTTCTGTCATGTTGAGAGCATTTCCTTCTGTCATGTTGAGCGTCAGCGAAACATCCCGAATATTTCTTCGGTGGATTTTCGCTATATCGATATTTTTAATTTATAAAAGTAAAAGGGGTAAAAATGGAAAACAAATTTTTCGAAGATTTGGATACATATCTTTTTCACCACGGTACTCATTATGAGCTTTACAACAAAATGGGCGCGCATATTCGCGAAATAAACGGAGTTCGCGGCGTTCATTTCGTCCTCTGGGCGCCGAACGCGCGCGCCGTATGCGTCGTATCGGACGGTAACGGCTGGACGCCTTGGCGCGATATAATGGAGAAAACGGACGATGCAATCTGGGAATTGTTCGTTCCTGGAATGTGCGAGGGCGTAAAGTATAAATATCTCGTCGTTCGGGCAGACGGCAGCGAGGTTATGAAAATCGACCCGTATGCGTTTCGTTCCGAGTTGCGCCCCGCGAATGCGTCTGTAGTCGCAAATCTCGACGATTACGAATGGGGGGACAGGCAATGGCTTAAAGCTAAGAAAGACGAGAACTTTCTTGAAAAGCCTATGGCGGTCTATGAAGTCCATCTCGGAAGCTGGAAAAAAGATACCTGGAAACAGGACGAGGATAAATACCTTGATTACCGTCGGCTTGCGCACGAGCTATGCGAATACGTGCAATATATGGGATATACTCATATTGAGTTGATGGGTATATGCGAGTATCCCTTCGACCCGAGTTGGGGTTATCAGGTGACAGGTTACTTCTGTCCTACTTCCCGTTACGGTACGCCGCAGGATTTTATGTATTTTGTGGACCATATGCATAAAAACGGTATAGGCGTGATTCTGGACTGGGTTCCCGCTCACTTCCCTAAGGACGAGTTCGGGCTTTCGCTTTTCGACGGCACGCCGCTGTACGAATATGCAGACCCTCTGCGCGCGGAATATCCCGAGTGGGGAACAAAGGCGTTCGATTTGGGTAAAAAGGAAGTTTCCAATTTTTTAATAGCCTCCGCGTTTTTCTGGGTAAATAAATATCATATAGACGCTCTGCGAGTGGACGCGGTCGCGGCGATGCTCTACAACAGTTTCGGGAGAGAACAGTGGAGACCGAATATGTACGGCGGAAACGAAAATTTGGAAAGTTTCGAGTTTTTCCGTCACCTTAACAGTCAGCTTAAAAAACAGACGGATGCTTTTTTAATTGCCGAGGACAGTTCAATTATATCCGGTATTACGAAGCCTGCCGACGACGGCGGATTCGGCTTCGGGCTTAAATGGAATATGGGGTGGATGAACGATTCCATTAAATATTTCAATACCGACCCCATTTTCAGACCCTATCATCACCACCTTATAACGCACACTTTCGAGTATGCTTTCAACGAAAACTATATGCTCGTTCTCTCTCACGACGAGGTCGTGTACGGAAAGGGCAGTGTTATAAACAAATTCGTTGGCAACAAACTGGATAAGTTGGGCAGCATAAAAACGTGCTATACAATGCTTATGGGGCATCCCGGCAAAAAACTTCTCTTCATGGGACAGGACTTTGCCCAGGAAAGGGAGTGGGACTTCCGTTCCAGTCTCGACTGGCACCTCTGTGACGACGAGGGTCACCGCGACGTAATGAATTGTTTCCGAACTCTTCTGCATATTTACAGAGAATATCCCGTGCTTTATAACGACTGCGGGGGGCCGGTCACTTTCGAATGGATAAACAGCGGGGACTATAACCGCAATATCTTCACGTTTATAAGGCGCAACCCGTGGAATTACAATAACGCTTTAATTTTTGTCTGTAATTTCGCGCCAGTGGAAAGATACGAGATGGGCGTCGGCGCGCCGCATAGCGGAAAATACAAGAGAATTTTTTCCACCTATCCCGACGGCTCGCCTCTAGAGCTCGAAGCAAAGGAAGAGCTTTGCGACGGCAGAAAATATAAACTGACGTTCGATTTGCGACCGTTCGAGTCG
>CATKEF010000048.1 GCA_949747905.1 uncultured Eubacteriales bacterium
AGTCATTCCGTCATTCCGAGCGGAGCGAGAAAACTTAAGTTTGCCGCCGCATTATATTGCGTTATTTTATTGCGCAAATTAATGCAACGCAAAACCCGTATAAAACAAAAGCGGTACCCTTACGGATACCACACAATTTCTACATGAAATGAGCCCCGAATTTTCAGTCGCCGAAAATACACCTCGGCATATTTTGCCTCGGCGTTAATCCGCTGAAATCACGGAGATTCATATTCAAGTGAAATAATGTGGTACTTTAAGTATATCATAGGTTTTTTGTAATTACAATCGTTTGAGTTAAAAAATATTGATTATTTCACTGAAAATACTTACTTTTTTACCTTTTTTCGCCAACATTTGTGAATTTTCTCTTAAATTTTACTCTACAACCCTGTATATATCGGGGGGTTTTGTTTTTCATTATGGCCCTTCGCTTGCGCTCAGGGTGACAACACATCGCACACAAAGATGCTCAGGGCGACAACACAGCACCCAGAGGGACATATATTGCGGCAACATCAACCCTGTCACCCCGACCGCCCCGTCATTCCCTGCGCACCCGTCTTTCCCTACGCACATGTCTTTCCGAGGCGAGCCGAGGAATCTGATGTTTCGCTGCCGCTCAACATGACAAGGGTCGCCCCGACCGCTTGTCGTCCTCTACCATGTCATCCCGACCGCTTGTCATTCCTTGCGCACCTGTCGTCCCGAGCGAAGCGAGGGAACTTGCACATAAACAACCTGCGCGGCGAAATTCGCCGCGCAGGTTATGAACATTTCTGTTTTTATTTTTCGTCCTTATATATATTATGTATTACTCTTCCGCCCGTCAAAACTATCATCTTGACCGCTTCCATAGAAAAATCGTCCGCCTCGACAATCAACGGTTTATCAAGTCTGCCGTCGGCAAGAACCTTGTAAAACGTAGTTGACGGCGCAATCAAATCTTTGCGTTTGAGACTTTCAAGCGTCACTTTTTCGCCGGGGGAATAATGCTCGGACAGAGAATTCACATTGACGATGCCGAATTTCTTTTTCTTCGGCCTTTCCTGCCTGCTCTCGGGCTCGACCGCCTTTTCTTCCACAAGAACGTTGGCGTCCTCGTCGCTGATTGCTTCCGCAACCTCCTCGGCGCGCACCTCCGAAAGAATTTCGAAACCGCGTTCGGGCAAAGGCTCGCTCTCTTCGACGACTTCCTTTCTTTCCGCAGCAGGACTCGCGGTGTTCTCCGCAATTTCCGCAACGGCGATTTCCTCTTTCACCTCGCCTTCGGGAATAACTCCGACTTGCTCGCCCGAATAGTACAATTTAATCAGCTTGTCGTGCACGAGCGAGGTGGTATCCCTGTATTCGGGACGGTAATCGACCTCTTCCGTATCCGAGCGAATTAAACCGTTCACACCCGCAAGCAAGGCGATAAGCTCTTTCGCCCAACGCACGGAACGCTCCGAACGAAGTTTTAAACGCATAGGCGTTTTCGCATATTTTACGATGCCGCCCGCATCCTCATATTTATACTTGGTATTTTCGAATTCCTGAGGGCTCAGCGCAAGATACAGCGACAAAGTTTTGCCGCGTATTGCAAACTTTGCGTAAGTTACCCTGCCTTTATAGAACGACTCGGTGCTCCAACTCATGCGAGGTTTAATCGCATAACGCATAAGCTCGCACTTAAGCTCGCTGTACCTGCTTTTTAAAATATCGTCGGACTGAATGAGTTTTGCGGTAAAACTTCTGTCATAGCGAACTTTCAGCCGCAATTTACCCAACACCACAACACCGCTGTCCTCGCTTTCGCCGTCATCCAAGACGACCGCACCCTCGTCGAGCTGCAATTCTTCATCCGTCTTATGTTCGGCAACCGCCGCAGGGGCAGGCTCCGTCGCGTCCGTTTCGGGCTCGGGAGACGTTAACGCCGTTTCATCCGCAACCGTCTCCACAACGAAAGTTCCGTTCACCCTGCGCTTGCCGACAATCTCTGTTACAAGAAGAATCACCGTTGCGAAAAGCATAACCGAAACCACGGTTATAAGTATAATTTTAACGCCGGTACTCCATTCGAAGCCGCTGCCCGCCGCCAGAAAAGCTATCATTTCCCACCTCGGTTATTCGTTCTGCCCCTCGTTGTTACTATTATCGTCCCCGTCGGGCTTATCCGCCTGCGCGCCGTTGTTTGCGGAAGCACTCTTGGGAACGAGCTTCAATAAAAGCACGCCAACAACGATTACCACTGCGATACCCGCAAAATAAAGCCATCCGCCTTCCTGACCTATCCATCGGAAAAACAATCCGACACATGGTATGCTGAATTCGTATTTACCGATAATCTGTTCTTTGGTTATTGCGCGAGTGTCCTCGGCGTTGTTCGCGTCGCCTTTTGTGTAAAATTTATCCCCGTCTATGCGCACTATCCTGTGCGTAGTGGGAATAGTGTCTCCTTCGGGCATAAAAGTGATTATATCACCCGTACGGAATTCATCCGCACGCTTTATTACAATCAAATCACCCTCTTCTATCGTCCCCGCCATACTTCCCGTTTCCACTGTAAGCGTAGCGATACCCATAAACATGGGCACCGGCGATTTTTTGACAAACTTGTCCACAAGCAGCCAAACGGCAACAAAAAGCAGAAACGCCACCAGAACAAGACATACGGCGGAAACAATTATGCCCGCCACGGAGCGTTTTTTCTTCACCGCGGGCGTGCCCGCGTCGTTTTTTTCAACACATTCGTTCATATTCTTTTTCAAAGAGCGTTTCCTCCGCGTTGCGCCGTCAATTTAAGTATAAGCGAAAGTTTTCCGCCGTCCGCACCGATAAGCGTATCGTTTCCGTCATTGCCGTCCTCAAACGCCCACCGCCATTGAAGGGTGAACGACTGCTCGGATTTTGCGCGCATTTCGAGTTCGGAATACTTTAATTCGTCCGCTTTGAGCCACCTGTCCGTCTCTATCAGCGCATTATTCATTTTAAGCCTGAACTGCAAAGGAAAATAAATTTCCTCTTCCGTTCCCTCATACACACCGACTATCGCAAACGAATACATCAGCTCGACTTCGTAAGGATTGCTGATTACAAAACCGTATTCCCCAGAACTGCCGGGTTTCACCGTGTCGTCCAACACCGCGATTTTTCCCTGCGCCGACCAAGTGCCGTTATCGTCTTTGACTTCTATCACGGGATGTTCGTACACGGGAAGGTTTATAAGCGCGATAAAAGCTACCGTCGCCGCCAAAAGCAACGCCAATGCGCTTAAAAGAATTATATGGGCGGGGTTACGACCCGTAACCTCTATCGTTCCGACGAAATCTTCGCCCGCTTCGGTCACGGAATAAAGACGGTCAGCAATCAGACTGAACCGAACGCCGTCTTTCCCCGAATATATCCTCGATTTAATTTTTTTGCCGTTACCGTCCTCGGAATTTTCCTTGCCGCAATATACTGCAAGTTCATGTCCGTTTAAATCGCATATGCGTTTTCCGGATACTGTTCCGAGAATTTTTCCGTGCGGACCGTAAAGTATACGTCCGCCGTAAGGCGCGGAAAATTCGCCCTCGAACGGCTCGCGCGTAAGTTCGACGCTGAAGTTTTCAAATTCCGACATAATAAAAGTCCGTTCGTATGTTGGTTTCGTGATAGATGCGCCGTAAGGCGCGGAAAATGCACGATTTTGCGCCACCGCGTTGCAGCGCGATGTAATTTATTTGGTGTAAGTTATTAAACAGATTCCTCGGCTGCGCCTCGGAATAACAAAAAACATTGGTCGCACAGACATGTCGCCCCGGATTGTTCTCGTTCGTGACCCGAAACGCACTTATCCGCCGTCCCGAGCGCCCTTTGTCATGTTGAGCCTTGTCGAAACATCCGTTTCCTCGGCTTCGCCTCGGAATGACGGTTGACTGTCGCCCTGAGCGTTCAATGTCGCCCTGAGGTTTACAGAAGGGTCCCTCGCTTTGCTCGGGACGACAAAAATGTTCGGATGAATAAAAAGCATCGGTACGACAAAATGCTCTACACGACAAAAATGCTCGCAGCAAAAACACTCTAAACGACATAAAGCATCAAAATGCCAAAGTGACGGGACAACAATGCTTTCACACCGATAAAACAATGCGGTTCCCCCGCAAAAATCAAAGGGGAGCCGCATAATGTTCAATCACCGGAATAATTTTCTCCCGTCGAATTCCGCCGCAGATTATTTACGCCGTAGCCTGCACCTGTTCCACGGTTATTTTCAGCGAAAGCTCGATTTCCGTCGCCATGGTATAAGTAATATCGTCCGCGGTATTGTCAGCCGTGCCTTTATCGTCGATTACGGTTTTTGTGCCGCTCGAAGCAGCTTCGCCCAACAGAGTATCGTATTTATTGTATTTATCGGCGTCCGTTGTAGCAACAAAGTCCCACTTCCAGGAAAGTTTGTAATATTTTTTCACTTCGGTATTGGGAGCAATGTTCGTTCCGTCGCTGAGATTTCCGAGCTTTGTAACCATGTCCGCAAGTTTCAAATCAACGGCGTCCGTAACGTTGGTGTACGTCGTACCGTCGGCACTTTCCTGCAAGGTCCATTTGATGGGATAATATTCTTCGTCGTCGGCACCCTCGACAGCAGCCGTCAGTGAAACGTCCTTCGTGCTCGTAGCCGTTATAACGATTTTGGACATAACTTCGGCTTTTCCGACAATACTGAAAGCAAGCTCGCCCTTGGTTCCGGGAGCGACAACGTTTCCCTTCGTCTCAACCGCAACGTCGACTCCGGCATCAGCTTTCTTTGCCTGAACACCCTTCTTCGAAGCCTCCGCAAACAGTCCGCTCGCGTCCGCGTTTACAACGTAACCCCATTTGGCAACCGTAGCCGACTGAGTGCCCGTATCGCGCTCGGTTATGTACTTGGCGAACGTTGTTCCGCCGAAGCACGCAATAAGCAGTATAAGAGCAATCATTACAGCTATAATGCCTATCTTCTTGTTTCTCTCTTTTTTGTTATCCATTTTTATTACCCTCCGTTTAATTTATTTATCTTGTAATATTTGGATACGAGTTAATGGTTTTTTTGCGCTTATTCTATAAGCGCAAAAGGCGTACGCCTTTTATCTCGGGATACGAGTTTATGACAATAATACACCCAACCCGCGATTTTGTCAATGCCGTATGGGTAATATTTGAAATTTAGCGGTAAAAACAAGAATTTCTCAGCTGCCGAACGCCGAAAAAAATCCCGTTCAGCCGCACACGATCAGCCCTTGGTTTTCATATCCGCGTAATAATTCGTGTCGGGGTAATAAACCTGAGGTTTGTTCGCGTCGTACTCTCTGTAACCGTACTTGCAATCGGCAGGTTGCCCGGTAGTCGGAGTGAGATATCTTATTACGCCGTCGTTGGCGTTTCTGCCGCCGAACACGTTCGACGGACTCGTTTCGACGGTACTGAAATTATACATATAACACGTGGAATGTCTTAGCGCGCCGTCGAAATGCGCCGTGCCGCGTCCGTTTGCGGAGATATACGAACCGTAATATATATAGACGTTAATATGGTTGCCGAGGGGACCGCCGTCGACGGGCACTCCCGCCAAAATAGGGTTGACGGCAAGAGGAAACAACCGCGCATAAACCGTAATAAGACGGTCCGAAGCCGTTCCCGTGTATTCCTCTGCGGTATATGCGCCGAAATAAACGTTGCTGTAATCGTATACATTAAACCCGTCCTGACCGTCAGCCTTACCGAATTCCCCCCTGTATATGCTTACGTTTGCAGGGCCGGACGCCCATTGACCGCGTATAAGCGCGCCGCCGTTTCGCCCGTCGAACTTTCCGCCGTAAATATTCACTGTAGCGCCGCCCATAACCTTCATTCCGTAATGGCTCGCAGGACCGGACGAAGTCTGGGTGGAAGCGGTTATATGCTTCATATTGCCCGTAAATTCACCGCCGTATATATTTATATACGTATTTGTGCCTGTCGCCGCGAGTCCGTTGCTGTATTCGGCGGTATATATGCCGTTGTATACGGTAATATTGCCCTCTCTGGCTATTACCGCGTGCCCGCCGCCCACATTGGGATAGAATTTCCAGCCTTCGTAACTTGCCCCCACTATATTGGAAGCCACCTGTATCAGATTTTCCGTTCCTCCGATATGAGTGAAGCCCAGCGTCTTTATATTTATATCGCTGTCGGGCGCGCCCTCGGCGCCAAGAACGATAGTGCCCGAGTCAACCTTGACTCCTCCGCCCACCGTGTTTACTATTTCGGCTTTCCTGATATCTATATTTCCGCCTGTACAGCACACGGCAAAGCTCTTGATAAAAATATTGTCGAACACAACGGGGTCGTCGTCCGTCGCGTCGTAAACGCCGTCGAAGTCGTTGTACATTCCGCGGAATTTAACGGAAATTTTTCCGAGACTTACAAAGTCTCCGCCTATTACCCTTATACAATTGTTATTTTCGTAAGGCTCTACGACCCGTTCTTTGATGCTCTCATCGTCATTCACAACCTGCCACGGAAGATATACTTCATAAATGTGTCTGCCCGCCAGTCTGGCTGCGGCGACTCCTACCGAACATGCCGTATCCGTTCCGTCCGCATTCTTTGCCACGCCGTCGCCCATTCTGTTGAGTTCGCATTCGATATTGTAATCGGCGTCCTCCGAAAACGTAATGTTTCCGCTGTTAAGTCCTATCGCAGACGCATTATAAGTTTTTATTAAACCCTTGCCGCCGAAAATTATGTCGCCGCTGTTTACGGCAACGCCCACTTCCTGCGAATAGATGTTTGAACCGTTTATTGTTACTTTCCCGCCTTTCATCCGGTCGGAATTGAGATACACTCCAACCGCGGCTTCCTTCTCGTAAATCCCCGAAGAATTGCGGACAAGACCGATATCCCCGGGCGGAGTTTCAGTTACATAAGTCTCGTAGCGTCCCGTCACCGAACCGTTCACGACGTCCAGCCCTTTCGCAAGTTCGATATGCGTGCCGTTTAAAGTGACGTTTACGGGATTAGTCTCCGACCTGTTGACCGCATAAACTCCGTAACAGTTATTTTCGTTGTCGATATAAAAATTCCCGCCCGTAAGCCTGAGGTCGCCGCGCGTTGCGAATATGCCGTAATTATACGAACCGTAAAGATGAAAATCTACGTTTTCGGCGGAAAACTCACTGTTGCCGCCGTCGCGTCCGCGCGCAAGTATCCCGAACGTCGTCAGTTTGCCGCCGCCCGTCGAACCGTTGTTTTCGGTCGTATACGACATATTTTTGTTGAGAACGACGTTACAGTTATTTATCGTGACTTTTCCGCCGTTAACGAAAATCGCCGCGTCGGTAAAAGGCTGCCCCGCGGGATATTCCCCGCCTTCTTTCAGACTTTTTCTGAAAGCCAGACTGTTTGTTTCCGATTTCGTGGCGGATTTTGTAATCGTGGAATTCTGTAAATGCAGCTCGCCGCCGCTCATGGAAATTATGCTTCCGTTATATGCGTTCGCCGATTTTATTTTGGTTATATTGAGCGTACCGCTCTTTACGGCGTCTCCCGCGCAGATTATGCACGAGCCCTTGCTTTCTTTGGAGAGAACGCCTTCGGGCAAGTACGCGGGGTCGACCGTGGAGAAACTTCCGCTCGTACTTACGTCCATTGTGCCGCCCGTAAGATAGACGCAGGAAGTTCTTTCGGTTCCGAAATAAGAATAGAAGCTCCCCTCTTCTATGGCGTCCGCCTTGCCGTCGTCCCCGGTAAGAGTTACGTTTACGCGAAGAACTCCGTCTTCCATATGTACCGCGGCATAGTTGGGGTTATCGTTTTCCACCGTCGATTTTGCGATAACGTTGTTGTAACCGAATACGACGATGCTCTGTTCTCCGCCCTTATCGTCGGGCAGTGTATACGTATATACAAACGAAGCCTGCGACATATCGAAAGAATTGACGTCGTCGGCAACTACTCCGTTTATCATCATATAGCAATACGTGTCCGCGGGTATAAGCACAGCGCCGTCTTTCGTTATATCTTTATCGACGTATACGTTACCGTAATTTCTGCCGTTTACACGTCTGACTTTGAGTTTGGGCATCACTGCGGAGTTTATCTCTTCCGTATCCGTCGTCGAAAGCATATTCACTTCTCCGATTTCGGGAATATTGGAAGCACTTTCCTTTATCAGCGTGGAATAGTACTCCGCAGGACGAGGTCCGCTTTCAAACTTTCCGCCGAATACGTTCAACTCTCCGCCGTCAATCGCAAGAACGTTGCCTATGGGGTTATAAAGCCCGCCGCCGCCTTTACTGTCGATTATTGAAAGAACCATTCCGTCCGTGACGGTTATAAGACTGTTTACACTGTTGCGTTCAATTTCGTTGCCGTTCAAATCTATCGTGAGATTTTTTTTGAGGTCCAGCGAGTTTCCGGTCATAATTAGTGGAGAATCGAGCCCCTCGGAAAGTCTCACATAACCGTAACCGCTGTTTATGGCATTAAAAAGCTCCATCTGCGTACCGACGGTGTACGGTGTTTGTGTAACGAATGATAAATCGTTGTCCTGAGAACCGACGGAACCGTCGCCGCGTCCGATTTCGGTCACGTATTTCGATTGGGTAAGAATAAAAGATACGGAGGATATAATAAAAGCGCACGCCAGACAAACTATCGCTGCGATTTTCAGTATCAGCTTATTGTTATTAAGATTTTCCGTATTCTTATCTTTAGCCATAAGAAAATCCCCTCGCGTATATGCACGAAATCGTTATCTCGTCTGCGTAAACACCGCGTTCACTCTGACGGGAGCGGAAAAACCTATGCATTCCCTGACTTCCACTTCGCGCCAGTCCCAATTTTCAAAGCCTGTGCCGCTTTGCGCCCGCGCCGCTTCGAGCACCGGAGCGGAATCGCCCTCTCCTTTGCGCCAACGGCACTTAAACCCCTCCGCCGTCACCGGCGCATTGTCGTAGTCGTACAATACCGACTGCTCCGCGTCGTAATAGTCCGCGGCGTTCCAGACTTTTTCGGAAAACAAAGAGGGGTCCATTGCGGTATTGAGAACTATTCTGAAAAGAAAATTCATTTCCTCCCCCTCGCCGAGAACGTATTCCTCTTCGACGGGAAGATTTACGGTAAGTTTACAGTAACGGAAACTTTTTTTCTTTTTTACCTCTATCGGACACATCATATTCTGCACTTCAACCGCCGTTCCGTCCTCGTCGGTTCCGTGCCGTTCCGTATAAAACGTAGTATATGTGCAGGTCAAATCGCCTTCAACGTTGTCATAATATTCCGCATGACAGTCAAGAACCAGTTCTTTGCCGTTGCCCGAAAGATATGCGTAATCGTCCGGTATTTCATCAACGCCATCCAAAGTAGCCTGACGGATTTCGTATCCGCTACCGACCGGATAGGCTTTATATATTAAACTTGCGTATTCGGCAGAAGATACTACCGTAGGAGAGACTGCTTCCCGCGTATTTGTTGCGTTGGGGGTTCCAAGACGGATAAGCTGAAACATTGCGTTGTCGAAAAGTTCTTCGGGCATATAGAAAACAAAGCCGTATTCATATTTCAGTCCGAGCTTCTTTCCGAAATTTTTTACGGTCAGAAACGATTCCGCAAACTGGTTCATCTGAACGGCTTCCGCTTTGTCGGAAACTTTCTGCATAAACGGCGCATTGATGAACGCGTTGTTCCCGCCGCCGTTTACGGTAAGAGAACAGTCTACGGGCGCAACGTCTGCACCGTTGCTGCCCGTTCCCGCCGACGACACGTATTTTGCAAAAGAATAAGCGGCAAACGTAATTGAAAGCGCAAGCAATACGCAGGATATGCCCAACAATATTTTGTAAAAGTGTTTTTTGAACTTCTGCATCTGCCTCCCTCCTTTACCGTCTCCGCCCGATAATTAATCTATGACCTCATAGTCCGCAGTATACGGCACTATGAAATTATATATTTTAATATAGCACTTGCACACAGTTATTGCAACTGATTTTCAATAATTTCCTATATTTTACACACAATCAAACAAAATTTAACGATATTCGGTTGAAAAAAACGCGTGTTTCGGATATAATAATTTTATGATTCGAAAGCAAAAAAGCGCAGGAGGCAAAGACCGTGTGCGAAGAAGTTACATATTATCTCGACAATATTCTTAAACCCAAACTGAAAAGCTGCGGCGCGGACGAAGAATTCATAAACTATACCCTGACCGTCATAGAACGTCAGATGTATTCCGCGCTCAAACATATCAACGACGGAGAATTCTTCAATACTCTTTCTTTGATTGTTTCGGAAGAAGCGCCGTTCTATCAGCCTGACGCGCCTGCGGAAGTAAAATCGTTCGTCGTGCTCACCGTAAGAAACAGCCCTTTCGAATCGTTCCAGAGCAAAGATTACAAAAAGGCGGGGCTCACGAAACCGCTGTCCGATTCCGAAGTAATAAAAATCACTTCAGAGGCGGTGAAGTATTTCAGCTGTCGCGATTTAAAGTCTCTGTCGGTAAAAAACTGCGAAAACGACATCTACGAAACATTATCGCTTAAATATCCCACGGCTTGGAACGCACTGAAAAATCTTGCCTGTTCCCCCGCGAATATATGCGACTTTCAGCCTTTTACGTTGCCCGTAAACATCAAGATGCCCGTCGAAGAAATTAAAGAATTAAACAATAACATAGATGTGAAAAAAGACGGCTTCGACGAAACGGTCGAACCGTTGCTCGCCGAAAGAATAAATTACAGCGTGACAAACGAGGTACCGTTTTTTGTAGACAGCTTCAAATTTCTTTCACGCAACCCAAAACTGTTGCTTTCCGTAATAGAAGAATTGCTTGCCAAAGGGACGACTTTCGCGACGTGTAATTACTACCTTTCGAACGAGCATGCCGAAAGACGGAAAAACGTAATCAAAGCTGCGCACAACGAAAAAGAATTCAGAAAACATCTGACAAATCTCAATGGAATTTCGCCCGCACACAGAAAAATTTTAATCGGCATACGCGACGACCTGAACGGCAACCGTTAAGTTTAAACGATGGATTCCTCGGCTTTGCCTCGGAAAGACAATAGATGTTTAGAAAGACAAAAGAAGTTTGGAGCGAGAATACATCACACCAATTTATGTCCAACATAATAAAACGTGCGGCGGAGAAGTTCTCCGCCGCACGTTTATATTACGCTTTATCGAAAACCAACACGCACCTATATGCTTCTTCCGGAGTTTTGGGGTCAGGCTGCGCCGATAACATTCGTTCTTGAAATGCCTGTAATCTGCGGTTTATATCCACACTGTCTTCTCCCAATGCCAAAGAATTCCACAGCATAGCCGTTTGCAACGACCAGTAATCTTTACGAACGGTAGCATACTTGATTTTTCCGTGGTTTTCCTCGGTTATCTTTTTCAAAAAATCGATAACGGGCAATCCCATTGCTTCATGCTCTGCCAAAGACGGGACAAATTCCGCATCGAAACGCCGACATACCGATAAAACATAGCTTTCATCAGTTACCGCGCCTTCCATGCGAAACGGAGTGACAATTACGGCGCGTTTGCGTGCAACCCTTTTAATTTCCTTTATAAAACGCTGTCTGTCTTTATGATTTACATGTTCTAAAGTGTCAACGGAAATTACATAATCAAAAGAACTATCCGCAAAAGGCAAATTCAGTCCGTCGTAAATATAATCGGCTTGTACATTCCCGTACCATGCAGACCCCACATTTACCGATTTATAATCAAAATTCTTAAAAAATTCGCCGACTATCTGCGAACGCGCCGTATAACCGCCCACGTCGAGTATCACGGGAAAATCGCAAGCTATCTCTCTTAAAGCCAAACCGTATCTGTGTTTCACCGGCGAAAATACGTTTGCCGCAATTTTCTTCATGGCGTTAAACCTCTGTAATCTTTTGCCTTGTCCCAAAACGACAACAGCTCGTTTTTATAATAATTATAAATTTCTTCGTTGCCTTCTTTTTTAATTACAAAACTGGGAGACGAAGTGCCGCAATGTTTAAGTCCGTAATAATGAAAGAAAACGTAATTATCAGTTACTATGCAATTGATTTTAGGATAAAAATCATAGATTCTCAGATAGTATTTCAAAGTAGGCTCAGGCTCGACGCCGGGTGTACCGGAAACGGATTTTATACCGTCGAGAAATTTATTGATATTGTATCTGACAACCGAGGCAAAAGTGTATTCCCCGTTTGATGGGCCGACCGTTTCGTCGTCTTCCCTCTTTTTTATTTCTTCTCCGTCCGGATTCAAAAACATAAGTTTCATCTCGCCCGATTTGTTGACAAAAAAATCTTTATAAAAACCGTTAGGCAGGTTCGCCGTCGTTTCGGTATTGGCTATACCTATTGCAATCACGCTTTTTGTCGTCCGAAGTTCGGCGTTAAGCAATGCTTTTTGTTCTTCGTCATTTCTGTTATTGAATAAAAGAACGCTACTATTTTTATTTAACGGTACCGATTTTCCGCATTCGGCAATCAAAGAATCGAACTTATCGGAATACTGTCGTATATATTTGTGACCTTTTTGCGAGGTAATATCTACGAATAACACATTGGGGTCGTCCGTCTTCTTAACATCGCTTTTAATAAATCCGCTTATTAAAAATTTATCGTCGAAAATACAGAAAAACTCCGTCGGATTCGAGCCGAAGTTTTCAATATGCAAAGTTTTGATTTTACCTTGAACCTGTAAATTCTTCCATGCATTTACGGATTCGTTTATCTCATCGGCAAGCGTTTGCTTGCCGCCCTGAGACGCATCCTTTATGTACAGCCAACATTCTCGTACATAAATACTTTCGTCTTTAAAAATTTGCAAAAAATCTTTTCCTGTCAAATCGCAGATTTTAAGTTTATCGACTTTTCTTACATTGCTTGTTATTTCTTTTATGATATTATGCAAGTAATCATAAGACATAACGTCAGTAAGGTCGATTTTGGATACCTGCTTTTTAACGTTGTTTATGCTTTGAATAGTATGCAGATAGGAAGCACCGAAAAGCAACAGAATAGAAACGAGTATATATTCTATTTTAAGATTAGGAAAAAGGTTCGGAATAAACTGCCAACAGCAGAGCACCAAAATTACCGCAACATATATAATACCGTCGATAATCTTACTCGCTTTGTCCCATTTGCCTTCACGATTATTGTCCTTATCGTTATTTTTCTTTTTCTTCATAAGAATTATCCTAACTTCTTATTATCTCAACGTTATAATCGATAAACAAACCGGATTCCACTACGCCGACTATCGATTTGATATCTTTCTCCGTGTTACGGTTGACGTCCGAAAATTTTACGTCTAAAATGTAATTTCCGTTCTCGGTAATAACAGGTCCGTCCTTAGCCTTACCCGCGAGGCGCAGATTCATTTCCGTTACGTTCATAGCCGACAGACTGTTTTTTACGGACGTAAGCGCGGCGGGAACGCATTCGACGGGAACGGGGAACTTGTCGCATATATGTTCTACGAATTTCGAACCGTCGACTATAATATATCTTTTGGCGGAATTGACCATTATCAGTTTTTCGTTGAACATAGCCCCGCCGCGGCCCTTAACAAGCCAACCGTGAGGGTCTACCTCGTCGGCACCGTCGAAACACCAATCGGGGCGCACTTCCGAAATAGAAGCCGTTTCGATACCCAAAAACGAACACGTCATTTTAAGCTCGTTCGAGGTAGGTATCGCAAGAATTTTCAAACCTTCGTTTTTAAGTCTTTTAGCTATCTCCTGAACGGCGAGAAACGAAGTCGAGCCCGAGCCCACTCCGACGACGTCGCCGTCTTTTACAAAAGAAGCAATCTTTTTTGCGACTTTTAACTTTTCGTCATAATTGATAATGTCCTGCGACCATTTCAAATCGAATAATTTTTTATCCCAATTCATCTTTTGCCTCCGTTCAAAGATAATATTACGGTAATATAATAATATATTAAAAGTTTATCTTCGTTTTTTATAAACAAGCAGAAAAAGCGAACGAGCATTTTCGAAGGGCGCGTACACAGACGTACGTGACCCGAGAAAAGCGCAGTTCAACACAGTTATGCGACGTTTAGAGAAAACGACAATATAATTATATCACTGTCGGAAACAATTGTCTACTGTCATTTATCGATTCGCCGATTAATTATTGCTACTTACAACAAATTCCGCCCCGCAACGAAACCGTTGCGGGGCGGACTGCCTGTGTTCTTTGGTTTTTTATGAAATTATTTGGTGGTAACGCTTATTTTCAACGTTCCTTCGCCACCCTTGATACCGAAAGCAATAGTATATTTACCGTCTGCTTTGGTTGAAGCAATTGTTGTAGTATCTTCATTATTGGCATCTTTAACGGGCTTGCTGAACGTCAACGTATAGACATCGTTTTCGAACTTGTAAGTTCCGGTTCTTCCAAGACCTTTCAAAATCTGAGAAATGGGACCGTTTTCTTCGATTTCGTTTTTAGACGTTACGACAAATTCAAATGTCTTATCCTCTTCCTCTAACGTAAGATTATAATTCATATCTATATTCATAAAACTTCCTTCGCCGGTAAAAGTTACGGGGTCGTTGCCGCCGCAAGCCGCAAACATTATACCTACCGCTAAGGAAAGCGTGAGAACAAGGCTTATTAATATCGCCTTAACTGATTTTTTCATTGTTAATCTCCTTTAATTTGATTTTTATTTGAATCAACGCGTTTTGCCTTAATCATCCCCTTATCATATAAGATAAGAACGACCGCCCATGCCGCGCTTGCCGCAAACAGTACGCCGCACAGGCAATCGAGTACCGTAAGCGCAATGCGCCATGCAGGCATTACACGGTTAACTTGCGAATGAATGGAAATTCCGTTCATCGAATTGCTTTTTACGGTCGCATACATAATGCGTTTTGCGGCGTCGCGCATATTCTGCGCCAATTCGCCGTAGCCGTATTTATAAACCTGATAGGGATTGAGCTTCTGAATTTCACCGTCCGGCAAATCGCAGCCCGCCGCCATAAATATAGGCATCTGCTGAGGGCTGTAACCTATCGCGTACATATCGGTTACAACAAAACCTTTCATTCCCGCTTCGCCCTTTAAATAGTCCGTTAAAAGAGCTTTGTTTGCCGGACAATGAGTGGCACCGAGGCGGTTAAACGCCGCCATAGCGTTCATTGCCCCGCCTTCGTTGACAGCAATATAGAAAGGTTTAAGATAGATTTCCCTTAACGTCTGCTCGTCAAGCCACACACCCAACCCTGCACGGTTGGTCTCCTGGTCGTTCAGAACAAAATGTTTTATATAAGCGTTACAACCGTGATTCTGCAAAGCAACGACTTCCGCCGCCGCCATATGACCGGTAAGGAACGGGTCTTCGGAATAATATTCGTATAATCTTCCACCGTAAGGCGAACGGTGAATGTTAAGTCCTATGCCGTAAAGTCCGCCGTACCCCGCCCAGATTGCGTCTTCGCCCATCATGTCGCCGAAGAGCGTTGCAAGTTCTTCGTTGAACGTTGCGGCAAGTACGCCCACGCTGGGATAATAAGGCGGAATACTGTTGCTGTCGGGGTCGCCTTTGCGCGTCGCGAGTCCGTTGGGGTTTACTCTGTAAGCGCTGGTAACTCCGAGAGGACCGTTATGCTCCACTGTGCCGGGTTTCATTACAGATGGCAATGCCGCCGTGCATCTTAAACCGGTGTTCAGAAGTTCGATAGTTTCGTCCCAGGTAAGCTGGTCGAGAAACTTATCCCAGATTCCCGCGTCGTAAGCATAGTAGCTTTCATCACGCTTGTTGCCGTTCTCGTCCACCAACAGGTCGATAAGTCTTATTCTCTTGCCCTTTATTTTACCGTACTCGGGATATTCGGCATCGTCTTTTTCGACAAGTTCCGCGGGACTGTCCTGCGCGATAAGCGTTTTAGCAAGTTTTTCGGTCATTTTGAGTTTTACGCCGCCCGAAGGGAAACTTCCCGCCCAGTTATCGCGTGAAAGATACTCGACCTTATTTTCGGAACTTTGGAAATACTTGTTTACATTTGCATCGTCGAATAGATTGGTAACCGTTTTACCGTTGGAAACTGTGTAAGAAGTGTTATCGTAATCGAGATTAAAAGATTTAACTTTGGTCTTATCGCCTGCGGCATCTCCCGTTTTTTCTTCGAATGCAAGCAAATTATTAACAGCAGTATGAACGTTTTCGCCGAGAACTATGCGGTAGTCGCCTCCCGCAAGGATATAGGTCTTATCCACTTCGGCATCGTAAGACGTAAAGTCGGACCTGTTGACCGTTATACTCACCGTTTCGCTGCCGCCGGCGGCAATCGTTTTAGTTTTTGCGTAGCCCACAAGCTCCAGAACGGGAGTCTGAATCTTTCTTGTTTTACTGAGTTCGCCGTAAGGTTTCTGAACATATATCTGAACGGCGTCTTTGCCCGCGACACTGCCCGTGTTGGTAACGGTTACGGCAACTGTATAAGTGCCGTCGTTATTGTCTGTAACGGAATCGAGAGTTTGCGAAAATTCGGTATAACTGAGTCCGTATCCGAAAGGATACGACACTGCTTCCGCATATTTGAAGTTTGCATCGCCGCCGCTTACAACCGAATCGTAATAGCGCGTTTCGGAATATCTGTAACCGACGTATACACCCTCCTGATATACTACATACTTGCCGTATTTTGCATGGGGTTCGCCGTTCAGTGAAGGAAGGAACGCAAACGACGAATAATTTTCGTAAGTGTTGTCTCCGAAGTTATAATAAGCGGGGTTTTCGTTGTGCTCGTACCAGAACGTATCCGCAAGGTGTCCCGAAGGATTTACCTTGCCCGCAATTATATCGCCGACTGCGTTAAAACCCGTTATTCCCACACTGCCTATCCACAAAACGGCGTCGATATCGAGAGCATCGGAAAGAAAATTTTTACATTCGACCTGATTTGCCACGTTCAGAAGAAGAACCGTTTTCTTTACTCTGCCCGACTGTTTCATACGGGCAAGTCCCTGTAAAACGCTCTTTTCGTTGGCGGAAAGTTTCAAATAGTTGCCGTCTTCGCCGTCAGTGCCCGTATAAGCCGAATCGGCGCCCTCGCCGCCCACTCGCGTTACGATAAATACAGCCGCGTCGCCGTACTCCGCAATCTTGCTTTCGGGAACCGCCGCAATTATTTCGTCCCAGGGAGCGTCCTTGATAAGCGCGTTTTCTCCCCTTCCCTCGCGGGCGTATTTAGAACGGTTATTCACGTAAAATTCATACAAGTCCGGGTTTACTTCGAAGCCCGCCTGCTCGAATCCCTGTAAAGGATTAACCTGGTCTCCCGCCGAACCCGATTGCGCCGAACCTTTGCCGCCGTATGCGGGGTCTATGGAAGATATGCTGAAAAGACTTATTTTCTTTTTGTCCGCAGCGCTTGTTGTAAGAGGAAGAGCGTTATTCTCGTTTTTCAGAAGCACCGCGCCCTCTTCTTCCACGCGCTGAGCGGCGGCCTTGCCCGCAGCCCGTAAATCTTTGATATTATCGAATCTGCTTTTGAAATACTCTTTATCGGACGTATCGCCCTCGGCAGTGACGATTTTGTATTCGGTTGTATTGAAAAAATTGTTTACCGCCGTTTTGTTTTCCACCATAATGGCGGTAACGGTAACGGAAACGCCCAGAAGTATGCCCGTTACGACAACGCCTATTTTACATAGCAATTTCTTCGTTTTCATTCGGCTTTACCTCCTTTTCGTTTTCTTTCGTCTGTTTTAAAAACACGTTTGCCACGCTCAAACCGAAAGTCGTCAAAAACAATATTACGGTTATAAAGAAAGGAGGCTCGAAGTGGTCAAGGTCGATTCCCACCATGACGACCGAAACATAATAATAAATTCCGTAAATATACAAGAGGAGCGACACAAACGTAAAAACGGCTTGCAGATAGGGAGTATATTTATACTGCTTTAACACAGTCATCAAAAAAGCGCCCAAAAACGCCGCAAGCATAAAAGCAAACGACAGCCAGTTAATGTTATCCGTTCCGGCATAACAAGCCGCATAAACAACGGACGTTACCAACGAAAGCGCGCATATAGCCACCGTAAACCAGAAGCCTGTCGCCTTATCGTCGGTAAAGTTTTTAAATTTTACCTTTAAGTCCATACATTTATTTTCCGCCTTTTTAAAATTTTTTTGCATCTAAGATTGTTTTAGTTTGCTTTCGCAAACTAAAAGGGGACGTCCCCTTTTTCGGCTGATAGCCGAAATGTCCGGCGAATCGGATTTTACATTTTTTTCATATCTCGGGCGGCGATACCGACTGACCGTATCGACGTTATTAATATAACATAAGGAAATAAGTTTTTCAATAGATAAATCGAATTTATTTAAAACTTTTACAAATTTTGGTAGGAATTATCGCAAAAAAACAACAAAACCCGACTTTTTATTCGACACGAATCGACGTGAACGGGTTTTTTGTCACGTCGGAACCGACGAAATACAGGCTTCCGCGCCACATGCGGAATGAAAGTCAATCACACCGCAATTAAAATTCAGCAAATAAAAAAGAGTAATTTTCGCTATTACTCTTTTTTACGTATTTAGTCGAAACGTTCCGAATCCGAAAATTTTATAAATCCCAAATATCTTCCGCATATTCTTTTATCGTTCTGTCCGATGAAAAATACGCGGAATTCGCCACGTTATTCAGCTGCTTGATTGCAAAAGTTTTTTTATCTTTATAGTCGCCGTTTATTTTCAATAACGTTTGAACATAGCTTTTCAAATCGAGCAGAACAAAATAACAATCGGGTTCGTTATAGGTCGTAAGGCAATCGTATAACTCTTTGAATATATTTCTCCCATCATCCGAGAACGTTCCGTCAATCAGGGTTTCGACCGCCTTTTTGTTTTTACCCGTAAGATATACCCCGGGCTTATATCCCTTTTGTTTGATTTTCGCTATTTCCTCGACCGTTGCACCGAAGATGTAATTGTTTTCTATGCCCGCAAGCTCGACTATCTCGATATTTGCGCCGTCCATAGTTCCGCACGTAACCGCGCCGTTCATCATGAACTTCATATTACCCGTGCCGCTTGCCTCAAGTCCCGCCGTGGAAACCTGCAAAGACACATCCGAACCGGCAACGATTTTTTCGGCGTAAGAAACGTTATAATTACAAACGAACACGACCTTTAAAAGCCCGTTCGTCTCGACGTCCGAATTCACTTTGGCGGCAATTTCGTTTATGAACTTGATTATCGCTTTTGCCCGTCTGTAAGAAGGAGCGCTCTTTGCTCCGAATATAAACACAGAAGGCTGAAAATCTTTAATCGAGCCGTCTTTCAGACCGAAGTACAATTCGAGTATCGCAAACGCAGTCATAAGCTGGCGTTTATATTCGTGCAATCTTTTTATCTGAGAATATACAAGGAAATTTTCGGGAATTTCTATTCCCTCTTTTTGCTCTATATATCTGAGCAACTGTCTTTTCTTGACCTTCTTTATTTCTATAAATTCTTCAGCGATTTCCCGAGTATACTTATTCAGTTCGCCCAGCTTCGAAATATCCGACCGCCATCCTGCGCCCGCCGTGCGGTCTATGAGCTCCGATAATTCGGTATTGCACAATTCAAGCCATCTGCGGTGGGTTATGCCGTTGGTCTTATTGCGAAACTTGTCGGGGTACATTGAGTTGGCCGCTTTGAAAGTTTTGCTTTTAAGGATATCTGTATGTAACTTTGCCACTCCGTTCACTTTCTTTGCAACGTAAACGGCAAGATTTGCCATATAAAACTTATCGCCCTTGTAAATTGCCATTTCCGATATCTGCTCTTTACCGCACATTGCGTGTTCACGTGCGGCGTCCAGGCTTATCTTTATCATTATATCGGCAATTTCGGGGAGTATCTTTCTTACATATTCCTCATTCCAGGTTTCGAGAGCTTCCGGCAATACGGTATGATTGGTATAGGCAAACGTCTCCCGGGCAATGCGCAGCGAATCGGAAAAAGCAACATTATATTCGGTCGTTAAAATTCTTATAAACTCCGCAATCGCCATTACGGGATGCGTGTCGTTCAGCTGAATTACGTTGTATTCGGGAAAATCGTCGAACTTTTTCCCGTATTGTTCAACAAAATTTTCGATAAGCTCCGCGACCGTTGCCGCCGAAAAGAAGTATTCCTGCCTGATTCTTAAAATTTTGCCCTCTTCCGTATCGTCGGCGGGATAGAGATATTCGCTTATTTTCCGCGCTTCTTCGCTACCCTCCGCCTGAAACAGGCGTAATCTGTTTATCCTTTTACCGAACACGGGATAGTCGTAAGGAACGGCTGTAACCGTCATATCGGCATATTTGACCGTGCGTTTTTCATTATCGCGGCGTATACTCCAGGGGTCGCCGAATTTTTGCCAGTCGTCCGGAAGTTCTACCTGATAACCGTTCTCGAACGCCTGCTTGAATAGTCCGTATTTATAGCGAATACCGTAGCCGTGCAAAGGCAATGCCTGTCCCGCCGCCGAATCGAGAAAACAAACCGCAAGTCTGCCCAAGCCGCCGTTGCCCAACGCCGCATCCTCTATTTCCTCGAAAATATTTATATCCGCGCCTTTTTCCGCGAGCACTTTGCGAACATCGTCCAGAACACCGAGTTCCATAAGATTGTTGAAAAAACCGCGCCCTATCAAAAACTCCATCGAAAGATAATATGCGTTACGAATGCCCGCAGTCGGAGTTATTTCTCCCGCACACTTCATGGCAAGCGACGATATCTCGTTGTACAGAGTTATTACGTCCTTATTTTGCACGTCAAGTCTATTCAGTTCCTCTGAAAATTCTTTTTTATCCACTTTGTAAGCCCCCGCCGGATTTTAAATTATCCTGATATTGCGCTCGGTTTCGACTATTCCGACTTTGTCGAGGTCGGGCACTATACGTACTTCGCCCTCATAATCTCTGTCCGCAAGCAAATACACGTATTTTCCGCCGACATTGCACTTTAAAAACTTTTCTTTGCCGTAATCGAGCATGCCTTCCGCCCGAGCGCTTATACCATCCTCTCCGAAAGTCAGAGAATGGGCGCCGCACTCTATTTTTAAGGGGGAGGTAAACGCTTTTTTAACGCCGAGCGCGGCAATCAGCTTCTGAGCGAGCGTATCGGAAACGACGAACTGTCTGCCCTCCGTTTCCAACGAAAATTCCGTCGCTTTCAAGGTCTTGAACTTTCCGTTTTCTTCCGCCTGTTTTTTTGTCTTTTTCTTTACGAATATCCCGTCGAGACAATTTACCGCGGGCATAGGCTCGACAACTTTTTTGCCGTCCTTCAAAAGCGTGATTTTTTTCAAATCCACGTCCAGTTTAAGACTCTTTTCCGTGACGTCCCCGGGAACGACGGCGTAAAGCATCTTGCCGTTGAGTTTTGCGGACAACAGCTTTATTCCGCATATATCCTCGCAGTTTTCGACGTTCACGCTTATATCCTTGCCGACTTTGAAAGCGTCGACCGGTATCAAAAGCTCGTATTCTCCGTCCGCGCATTTTATTGCGGGCGGAAGAGCTATACTCTCGCCCGAGAAGTTAAGCGTGCCGCCCGATACGGTACAATCGAGATAGTTATATTCGGGTATTCTCGGGAGAATGCAGTCTTCTGTCTGCCTGTCAAAAAGATGTATGCGGTCCGTATCGAGCGCGGCTTCTATGATATCGCCCGCCTTATAGTCGCCGTTGCCGACGTCTTTTATGATGACTTTGGTCAAGCTGTCCGAAATGCCGTCGCCGTCCGTATTCAAATCACCGTACAAAAGGGTTTCGCTGCCGAGCTCCTCTATGTGCGACACTCTCACCTTTACGACGGCTTTGCTCCTCCCGACCTCCACGCGGTCTATCGATATATTCTCCGCGCGAATCCCCATATATACCGTGGTTTCGCCGTTAAGATAGTCGGGGCGCACTTTGTCAAGTTTGGAACAGGGTACGGTTATTTCCGCATCAGAGTTTGCGAATTTTATATGCACGTCGTTCCCGTCCTTTCTCAGCGTTCCCTCGAAAAAGTTCATCTGAGGCGTGCCTATAAAACCAGCCACGAATTTATTCGCGGGATATTTGTATAAGTTTTTGGGAGTGTCAATCTGCTTGACGAAACCGTCCTTCATCACGACGATGCGCGTGCCCATGGTCATCGCTTCCACCTGGTCGTGCGTGACGTATATAAACGTAGTGTTGAGGCGGGAATGAAGTTTGGAGATTTCCGCCCTCATCTGCGTTCTGAGCTTTGCGTCGAGATTGGAGAGGGGTTCGTCCAAAAGCATAACCTTGGGCTCCCTCACTATGGCGCGCCCCAACGCAACCCTCTGGCGCTGCCCGCCCGACATTTCCTTCGGCTTTTTCGAAAGGTATTCCGTTATCCCGAGCGTTTCCGCCGCCTGCACGACGAGGTTATGTATTTCATCCTTGGGAAGTTTCCTAAGCCGCAGGCTGAACGCAAGATTTTCGTAGACGGTCATATGCGGATAAAGCGCATAATTCTGAAAGACCATCGCAATATCCCTGTCCTTGGGTTCCATATCGTTTACGATTACGTCGCCTATTTTCAACTCGCCCGCGGAAATATCTTCGAGTCCCGCTATCATCCTCAACGTCGTAGATTTACCGCAACCCGACGGTCCGACAAAGACGATAAATTCCTTGTCGGCAATCTCCATATTGAAATCGTTCACGGCTTTGGTGCCGTTAGGATAAACTTTATAAATATGTTTCAAACTCAAATTCGCCATAACTTACCCCTTTACCGAACCCCCGGTCACTCCTTCCACATAATATCTCTGCAACCAAATGAACAGAGCGGTTATCGGAATGGAAACGACGACTGCCGCCGCGCAGAATATCGTGAAATACTCGCTTGCCATGGTCGAATTGTCGAGCCACGACTTCATACCCACCGCAACGGTAAACTTGTCGGGATTGCCGAGCATTATAAACGACGAAAACATATACTCGCCCCACGGCGCGATAAACGCCGTTAAAATAGTGTAAATTATAATCGGCTTTGCAAGCGGCAGAATGATTTTAAAAAATACCGTATGCCTGCTTGCGCCGTCGATTCTCGCCGCTTCGTCCAAAGACTTGGGAATAGTGTCGAAAAAACCTTTACAGATATAATACTGCATAGCCGAGCTTGCCGAATATACGAGTATCAATCCGAACAAATTCTGCGTGAGATTTATTTCTTTGAGTACGAAATATACCGCCGTCATGGACAGGAAACCCGGGAACATACCGAGTATCAGCATAACGTTCATAAGCGGTTTACGCATTTTAAAACGCAACCTCGACAGGGCGTAGCTCGTTACGAGAACTATTATAGTCTGAACGACCGTAACCACCACCGAGACAAGCATGGTGTTGCCGTACCAGTTTAAAAATTTGGTTTCGGTAAACAGCTTTATATAGTTGTCGAACGACCATTGCCGTGGAAACAGATAATCCGCAGACATCCCCGCCTGCTCGCCGCGAAAAGACAAAATTATCAGCATTAAAAACGGCAACAGCCATATGACGGAAATTATCGTCAATACAGTGTAAATGAGTGCAAGCGAGAGTTTTTCCGCGCCCTTTTTGCTCCTGTACTTTTTCATTACATGAACTCCTCCTCGTTTTTAACCGATTTGGAGCGGTTGTAGAGAATCAACGAGAACACCGCAACCACCGCGAACGTGAATATGCCGATTACCGAGGCGATTCCGTATTGACTTTCGCTTACGGTCAGTTTGTACAGCCAGGTTATCAGCAGGTCGGTCTTGCCCGCAAACTGCATATCGAGCGACGACGGATTGCCGCCCGTCAAAAGGAATATTACGTTGAAATTATTGAGATTTCCTATAAACTGCGTGATTAAGTAAGGCATTGTGACATGCAGCATATAGGGAAGGGTTATCTTCATGTAAGCCGTAACGGGTCCCGCGCCGTCCATTCTCGCGGATTCGTACAAGTCCTGCGGGATATTCATCAAAATACCCGTGCAGATTAACATGGAATAAGGTATACCTATCCAAATATTGACGAAAATAACGGTTATCCTCGCCGCAGTGCCGTCGGTCAGAAAAGGTATAGCCTTGTCTATCACTCCCCACTTCAACAGCAGGTTGTTTATAAGTCCCTGGTCGGCGAGAAGCTGCGACATAAACATAAGTGAGACAAACTGCGGAATGGCGATTGTCATGACGAGAATCGTTCGCCAGAGCTTTTTGAAGCGGACGCCCTTTTTGTTTATGAGTATCGCCACCACCATTCCGAGAATGTAGTTAGTAAACGTTGCGAAAAACGCCCAGACGATTGTCCACAACAATACTTCACCGAAGGTATAGGCAAAAATTTTGCTGTTTGCCGAAACACCGCCTCCGAGTACCGTAACGAAGTTATCCGCGCCCGTCCAGCTGAACAGCTCGTGCGGGGGCATATGCGCTTTGTCGTAATTGGTAAACGCGATGAAAACCATGAAGAATAACGGAAGAACGGTAAACACCACGAGCCCGAGAATGGGAATCGACAACAGCGTTTTATGATAATTTTGGTCCGCGTACGAACGGATATCGTCTTTCGAGGTGGCTAACCTTATATGCGCTTCCTCGAACTGCTGCGACAGAAAATTGCCCTTCACGTTCTGATACCATACATAGACGAATGCAACCATTATAAAGATAGTCAGAAGCGAGTACAGAAGTATAAGAAGGCTGTTGTCGTAAAATTTATAGGTAAAAACGCCCAACGCGTCGTCCCACTCTTCCAGACAGGCGATTTCGCCGAGGCTGCCCATCTTAACGAGATATTTCCAGCCGAAAAACACCATATACAAAACAAACAGCAATTCAAACGCAAGATATAAAATCCCGCGCAAATACTGTTTGCGGCAGATAAAGCCGAAACCCATAACCGCAAAAGAGGTACGCGTCTTCCAGTCTCCTTTTTTCGCCGCCGTGCCGATATTCACGAAAATACCCGTAAAGGCAAGCCATATTTTCATCAGCTTTTTGGGTATAGCCTTAAAAAATGCCGCAAACGACGACGGTAACCGCTTGAAAAAATTTTTGAAATTGAAATAAAACTTTTCGAGCGGGGACTTTTTCAGATATTCCAAATCCATAACGTTTCTCCGAAATTCAAGTAGCGCTGACCGAACCTTTTATCTGCTCCACCATTTTATTCAGCTGTACGGAATAAGCCAGCCTGCCGTCCGTACCGTCTTCGTTAACCAAATCGTCTATTATGTTCAGCCCGTAGTTCTTCAAAGGCTCCCAGAAGTTGGCGGGAACGGAGGTCTGTTCCACCGCAAACGCGCTCTGCGTGCTGAGGGCGATAAAGGTTGCGTCGTTTTTGACGGTATCGAGATTCGCGACGACCTTGTTTGTAGGACCTACAAGGTGCTTTTCGAAGCGCGTTCTCTGCATACTTTCTCCCGAAAGGAATGCCGCGAGCTTATGTGCCTCGGCAGGGTTGGCGCAATGAGGATTTACACCCCAGAGCTTGTAACCCTTGAAGGAATACAGCTGTTCGGGCTCGCCGTCCACCTCAACCGTGGGCAGTTTGCACACGCCGTAGTTGTCGCCGAGCGCCGCCTCAACCTTTTTCGCTATCCACGTTCCCGATACGGCAACCGCCATAGTGTGAGTGCTGAAACCGGTTGTTATCGTATTGTTGTCTGTGCCCTTGCCCGCAAACACGCTGCTTGACGTAAGTTTTGCGATAGCCTTGGACGCTTTTATGCCCACCTCGCCGTTGAAGTTGATGTCGACTTTCTTTTCGGCGTAGTTTGCGGAGTAGTCGTACTCGACGCTGTATTCGCCGCCGAAGGAGAAGAACCAACCGGCGGTGTACCAGGGAACGTCCAGAGCCCAACCTATCTTTTTCCCTTTTGCCTCGCAAGCGGCAATTATGCTTTCGACGGTAGCCGCGTCTTCGTCGGATACTACGGATTTATCGTAATACATAAAGTAGCCGTTGTCCGAAGCGTACGGATAGCCGTAAACCTTTTCTTCCTCCGTTCCGTAATCGAGAGAACCCGAAGCAACCGAATCGGCGCTGTTTGCCGCCTTTACATTTTCAAGGTTAGCGCCGCCAATACGCGCAAGAGCGCCGACGCGCAAAAGCGGAATGAGCTGGTCGTTGGAATAGCCGTAAACGTCCGCCGCCGCAGAAGGGTCTTTACTGACGTTGCTGTAAGCCATATCCTCTTCGCTTATGCCTATTTCTATCTTATATTCGTTTTCGGGGTTTGCTTTTTTAAACTCCTCTGCCATTTGGGCAAGCGTTTCCTGTTGCGCGGCAGAACCCCAGACCGTAAGTTCGATTGCGTCCTTGCCGCCGCAACCCGCAAGTCCGCACATCACGCCTGCCATCAATGTTCCCAAGACAAGTAACGATAATGCTTTTTTCATCATTTTACCTCCGAAGATTTTAAATTTTATCTTTTACGACGACCGTTCCGTTGTCGTAAATTTTTCCGTCTTTAAAGTTGAGCGAAAAGAGAGTTTCCCCCTCGGGAGTAACGCTTTTCGCCTTACCGCACGTATTGAAATATGCGGTTATTCTTTCGCCGCCGTTTTCGCGCGCGATTTTTAAAATTCCGTTACCGGCAGTTATGACCGCGTTCCCGCCCGTCAACGCAGGATGTCGCTTCAAACCGAGTATGGTTTTAAAGTTTTCGGCATAGTCCCCGCTCTGCCTTGAAAACGTCCAGTCGAAAGTCTGTCTGCAATCGGGGTCGCCGCCTCCGTCCAAAGGAAGCTCCGTACCGTAGAACACGCACGGCATGCCGGGGAATACAAATACCGCGCACAACGCGCACAAAAGTTTATCCTTATTGCCTCCCGTGAAACGGAAAAACCTCGGCGTGTCGTGATTATCCAGAAAATTAAGCGCCATTTTGTTCGCCTGTTCTGTATTCATAAGCAGCAGCCCGTTCATACGCTCCGCCGCCTGTTTTGCGGAGATAGGGTATACCCCGAAATAATCTGCGAGTATCTTCTGCAATTTATAGTTCATAACACCGTCAAGCTGTTCGCCCCGCAGCCAATGCCTGTTATTGTGCCAAACCTCGCCCAGCAGCAGTGCGTCGGGGTATTTTTCTTTGACTTCGCGTCTGAGCTGGCGCAAAAACTCGTGCGAGAGTTCGTCGGCGACGTCCAGTCGCAAGCCGTCGAAGCCCCAATCGAGATACCCCAAAGCGATATCCGTGAGAAATCTTCTCGTGCGGGGGTCGTTGGTATTCCATTTGGGCATATACTTGCAATCGGCAAAGTGCGCATAGTTACCCTTCTGCACATCGGGAAATTCACCGTCTATTATGAAGCAGTCGTAAAATTCCGAGTTCCGTCCGTTAACTATCACGTCCTGAAAACAGGCGTGGTTTTTATCGCAGTGGTTGAAAACCGCGTCGATAATGATTTTCATCCCCAGTGCATGCGCTTTCGTCAGGAGTTCGGCAATGTCCTCTTTGTCGCCGAACTGCGGGTCGACGACAGTATAGTCGGTTATGCTGTATTTGTGGTTCGTTTCGGATTTAAACACGGGCGTGAGGTACAGCGCGTTCGCACCCAAATCTCTGATATACCCGAGTTTTGCGGTTATGCCCTTCACGTCTCCGCCCGCAAAGGTGTAGCGGTCGCATTTTTCGTCCCATTTACGGTTTATGTAACCGTCGTCCTTTTCAAAGTTTCCGCGGGCGAACCTGTCTATGAAAATCTGATAAAAGACGGCGGTTTGCGACCATTCCACAACGGGCATCACATCCGCACCGTTTATATACGGGAACTGGAAAAACGTGTAATATGCAAGGGTGAAGTCGTAATTTTCGTAAACTCCGTCCTCGGAATAGTAATAAGTTTTACCGCCGTATACGATGCGAAAAACATAGGCGAGCCTTACGTCGGACAGCTCGAAGTCCGCCTTATAATAATCAAACAGTCCGTCCTCGGCAAATTTAGTCATGATTGCCGTTTCGCGGTGTTTGGTGAAGTCGTATTTATTGTTGTATAGAATTTCAATTTTCCCGAATTTTTCATGCGCGGTGCGGAGTATTATTCTGAAACTTTTTTCGCCGAGCGCGTACGCATATCTGCTGTCGGGTTGATGAAACAAAGCGTATTTATTCATATTGTCGGATATTAAATAAACG
>CATKEF010000049.1 GCA_949747905.1 uncultured Eubacteriales bacterium
GCTCAACATGACAGAGTGAATCGCTACATGACAGAGTGAAGCACACAACGCGACTTCTAAGTCTTCCAGAGCCGTCTGCTATTTTATTTCCGAGATTTTTGTCGTCCAAAGCGGGGTTCTCGTCATCCCGAGGCTTGCCGAGGGACCCTTCGCCGGCTCAGGGTGACAAGAGAGTTGCACAATGTAACAAGAGAGGCATTCATGTGATATGAAAGAAGCTCGGCAACCTATTCCATGTCAGTTCGAGCTCATTACAAAAGCAACTTGTCATTTTGAGCAATTCTTTTCATTACAAAAGTAACTTATCATTCCGTTTTCCCATTACCGTCATTCCGAGTTGCTTATTACCGTCATTCCGAGCGTAGCGAGGAACCTGCCCCTTCGGCAAGCCTCAGGGTGACATTGAACGCTCAGTGTAAGCCCTCACGGTGACAGAAGGCGCTCAATTTGACGGAAAGGTGAAAACTCAGAGTAACAAGAAATACATTGAGGGTGGCAAAAACATTATTCCGCACGAAATGAGGAATCCCTTTGAAAAGTTCCGAGGTTGCCGTAAAATGCATAATTTTGTAAATTCTGGCAAAAATATTAATATGATAAAGGCAAACCAGACAATAAATTCCATTAAAGAAACGGTTAAAACTCTCAGCGGTAAAGACGTCAGCGTTAAGCTCAATCTCGGGCGAAATAAATTCGTTACGTTTCCAGCTGTAATAAACGGAATATATCCGTCGCTTTTTACGGTAAATCCGTTCGATAAAAGTTTTCTCGGAAAGACTGCGTATTCCTATTCGGAAATTCTTTGCGGTAGGGTGCGTATAGCGGCGATTGAAAAAAGTTCCGAAATGTAATAATGGCGGAAGGTGCGGCATAATATAACTCTGTAACCGAAGTTGGCGGGAGGGTAATTATGTCAATCAACGTACAGGAACAATCGGGAACTTATACGCGGCAGGTGGCTGCGCTCAAAACCCAGACGATGGTAGAAATCAAATTTTCCGTTCAGGATGCGACCGAGGTCGTTGCGGTTGAGCCGCAGATTTCTCTGAGCTCGTGCGAGGTCTCCTCGGGCAGAGTGAATTTCGGAGGAAGACTTGTCTGTACTGCCGTATATACCGACGGCGAAGGAAAACTCTGCCGTGTACAGAAAGGTGCCGAATTTTCTCATTATATAGACGACGACAGGCTTGCGCCCGCTCAAAGCGGCGACTGTATGCTTGTCTGCGAACGTTGCCGTCTTAAAAGAGACGGGTCCGCCTGGGTGGCTGTTGTAATCGTAAGCGCGGAAATTTCCGTGTTTGACAGCGCTTCGAGGAATTATCTTACAGGAATTGACGGAGCGGTATGCAAAACCGACGGCGTAAAGCTTCTTTCTATGGTTAATTTCTCGGGAGAAAGCGACGTCGACGACGATTTCGACTGCGCTGCGGAAGATGTTCTTATTCCTTCGGCACAAGCGCTTGTGCTCGATTGTAATGTGCGTGCAGGCGTTGTCGAGGTGAACGGAGAAATCTACCTTACCTTGCTTGCTGTTCGCGACGGTTCCCCCGTCAGTCTTGACAGAACGGTTCCGTTCAGATGCGAACTGACCTGCGACGAGGCGCTTTTGTCTCGCAGAGCTTTCTGTCGTGCGGAAATCAAAAATATGAACGTAAATTGCAAGGTGAACGAAGAGCGGGGCAAATGCGACGTTGAATTCAATGCCACGCTCGGTTTTGCCGGAAGATTTTACGAGGAGGAGGAAATACCCCTCGTGACGGACGCTTTCGGCAGAGAAAACGAAGTCGTTCTTGCGTTTGCAGAGGAATGCACCCGTACGGATACCGATATTAAAGTTTATTCGGAGCGCGTCAGCGGGCTTTGCGCGGCGAAAGCCAAGCTCGACTACACCTGCGCGTTCCTTGCGGCGGCTCTGCCGAGAGCGGAATATTCCCGTACGCACGAAGGAATAGAGGGAAGCATTACCGCTACGTTACTTTACGAACAGGCGGGGGAAGTGCATTCGACGGAAGTCAATATGCCGTTCGCGGTCAAACTTTCGGGTCTTTCGGAAAACTGCAAAACCGTTTCGGCGGCTGTTTGCGGTATGAGTATGCGTCAGCGCGCTGAAGGCGAATGCGAAGCCGAAGCGTCGCTTAAAATAACGGCTGCGGACGGCGAATCTTACACGGTGAAATACGTTGCTTCGGCAACCGAAGGCGAGCCGATAAAATGTTCGGACAGTGCCGTCAGCGTGTACATACCCGCCGCGGGCGACGGGCTTTGGGAAACGGCGAAGAGACTTTCGGAAAGTCCCGAAAATATTCGTTCGTCAAATCCCGATTTGAACTTCCCTTTGACGGGTAAAGAGAGGATTCTCATATATCGTCCCAAACAGGCTTGATAAATAAACCGCGCCCCGCAAATCTGCGGGGCGCGGTTATAATTTTATCCTTTGCTGTTTTGCCGTTTGCCGTAAAAACTATTCGGCTTTTTTATCGTCCCGAGCGCTCTTGTCACCTGTTTTTTGTCGCTCTGAGCGCTCTATTGTTACCGTGAGGGTTTGCATTTCCGTCATCCTGAGGTTTGCCGAAGGTGCTAATTTTTATGTGTCGGACTTTTAACTTTTAAAAATCGATTGAAAAGCGCATAAATAAGTGCTATAATGTATTTATGGGCGTGCGCGTCAAAGCATATGCAAAACTCAATCTTACACTTGCTATTACAGGCGTCGAAGGCGGCTATCATACGCTTGACAGTTTGGTCTGTTCTTTGGACATATATGATTTAATCAAAATGTCCAAAAGAAAAGATAATCTTGTCGGCATAAGTATGCACGGATGCGGGAGCGAGACGATTGAGTTCGAAAGCAATAACGCGGTCAAAGCTGCGGAAAGTTATATCGGGGCTTTCGGAACGCACGGGGTGGATATAGAGATATTCAAAAATATCCCGCTCGGCGCGGGACTGGGCGGTTCTTCGGCGGACGCCGCGGGGGTTCTTCGCGGAATGTCGAAACTCTACGGTTCGGGTAGCGAACGCGAATTAAAAGCTATGGCGGATACTCTCGGCAGCGATACCGGATATATGCTGTCGGGAGGATATGCACGGCTTACGGGCAGAGGAGAGAAAGTATGTGCGATAGACTGCAAAAGCAGGTTGCATTTTTTGCTTTTGTTGCCTCCGGACGGCGTTTCCACTGCGGAATGCTATAAACTGTACGATGAAATGCCGATGCCGCATAAATCGCGCGAAGAAGCTGTCGTGGCGCTTTGCGAGGGTAATCTCGCGGTGCTTGGCGAAAGCCTATGCAATTCACTGTATGAGCCTGCGTGCAGGCTGAACGGGAACATAAAAACGGCGTACGAAGAACTGTCGGCTTTTTCTCCTTTGGGAGTGAATATGACGGGTTCGGGCAGCTGCGTTTACGCGCTTTTCGAGAATGCGGAATATTGCGCCTGGGCTAAGAGCCGCTATCGCGGAAAGTTTAAAATTATTCAGACAAAAACGGTTTAAGGAGTTATTATGGCGGAAGAGAGACTGATTGACGACGACAAGGACAAAAAGTACAAAATACGTAAAAACGCCGACGGCGAAGACGAATTGTATATAGACGATACGGAAGAAGAAACGGTTCAGGAAGAGGTGAATTTCCTTGTGCCCGAAGCGGAAGAGGACGACGAGGAAGCCGCTGTAATGACGCCCGAGCAGCTTGCGGCGCGCGAGCGCGCCAAAGCCGAGGCTGAGGAGAAGAGGCTCAAAGCCGTTCGTGAGAACAGAGCGCATGCCGAGGAGGCGTATGCGAATGGGGATTTCGACGGAGCGTTTTATTATGCCGAACAGGCGATAGGGCTTGACGGCGAAGACGGTTCTCTCTATTGTCTGGCATTGAAAGCCGTAACGCGCAACTTTACCGATTTTTCACGCGCGGAAGAGTGTTCCGCAGCGGCAAACGGTGTGTTGCGCTTTGCCGCCGACGCCGATAAGACGGCGCTTGCCGAGTCGGCGTGCGGTCTTAAAGAGCGTAAAGCGCAACTTGAAACGGAAGCGGAAAATCTTGCGGTGGAAAACGAAGCGAAGAAAAGCGAACGTCGCGTCTTGTTTATGGAAAAACGCAGAAAAGCAATAATATTTACCGCAGTAGCGGTTATACCATGCGTTATATTTGCCGCGCTTGCCGTTTATTTCGCAAGCGTCATGTTCGCGGAACTGGACTACACCAATCAGATACTTACCTTTGTGTTTGCAGGGCTCGCCGCCGTCGCGTTTATCGTAAGCATTTTTGCTTTGAAAGCATTATGGAAGTCGTGCCGGAACGTAAAACTGAACGAGAAAAACAGTTCGACGAAACTGGGGCGCGAATACGAAAAGAAGCGCGCCGAAATCAGACTTATCAATGAAACGGAAGAAGCGTTTAAGGTCGTTGTATGATTTATCTTGACAACGCCGCAACGACGCCCGTCGACGGTGACGTTTTGGAAGCGATGTTGCCGTATATGACAAATGATTTCGGCAACCCGCAGTCTCAGCATTCGGCAGGCAGAACAGCCGCCAACGCCGTTGTCGCTGCGCGCGATAAAATAGCGCATATATCGGGGTGTATGCCCGAAGAAGTGTATTTTGTTTCGGGCGGAACTGAGGCGGGTAATACTGCGCTCAAAGGCGTTTGCGCCGCACATAAGAAGGGACATATAGTTGTTTCCGCGTTAGAGCACCCCTCGGTGACAGAGAGTGCGGAGGATATGCGGAAATTCGGATTCGATTTAACCGTCGTTTATCCCGATAACCGCGGCATAGTAAGCCCTCAATCGGTTTTTAAAGCTATGCGCGAGGATACCGTATTTTGCGCCGTAATGGCTGCAAATAACGAAGTCGGTACGGTACAGCCCGTACAGGCAATCGGCGACGAGTGCAAAAAGCGGGGAATATTCTTCTATTGCGATTGCGTTCAGTCTGCGGGGTGTATGCCTTTCCCTACCGCGCATTGCGACGCTCTGGCTTTTTCCGCGCATAAGATTTACGGTCCGAAAGGTATAGGCGCGCTGTATGTAAAAAGCGGCGCGAATATATCGCGACTGATATCGGGAGGGATGCAGGAGCGCGGTTTTCGCGGCGGTACGCTTAATGCCGCCGCCGTTGTTGGGCTTGCCGCGGCGCTTGAAAAAGCCGTCGGAGAAAGAGAGCGCAACAACGCTCATATTCTTTCGCTTCGTGAGCGTTTTATCGGCAGAGTGCTTTCGGAAATCGAAGGCGTTCGTCTTAACGGTGACAGGGAGCTTCGCGTGCCGTCCAATGCGAATATGTCTTTCGACGGTTGCGAAGGAGAAAATATTCTTTTTCTGCTCGATTTGAACGGAATAGCCGTATCGACGGGTTCCGCGTGTTCCGCAGGCGCCGTAACTCCTTCCGGGGTGTTGCTCTCTATGGGGTTTTCCGAGGAGCGGGCAAAATCCGCGGTGAGATTTACGTTCGGGAAATATAATACGGATAAAGACGTGGACGAAGCCGTAGAGGCGTTGAAACGGTCCGTAAACAAAATAAGGTCGGTCGGTAAATAAACCGGCGCCGCATGTAAATGCGGCGCCGATGTTTTTTATAAAACAGAAACGACGCAAACCGGAGTTTGCGCCGCCTCTATATGATAAGGGGGAAAAATGATAAGCTATGTATGAGGTAAACCGCGCTTGCTGTTTACATTTATAATTATATACAAAAGGGGAAAAAAGTAAAACAAAATAAATAAAAAAATTTTCTTGTCCGAATAATTATTTTGCCATAACAAAATTTGAAAAAAACTTACAACTTCACATTATTCGACAAAGAAGGCAGGCAACTACCGTCGAAACGAGCGTTGCGAATAAAACTATCGCAATGGGCGCAGCGAGCTTTTTTGTTTTCAATCCGGCGAAATATACTGCGGATATGTAAAAAACCGTTTCGGACGAGCCGAAGCATACGCAGGCGCATCTGGCAATATAGCTGTCAGCGCCGTATTCGTTGATGACTTCCGTAAGATATGCAAGCGAACCGCTACCCGAAAAAGGCTTTATAAGAATAAGTCTCGTCAATTCGGGCGGAACTCCCAGAAACGAAAAAAACGGCGAAAGCAGTTTTGTAAGCGCGTCGGAAAGTCCCGATATTTCGAATAATTCGCACATCATGAAAATTGCGGCGAGACAGGGAATAAGCGAGAAAGTAAATTTAACCGCGTCGGATACCCCTGCGGAAAACTCGTCGTAAATTTTTACTTTTCTGAATGCGGCAAAGCCGAAAACGGTTATGAAAACGACGGGAATTATATACGCCAAAGTTTATGCCCCAGAATATATAAAGTTACTGCTGCAATCGTGGAGATTGCGGTACATATGAGCGAGGGAAGAAAAATATCCGCGGCAGCAATGCTGCCTGCGCTCGCTCTGAGCGTTATCACGGTTGTGGGTATTATCTGAATGGAAGTCGCGTTAATAACGAACAGGAGTTTCTGCGCGTAACGATTGCCGTCTTTTTCGAGTTCGGAAACGGCTTTCACCGCATACGGCGTAGCCGCGCCGCCTATACCTATGACGTTGCACGAAAGATTCATCGCCAAGTTTTCGCATGCGGCTTCGTTTTCCGTTCTGAAAAGTTTTTTGGAGAGCGGTTTCAACGCTTTTGCCGCGCCCTTTGACAGTCCGCTTTTTTCCGCAAGCCGAGAAAGCCCCATCCATACGGCGTAAATACAGAACAGGGTGAGCGCCGTCTTTGCGGAATTTTCCGCACCGTCCAGAAGCGCGGGCAACAGCTTGTCCGGCGCAGTGAACGTTATAATCAGCCCCGATAAAGCTACTACGACAGTGAAAATTATATTCATAAAATAATATACGCGCCATTAATTTGCGATATGCCGTCGCCGCCTATGTGCATATGCGTGTAAACGACGGAAAAAGAGGGAATTCCTCGGCTGTGCCTCGGAATGACAAAAAACCCGGAATGATGAGCTAGCCTTGAAAAGACAAAAGTCGGCGTTCCTCCGTGTCAATACGAGCGTACCCCTTTTTTGAACGCACTTCATCTGTTACCCCGAGCGGAGCGAGGGGTTCCTCGCTAAACTCGGAAAGACAAAAAGCACGAAATGGCGATAAACGGCTCGTAAAACCGAAAAGATGCTAAAAAATGATAACTAGTAATGAAATACGGCGCGGCAACAGGTAAATTTTCTTTTACCTTCGGGCGTATACGATTTACTTTCACGCGCAAAAGTGCTATACTTTTAAAAAACGTTTTTAAGGAGGCGTTATGGCTGAAAAATTTTATCTGACGACGGCTATTACTTATACGTCAGGCAAGCCGCATATCGGCAATACTTACGAAAGCATATTCGCGGACGCAATCGCCCGCTTCAGGCGAATGCAGGGCTATGACGTGTTCTTTATGACGGGTACTGACGAGCACGGTCTCAAAGTTGAGCAGAAAGCTGCGGAAAAAGGCGTGACGTGCAAGCAGTTTGTAGACGGAGTGTCGGACGAAATAAAGCGCATATGGAAACTTATGAACGTCGGCTACGATAAATTCATAAGGACTACCGACGAAGAGCATGAACAGACCGTCAGAAAAATATTCAATAAACTTTACGAAAAGGGCGACATATATAAAGGGGCTTACGAGGGGCTTTATTGCACCCCGTGCGAAAGTTTCTGGTCGGAAAGTCAGCTTGTTGACGGTAAATGCCCCGATTGCGGCAGGGAAGTGAAACCTGCGCGTGAAGAGGCGTATTTCTTCAGAATGAGCGATTACGCTCCCCGTCTTGTGGAATATATATTGACTCATCCCGGTTTTATACAGCCCGTTTCGCGCAGGAATGAGATGTTCAACAACTTTCTTCTTGCCGACGAGTTTGTCGGAAAAAGCGACGAAGAGCTTTTGAAAGCCGTCAAAGAGGGAACGTTAAAGTGTAAGTTGCAGGACTTGTGCGTATCTCGTTCCACTTTCAAATGGGGAATTCCCGTTGACTTTGACAGCCGTCACGTGGTTTATGTATGGCTGGACGCGCTTACGAATTATATTTCGGGTATAGGCTATTCTCCCGACGGAAGCTCCGCGCAATATGAAAAACTATGGCCTGCCGACGTTCATATTATAGGTAAGGATATAGTGCGCTTTCACGTTGTGTACTGGCCTATATTTCTTATGGCTTTGGGCGAGCCTCTGCCGAAATGTATATTCGGTCATCCCTGGCTTTTGCAGGGCGGAGACAAGATGTCAAAGTCAAAAGGCAACGTATTGTATGCGGACGACCTGTCTTCGGTATTCGGAGTGGATGCGGTGCGTTATTTTGTATTGCACGAAATGCCTTATGCCGACGACGGAATAATTACCTGGGAGCTTATGTGTGAGCGGCTCAATTCCGACCTTGCGAACGTGCTCGGAAACCTTCTGAAAAGGACTGTTTCCATGACCAATCAATATTTGGGCGGCACGGCGAAAAAGACGGGCGCGGAAGTGGCAACTGACGCGGAATTCAAAGAAATTATCCGCGGCGCATACGGCAAAGTCTCCGCTAAGATGGAAGAGTATAAAGTCGCTGACGCTTTGGACGCTCTCTGGTCGTTGTTCCGCCGTGCAAATAAGTATATAGACGAAACGACGCCCTGGATTCTTGCAAAGGAGCAAAGCGACAGGGACAGGCTGTCGGAGGTGTTGTTTAATCTTTTGGCGTCGTTGGATGCGGGCGCGAATCTTTTGAAACCTTTTATGCCCGAGGTAGCGGAAAAGATACTCAATGAAATCGGAGCGACGGCAAAAGATTTTATAAGCGGCGAATGCGTGACGGAATACACCGTTACCGCAACGCCTGCGACGCTGTTTGGAAGAATAAAGTTCGAGGACATAAAACCGCTGATAGAAAATATAGAACGAAAACAGAGATTGGAGGCTGCAACGATGGATGAAACGGTAAAAGAAACGATAACGATAGAAGATTTCGCAAAAATAGATATGCGTGTCGGCACGGTGGTAGCGTGCGAAGCGGTGAAAAAGAGCAAACTTCTGCACGAGACCGTCAGTTTAGGCGGCAAGACGATTTCGGTACTTTCGGGTATTGCCAAATACTATACGCCCGAAGAGATGGTCGGGAAGAGAGTTGTTGTGGTGACCAATCTTCCTCCGCGCGAGATGAAAGGGCTTTTAAGCGAGGGAATGATTGTCTGCGCCGAGGCGCCCGACGGTACCCTGTCACTCGTTTCTCCCGAAAAAGACCTGCCTGACGGGAGCACGCTCGCGTGAGGTATATAGACGTTCACTGTCACCTTGACGGCGGACATTACGGCGACATTTCGGCTCTTATTCAAAGACTTAAAGCGGCGGGCGTCGTAAAAGTCGTTCATTCGGGCGTGGACGTCGCGACAAGCGATTTCGGAAGAGCGCTTGCCGACAAATACGACTGCTGTTATTTTACGGCGGGATTTCATCCGACTGAACTGAGGAATTATCGCGCGGGAGATTTTAATAAACTTGCCGAGCTTGCAAAACATCCCAAGTGCGTGGCTATCGGGGAAATAGGGCTCGATTATCATTATCCCGACACGAATAAATCTTTGCAGCGCAGAATGTTCGAAGAACAGCTTGCGCTTGCGGACGAAGCATCGTTGCCCGTTGTGATTCATTCGCGTGACTGCGCGGAAGATATGCTTTCCGTCATTAAAGAAAACGCGCGCCTTTTAAAACGCGGCGCGCTGCTTCATTGTTATTCGCATTCTTCGGAAATTGCCGCCGAACTGGAAAAAAAGGGCTTTTACTTTTCTTTCGGAGGTACGTCCACTTATTCGGGTAGCAAAAAAGCGCGGCGCACTATTGCTTTCCTCAATTGCGGGAGTATTCTTTCGGAAACGGACAGCCCGTATCTTTCTCCGAAAAGCATGAAAGGGGTGTTTCCCAACACTCCCGAAAGCATTCCGGAAATAGTCGCGAATATGGCTGAAATACGCGGAGTGCCCGCCGAGGAGTTTTCCGAAAATATCTGGACAAATGCGCATGCATTGTTTGAAAAACTTTAAGCCCGCACTTTAAAGTACGGGCTTAATTTATCCTAAGTGTGTAAACGAATAAATCGTTTATAAAAACAGTTTGTGCCGTTCCGTAGGCGTTATTCGGAATATCGGTGGCTAATATATGGAAATTAATCTTAAAAGCGTACTCGCGGAATGCGGATTCGGCTTTAAAAAAAAATTCGGACAGAACTTCATTACCGACAAAAATCTGCTTTCGTCAATCGTTTCGCTTGCCGGAGTGGAGAGTTGCGACACCGTATTGGAAATAGGATGCGGTGCGGGAACGCTTACGCGCGTGCTTGCGGATAAGGCTGAAAAAGTTGTTGCTTTCGAGGTGGATACGGACCTGAAACCCGTTCTCGAACGTACGCTATCGGACGTGAAAAACGTTGAAATCGTGTTCCGCGATTTTCTGAAAGCTGATTTAAAGGAACTGGAAAGAGCTACGGGAGAATATAAGGTCGTGGCAAATCTTCCCTATTACGTGACGACCCCGTTGATTACAGGAATTCTTGAAAATTCCGAAAAATGCAAAAGTCTTACCGTTATGGTTCAGGAGGAGGTGGCGGAAAGATTCTGCGCACGGGAAAATACGCCAGAATATGGCGCGATAACCGCGGTGATTGCTTTGCGGGCCAAAACGGAAATAGTAAAAAGGGTTCCGCGGACGCTGTTTTATCCGCGTCCGAACGTGGACAGCGCTGTCGTTAAATTTACTATCGAGGACGGAAGAATTACCGTCAAAGACCCTGAATTTTATAAAAAGACAGTGCATGCGGCTTTTGCGGCGAGAAGAAAAACCCTTGAAAACAATCTTGTAAACGCGTTCAAGTTAACCCGCGAACAAGCAAAACAGGCGCTTTCGGAATGCAGAATACCTTTGAATACCCGAGGAGAAACGCTTTCGCCCGAAAGTTTTGCTCGGCTTTCGGAGGAAATTGCCAAGATTTTATAAGTAATTTGAAAAATTACAGTGCGCCTTGTCATTTCGAGGTTACGAGGAATTCCATCGGATAATGAGATTTTCGGGCTACGCCTTCCGTATGACGGGTGGGGACGCTTGAAGGCAGGTTAGGTGCTCGGAAAGACGTGGAACACAGTCATTCCGAGGTTTGCCGAGGAATTTCTTTGATTATGAGAAAAACATTTATCAGGTTCGTTATGCTCAATGGCTTCCCTATAGGAAATTGTAAAGTCGATAATTTGAATAATCAATTTACGGAAGGCGGGTCTACTTTTATAAAGCTGTAAGATGCGTATTTGTTTTTAAGATAGCTCGCCGCGGTGGAGCTGCTTTTCAGCAGAGAACCGAGCATTGCATATTTGTTAAAGCCTTTCGCATCGTAATATATGTATTCGAAAGTGGCGTTTAAAAGAGACGTGTTGTTAAACGCGTATTCGTCTATGAGCTCAACGCTCTGCGGAATTGTTATTTCAACAAGTTCTCTGCAATTCTCAAACGCTTTTTTGCCGATTTTAACCAGAGTCTGCGGCAGTGAAATTTTTTTGAGAGCGCTGCAGCCATAAAAAGCGCCGTCCGCAATTTCGGTAACGCCTTCGGGAACAGTGAACTCCTCAACCGCCATGGGAATGCGGTATAATATTTTTTTATCTTTGCTGAATAAAACGCCGTTGTCGCTTGAAAAGGTTTGGTTGTCTTCGTCCACGATAATCTCTTCCAAGTAACTGCATACGGCGAAAGGATTGGGATACTCGCCTATACTGTTGTAAATAAATCTCACGCCTGCCGGTATAATTATACTTTTAAGCAATTGACTTTCGTCAAAAGCGTTGTCGTTTATCGCGATTACGGGAAGTCCTTTATAAGTCGCGGGAATTTTAATCTGCTTTGCACCGGCGTTATATCCTATACCCGTTAGCATATAACCCTCTTCTATCCAGCTTTCGAATTCAAGCCCGAGAGTGTCGCCCGTTTCGTAGCCGCATTCCGTGCAACGTCCGTTTTTCATATCGTGTTCGCCGTATTGACCTTCGCCGCAATCGTTACATTCAGCCCGATGATATTCCTCGTCCGTGGGCACGTATTCGTCAAAACTGTGTTGCGTTCTTTCTATAACACGGGTGACAGTGCCGCCGCAAGACTTGCAGGTTTTTGATTCTTGCCCTTCATTGGCGCAATCGGCGGGAGTGACAATCACCCAATCTCCGTACTTATGTCCGCCGTCAACGGTTATTTTTATCGTCTTGCCGCAAATTTTGCATGTTATTCGTTTTATTCCGTCTTCAGTGCAGCTTGCCTCTTTTTCTACCACGCCCTTGTCATACTCGCAGGTGTGTTCGTTGCCGCCGTTACCGCTGCCATTATTACTGTTGCCGCCGTTACCGCAAGCGCATAAAGCCGCAACCGACAGTGCGGCAGCTGTTGAGAGGAGTATTGCTAACATGCGCTTTATTTTAAAACGTAGTTTCATAAAATTTCCCTTATCTTTATAAATAGTATTAATATACGTGTACATTTCAATAATATCAAATTAGGAGTAAAAAGTAAAGGGGGTAAGTAAAATTTCTCCCGCCGTTCAAATAATTAAACCGCCCGCATTGAAAACGCGGGCGGTTATTATATGATAAAAGATAAAAATTTGTTCTAACGTGAAAACGTACGGCATAAGCTAAGGTAGACTTAAATTTTCGGAGGAAGATATGGAACAGGAACTCGATTATGCCGAAATGCTTGAAATTCCCGTGAGCACGGTTAATGTCGTTAAAAAGAAGAGTTTTTTCAAACGCAATCCTTTTGTAAGAGAAAAAAAGGAGCAGGTCGAACAGGTTGCGCAGCAGGAAGACCTTAAAGAACTTGTTGTCGACAGTGTTAACGAGCGCGTGGGCGCTTACGTTTATGCGGAGGACCTTTCGGAACCTGCCAAGCCCGAGAAAAAACACCGCAATGCAATAAGTTTCGGAAAAGACAGGGGCAGTATGGTGCTTATCGCCGAGTTTGCGGCGGTATGTCTTATCGCCGTCGCTATTTTCCTTACTAATATATTTATGCCTTCAAGCGCGATAAATACTTTTATAAGCGGCGTTGCCGGAAGTACTGCGCCCGAACCCGCATATACCGAATTTAAACTTTCGGCGGTTGTCAGCGAGCGTTCCGAAGCGGTTGTCAGCGTTTCCGACAGCGGAGTTCTCTCTTTCAAAGCTAAGGGCAGCGTATATCCCATTTGCAGCGGTACGGTAAGTTCTGTTGCCGAAACAGACGGAACATATACCGTTCAGATTTCCCATACGTCTACTTTCAAGAGCGTGATAACGGGCTTGACCGACGTATATTCCGCAAAAGGCACAAAAGTTCAGGGGAACATTCCGTTCGCTTATTCGGACGGTGAAAACGAAGTACGCGTATCGATGTACGACGGAGAGACGCTTCTCAACTGTTATACTCTTTCCGACGAAGTTCCCGTCTGGAAATCGTGAAAATAAAAATTCATCCGCTGTTTCTGGCGGTTGGGATATGCTCCGCGCTGTTCGGCGGTTTACCGCTCTTTCTCATAAGCGCTCTGACCGCACTCCTGCACGAGTGCGGTCATATATTTTGCGCGGCGCGGCTCGGATTCGAGTGTACGCAGATTAGTCTGATGCCTTACGGCGCTGCGGCTGTATGCGATATAGAGGGAATTTCTCCCTCCGACGAAATACGTCTGGCGCTTTCCGGGCCGCTTGTCAACCTTCTTCTCTGCGTGGCGGTCGCGGGGTTGTGGTGGTTTGAACCGGTCACATACGCCTATACGGACCTTGTGTTCTACTCTAATGCGGCAATGCTTGTTCTCAATATTCTGCCGGCGTATCCTCTTGACGGAGGCAGGGTCGCAAAATGCGCTCTGCAAAAATTTCTTGCGCCGAAAGCTGTCAATATGGCATTGCGCGGAGTTAATCTTGCGGTTGTCGTCGCATTGATTTTTGTTTTTTGTTTCGCGCTCAGAAATATATCCGTTCTTATGGTCGCGGCGTTTTTACTCTGTTCTGCATTTCAGAAAAGTCCCGAGGCTCGGAAAATCAATTTTGCTGCGCGCAAGAAAAAACGCGGCAGAGAAATACGCTATGTTATTCTTGACGAAAACGCAACGTTTAAAGACGCATTGAAATTCATTGACGGAAGCAGATATCTTATTTTACAGCTTTACGGCGATAAATTTATCGACGAAATTACCGAGGACGAGTTATACGAAAGGTTATTGAACGCCAACTTGTATGATAAAATAGCTGATTAATACCCGCGCGGATGCGCGGGTATTATAGTTTGAGCCCCCTTGTTGCGCTCGGGGTGACGGTATACATGTCATTACAAAGTAATTTGGTCATTCCGAGGCATGCCGAGAAATTCCTTATTTAAACGTCGTTTGAATGCATTTACTAATTATCAAAATAAACCGTTACACAAAAATTAAAAACACGTCTCGGCGTTTGAAGGAGGAGACGTGTTTTCGGATTTTAAGACGGTTGAAATTTATCTTTGCAAAAATTCTTTGGAAAAAATCACACCGTCGATATTTTTTGACAATATGCATTTAACGGCGGTAGCTCCCAAATCTATTGCGTCGCGCACGGAGTCTGCGAGCGAAGTAAAATCAAAATCGCATTTGTAGTTTTGTTCTTTGGCTCTGTAAAGATAGCGGGTGTAATTGAAGTGTCTTTTGAGACATCTTTCCACACCCGTGATTGTTATTTCGGGTTGCAAAAGTTTTACGCTGTCATATACGGCACTCGTACAGGACAGGAGATGTTCGCGCGGCAAAATTCTGCGCGGTATTCCGTAAAATTTGCTAATAAATAGCCCCAAATCGTTTTCGAATCTCTGATGGGTAAGAGGATTTTTGCGCCCTTTTGTGTAGGCGTAAACGGCAGGATGCAGAGAGCAGTCAAGGGCATAGTGCGTAGCGTATCCTGCGGCATAAGACAAATCGCCGTTTTTGAGCGCTTCGAAAATACTGCTTGCTTTTCTCTGATGCAGTTCGCGTCCCAGATTGTTTTTGGAAAATTTGTAGCTGTAGGTAAAAAATACGTCGGCGCCCTGAGACCCGAGCAGGTATAAAATTTTATTCTGAATTTTTTCCTTGTCCGCAACGTCGAGTTTTTCATAAACTTTTTCTGCGGCTATGATGTGTGAAAAGTAGTCCGGCATATTATAAGTTTAACCGTTTTCCGTAAAATAAATACTGCTGAACATAGCCGGCGTCGTCTCCGAACAGCTCCGTAAAATAATCTGTGATTTTTGCTCTGTCCGTGAGCGTTCCCCCGAAATCTTCTTTGTAGACTTTTTCAAGCCAGGTATCTACGGGGAAGCTGTTTCTTTTTCCGAAGCCGAAAAGTGCTATGCAGTCGGCGACTTTTCCACCTATGCCTTTATAGCTCAGGAGTTCTTTTTTAAGTTCTCCCGCAGAGAGATTATCCAGTCTCGAAAGCCCTTCCGAAGCTACTCTCGCCGACGTTTCGGCAAGATAAATATCGCGGTATCCGCAGCCTGCTTCGCGGAAAAATTCTCTGCCTGCGGAGGCGAGAGCGGGAGTGGACGGGAAGGAATGATATTGCACTCCGAGATAGTCGCGTTTTTCTCCCAGACCCTCGCATATGCGCGAAATAATGCCCTTTATTCTGGGAATATTGTTGTTTTGTGATATAATGAAGGAATAAAGCATTTCTTCCTTATCCTGATTTAAAAGTCGTAGCCCTTTGCATACCTCGCTCGAACGCGTCAACAGTGGTATATTATGGGTTTTAGCGCGTTTTACAATCTCCGAATAGTCGCGCCGCATATCGAAAAAATCGTGGAAATATTCACAATCGTCGCTTTCCACTACGGTTTTTACGCCGTCCGTGTATACATAACACGCTTTATCGCACGAAATTACGAAATAGCCTTCTTTAAACGGTGAGAAACGGAAAATCTGTCCGCATTCGAGAACGTGTTCGGGGTTAAAGTATTCCGCGTCGTAATCTGTTTTCATATGTAAACCTCAAATAAAAATACAGCCTTATACGGCTGTATTTTATCATTATCCGTTACGTTTGTCAATTTTTAAAATTCACGGAAACCGAACCGGCGTTGACTTCTACATTTATTTTTTTGTCGGTTGCGCCCGTATGGTCGGAAATATTGCAAGAGCCTGCGTTTTTGTCGACGGTGACGGTGTAGTCGTTTTCGTTGCCGTTTATATCCGCGTTCAGGCTGCCTGCGTTTACTTTGAGATTAACTGAGGCGCTTGTCAAATTTTTAAAGTCGGCGGACCCGGCGTTTACCTCCGTACGGAATTCTCCGCAAATTATATTTTCTGCGTAAAGGGCTCCCGCGTTTACATAGCAGTCGAACTTTTCGCTTTCGATTTTGCCTAAGTCGATTTTGCCGGCATTCATCTTTATATCTACTTTGCCGAAACCGCCGTCGTGTATTTTCAAAGTTCCCGCGTTTAAAATTATATCCAAATCGATAACCGAACCGTTCGGAATATATATCCTTGCGGTCGGAACTTTTAAAAACCACCAGAGACTGAAATCGTACCAATGGCGTTTGCCGGATATGACACTCAGTTTTCCGTCTGCTTCTTTAACTTCGGTTTTATAAACTTTGCTTGTCGGGTATTCCACGCGTATTTTGTCGCCGTCGTAGAATACAGTTTCCACGTCTCCTGCGGAATAGTCCAGGTGCAGAGAAGTGATTTGCGATTGACTTTCGAATTCCATAGATTCCCAGTCCGTTTTCAATGTCCAACCGTTGAGCCCGAGGGCAACGAGAAGAATTGCCACGCCGAAAATTATTATTACGATGCCTGCTGCGAGAGATTTACCGAGTCCTTTCATTTAGTATGCCTCCCTGCCCGAAAAGAGCGACTTAACCCAGGCAAACAGCCTGCGGAACAATTTCCACATAAGTTTTACAAGACTTATAAAAAGAGGAATCAGGATTACGCTTACGCCGAATATAATCAAACCTATTCCAAGCTGTACGGCTCCGAGAATTAGTTCGCCGCCAATCATCGCACCTATGCCGGCGCCCATCGTCGCAACGGCAGACACAAGCAGAGCGAACGGGGCGGTGAATAAGCCTATAGTAATTCCTATCATGCCCATTATAATTCCGAAGAGCGGAATGCAGAAGACTATACATAAAAGTACAAACACCCAGGTGTAATCTTCTTTTATTCGACTGCGGCGTCCGGTTGCGTCGTAGTAATCGTCGCGTTCCCGCCTTGTTTCTCTGCGGCGTTCTTCGCGTTCTTCCCGTCTCGATTCTCTGCGCATTTCTTTTTCCCGTCGTCTTTCCCGTTTTGAGTTATAGTCTCTTTCGGGTTCGTCGAAATAGATATCGTCGGAACCTCCCGAACGTTTTTCTTCTAAAATTCTTCTTGCAGCATCATAGGGCGCGCCGAAATCTTCTATTATTTCGCGTTCCGAATATCCCGCGTCCCGCCTGTCGGCATAAGCCTCCGCATAGTAGTCGAGAACTCTGCGCCGTTCGCTTTCGGAAACGCTCAAAAGATTTGATTTCAATTCGTCGCGCCATTCGTTATAGGTCATATTCTCCCTCCGAAAATCTTTTTATAAATTACGTTAATTTCCTGAAAATCGCTTCTGCCGGATAATAATTTTTTAAGCCCGATATTGGTTATTTTATAGTATCTGCGCAATCGTCCGCTGTATTCGGCCGTGCGCGTCGTCAGATACCCGCCCGCTTCCAACCTTTTTAAAATAGGGTAGAGGGTGCTTTCGGAAATTTCGATAACCCCTTCGAGGTCGCTTATTATTTTATATCCGTAACTTTCGCCTTTGCTCACGGCGTAAAGCACGCATACGTCCAATATTCCTTTTTTAAGTTGACTGTCCATGCAATACCCCGCTTCGTCTAATACTATACAATGCATAGTAATGTTTGTCAAGTGTTTTTTTAATTTTTTTTAAACAATTTATCTTGCGGGCAGAAGTGTATGACGATGTTTGTAAACGCTATGGTTGTTTTAAACTGCGGGGCGGGTCTTTCTTGTCATGTTGAGCGTAAGCGAAACATCAGATTCCTCGCTGTGCTCGGAATGACATGGAAAGGCTGCGCTCGGGATGACATGGAGAGACCTTGCTTGTAAGGACAAACCTCTTAACTTTGCTATTCGGAATGATGTACACCTATCACCGTGATGACGTACACCTGTCGCCCTGAGGCTTGCCGAAGGGGCGGGTTCCTCGCTGTGCTCGGAATGACAGCTATCAGTCGCCGCTACTCTCGGAATGACGGGGAAGACTTGTTTAGAACGACTGAGAAAGGCTTTGCGCGGAATGATATAAAGTGTCGAAATGACGTTAAACCGTCACCGGTTTTCTTTGTCGCCCCGAAACATTCCTCCACTGTCACCGCGAGAGCAGAACCCGGTCGCCACACTGAGTGCTCTACTGTCCTCCTGAGCGTTCTACTGTCACCACGAGCGAAAGGGAGGGGTCCATCACTATGTTCGGGATGACAAGAAAGCGCTATGGAAGGCAAGAAAGCGTAATGGAAGACGATAAAGCGCTCGGTTTGACGGAAAAACTGCACGCACAAAAATAAAGCGCGCGGGACGACGGGAAACAGCGCAATTCTATTAAAAACACGCAGTTGCGGCAGGTATTTTTAATAATTAATTACTGATAATATTTTTATGGTTACATTGGAAAAAAATATTAAAGCCGTTAAAAGCGTGTTGTCGTCACAGGACGTGCTCGTTTTCGAATTCAAGTCCGAAAATGGTAAAAAGTTTGCGGCTGTCTATGCGGACGGCATAGCGGACAAACAACTTCTCGGAGAATTGGTCGTTAAACCTCTTCGCGTCGTTGAGAAAGACGCGGGGCTCGAAGAGGTAAAACAGCTTCTTGCTTCGCCCGAAGTTAAAGATTGTTCGGATACGAAAGACGGCATAAAGGAAATTTCCGACGGCAACGCCGTTCTTTTCGTGGACGGCGAAAAAGACTTTTTTATAATAGGTCTTAAAAAGCCGCCGGTACGAGCCGTTGCGGAACCGCCCACGCAGATTTCCGTTAAAGGCCCCCGCGAAGGGTTTATCGAGGATGTCAAAACAAACCTCGGTCTTGTAAGAAAGCGTTTAAAAAGTGATAAACTTCAAATTAAGACGATAAAAGTGGGAGAACAGTCGGAAACGGCGGTTTCTTTGGTATATATAGACGGAATTTGTCCCGAAGGTCTGCCCGAAAGAATAGAAAAAGAGATAGTCGATAAAAAAATCGATGTCGTGCCGGATTCTTCTTATGTATCTCAGTTTATAGCAAAGAAGCCGAGGTCGCTGTTCAAGCGTTGCGGAACAAGCGAAAAGCCGGATATTTTCTGCGCAAAGGTTTCGGAAGGAAGAGTGGGAATAATAGTGGACGGTTCGCCTATAGCGCTCACCGTTCCTTATATGATAGTGGAAGATTTTCAGTCGGCGGAAGATTATTACATTACATCTTACCGTTCGACTACTTTGAGACTTCTGAGGATACTCTCCGTAATTATAGGAATAATGCTTCCCGCGCTTTATATTTCCGCACAACTTTTTAAAATTCAGATAATTCCCTTTCAACTGCTTCTTAAAATATCGAGTTCCGTTTCGGGGCTGCCGCTTTCTCCGAGCGTGGAAATGTTTTTAACGCTGTTTGTTCTGGAAGTGTTAAACGAAGCGTCTATCAGAATGCCGAAATATGTGGGTTTGGCTCTTTCGGTAGTGGGGGCGTTGGTGCTCGGAGATACTGCCGTCAAGGCGGGAATCATTTCGACTCCGGCGATAATTATAGTAGCTTTTTCCGCTATCTGTCTGTATACGGTTCCCAACCTTGTGGAAACCACTACTACGTTGCGGTGGCTGTTTCTTATAATAGCGGGAAGCGTGGGACCCTTCGGCGCGGTTGTTTTTATCGCTTTTCTGATTGCTTATTTAGTCACCGAGCAGGATTACGGCGTGCCCGTACTTGCTCCGTTCGCGCCGCTTATAAAGAACGATTTGTATGACAGTATGGTCAAGGCTAATATGTTTACACTCAAAAACCGTCCCGAAGTGTTCGGAGCGAAAAACAAAAAGAGGCTTAAAAAAAATGAAAATCAGCGTTAGACAGATTTGTTTTATATTAATTGCTTATACGGCGGCGACAAGGCTTCTTCTTTATCCTTCCGAGCTTGTAAATATAAGCGGAAGAAATTATATCTTTTCCGCGTTGATAGATTTTATAATTCAGGGAGTGGTAATCTGGGCTGTAGCCTATCTTTGTTCGCGAACGGATAAGAGTTTTTACACTCTGCTTGCCGATACTTTCGGCGATATTTTCGCACGTGTTGTATACGGTCTTTTCGCACTCTATTTTATGCTGGTGACGCTCGTTCCCGTATTCGAACAGAAACTTTACGTGCACGCTATATTTTACGACACGGTGCCGTCGCTATTGGTCTTTCTTCCGTTCTTCTTTTTCGCCGTTTACGCAGGCAGCAAGGGGTTTACAAATATCGGAAGAAGTGCCGATTTGTGCATGCCGATATTTCTCGGGTGCATAGCTTTTATCTTCGCTATGAGTATAGGCGAGGCGAAGTTCAGTAATCTTCTGCCCCTGTTGCAGATTCCGGCAAAGGAAATTCTGGGCGGGTCGATAGCGACGGCGTTCCGTTTCGTGGAGCCTTGCTGGCTTTTAATGTTCGCGGGCAGTTTCAAATACAAGAAGGGCGACGCGGCAAAAATAACGCTTTCATATGCGGGCGGTGCTTTGATTGTTCTGTTGTTTCTTGCGGTATTTTACGGTGTTTACGGAGATATTACCGCATCGAGAAGTTTTGCCATATCTAAAACGTCGCTGTTTTTCCCCGCATTGGATACTCTCGGCAGAATTGATTTGATAGTTTTGTACATTCTCGAAATCGTAATGTTGTTTGCACTCGTTCTCAATATTCAGCTTGCGGTACATTGTTTTTCGCAATGTACGGGATATAAGGACAAATTCGTTATTTCAATGATAGTCAATGCTGTGTTTGCTGTGCTTTTGGTTGTATTCAATCATAATTATCACGCTATTTCACTCGTTTACTCGGGATGGTTATGGATAGCGACGGTAATTTTTACCATTTTAATACCGCTTCTGAGCTGGGCGCTCAAAAGGAGAGAAAAATGAAAAGAAGGCTTTCCGTCATTTTTTATTGGGCCATGCTTGTCGCGCTTTTGGGACTGTTTTTTACAAACGATTTCGGGCTCGTCGACATTCATAAAACCGCTATCATAACGGCTGTCGGCGTCGACGTGGAAGAGGGCGAGGTTCAGGTTACGGCGGAAATCGCGTTTCCTCAACCTTCGCAGAGCGGAGAAAATATAAAGTATTCCGAAGTTCAGGGTAGCGGGCTTACTATAGCCGACGCAATGAGCGAAATCAAAAACAAAACGGGATTTTATCCGCAGTTGCAGTTTTGCAGGCTCATAGTCATAGGCGACAGCTGCCGCGAACACGAACTTTTCAGGGTGCTCGGATGTTTTTACCGTAAAAATTATTCGGAGCTTACCGCTAACGTTGCGATGTGCAAAGGAAAGGCGTCGGAACTCCTTGCAACGAGTTCGCCCGTGAGCGATATGACTTCGGAATCCATTTTAAAAATTCTTTCGCCCGAAATCAAAAAATCGGGCAATGTTTCCGTCGTGAATTTAAAGGAAATCGCGGAAATGCAGTATTCGAGAAGTGCGGCGTGTTTTATGCCCTATATCGAACCCAACGTGCCGGGCACGTCCGAAAGCGGCGGCAACGGTGAAAACGTTGGCGGCGAAAGCGGCGGACAGTCGCAAGGCGGACAAGGAGGGCAGAGCGGCGGACAGTCTCAGGGCGGTGGTGGAGAAGGCGGTTCGCAGTCGCAAGGCGGAGCTTCGGGGCAAAGTCAGCAAGGAGAGCAGACGGAATTCACCGCGGCGCGCACTGCGGTTTTTGCGGACGGAATGTTCAAAACTTTTCTTGACGAAAAACAGACTCTTGCGCTCAATCTTTTAAAAGGCGACCTTGACTTTGTGTCGCTCCCTTTCGATACGGAGGATAAGCATTACTCTTTCAGGTTGAAAAATACGGACGGCGGCATTGGACTGAAAATAGAAAACGGAGTGCCGAAAGTCAGCTTGAAGTTCAAGGCTAAAGCAAATGTTCAGGGGGCAAGGGAGATTGTAAACCCGTCCGATAATATAGACGACGACGTTGTTCCCGAAGCAGTTTTAAAAGCGGCGGAAGAGGAAGTTAAGGGACGTTTTATTAATCTTATGGACGTAAGCAGAAGGGAGCAGTGCGATTTTTTGGGGCTTAAGGATATACTTTTCAAGTTCAATTATAAATATTACGACGCCATGAACGCGGTGCTTTTAGACAGGGCGGAAGTTATGCCCGAAGTGAATATCGGAAGTATCAACTGACGGGGAAAAACGTTTGCAAAACATTGCGGCATATGATAGAATGTGCTGTATGAGAATGCACAGAAAATGTCATCTTGACGAGAGGTTGTCCGCCTGCGGCGATATCGTTACGGTTGCCGATTTGAGCGACAAAAACATGAAGCGCGCTTCTTCCGTGAAAGAATTTTTGCCGCTTGCGGAAATATTCGGCAACAGTGGTCCCGTAGAGCTTGAAATCGGTTGCGGCAAAGGAAAGTTCGTCTGCGAAAAAGCGGCGGCAAATCCTCTGGTCAATTTCGTTGCGTGTGAAAAAATTTCCAACGTAATTATAGAGGCGCTGGAGCGCACGAAAGCGGAGGGGCTTAAAAATATTTATTATCTGAATTGCGCCGCGGAAGTGCTCGAAAAATATCTTCCCGCAGGTTCGGTCAGCCGTATTTACCTCAATTTTTCCAATCCGCTGCCCAAAGAGGGATATAAAAGACAGCGCCTCACTCATCCGAGATTTCTGGAAATTTACAAACGGCTTTTGGTGCCCGGCGGAGAAATTATTCAGAAGACGGACAGCGAAGAATTTTTCGATTTTTCTTTAAAGTGCTTTGCCGAAGAAAATTTTTCAATCGTTTCGGTGTGCCGCGATTTGGCTGAAAGTCCCGTCGATGGCGACGTCGAGACGGAGCACGAACGCAGATTTAAGAGCGAGGGCAAGAAAATTTTCAGGGCGGTATTAAGGACACCTGTATGATTTGGTTGTGGGTTATTTCGGGCATATGTGCGGGTTTACTGCTTATTTTCGGCTTTGTATGGATAAATAACAGCCTGCTTAAAACCACACGCTATACTTTGATTGCGGAAAATCTCGGAAGCGAACTTAAAATAGTTCATATTTCCGATTTGCACGGCAAGTCTTTCGGCAGATATAACGAAAAACTCGTTTCCGCAGTTATGAAAGCGGCACCCGACGTGATTGCGATTACGGGTGACGTCATACACAAGTACAGGGAAAAAGACAAGCGCGTTGCGCTCGGACTTGTAAGCGCGCTCAGCAATATAGCGCCTGTATTATACGTATCGGGAAATCACGAAATGAGAAGCAGGGAATACCGCGTGTTCAGACGTTCGCTGATGGACGCCGGAGCCTGCGTTTTGGACGATTGCACCCGTGATATATGCGGAATAACGGTGGTCGGGCTGAATTGCGCGTCTTTGAAAAACAATACGGTATTCGACATTATGCCCGAAAACGGCGTGAGGGTATTGCTTGCGCATATGCCGCATTACTTCGGTAAATATGCAGAAAGCGGATGTGAAATCGTTCTTAGCGGGCACGCTCACGGCGGGCAGTGGAGAATACCGTTTACGGGTATAGGCATATATGCGCCCGGTCAGGGAATGTTTCCCAAGCTCACTTCGGGTGTGCACGTAAAAGGCGATACCCGTATGGTCGTCTCGCGCGGGCTTGGAAATTCGAGATGTCCGCTAAGACTTTTCAACCGCCCGGAATTGGTCGTAATCGAACTTAAAGGTAAAAGTTAACTAGGATATCAAAATTAAACGCCCTCGCAGAACGGTGAGCTCTGCGAGGGCGTTTTGAATATTTATCGTTTATTTTACTAAAAGAGCCAAAACGGCTTTTATGGAATGCAGTTTGTTTTCTCCCTGTTCCAGAACGATACTGTTCTTTCCGTCGATAACGTCTGCAGTCACTTCGGTTCCGCGGTTTGCGGGCAGGGAATGCATAAACAGTGCGTTACGTGCGGCAAGTGACATCAGCGACCTGTTTATCTGGTAGGGAACGAGCAAATTGCGTTCCTTTTCCGAAAGAGGGGAATGGTAGGTATAACTGTCGGTGTATACGACGTCTGCGTCTTTCACCGCTTCCGACGGGTTTTCCGTTACGGTAATGTTTCCGTATTGTCTTGCGATATCCAGAACTGTTTTGCGTATTCCGAACTGAGCCGGCGTAGCAACGGAAACTTCCATTCCGCATTTCACCGCACTCGTAACCAATGAAGCGGCGTTGCTTGTGCCTTTTCCGATGTATGCGAGTTTAAGTCCTTCCAGTTTGCCGCGCTTATCCCAGACGGTGAATAAATCGCATAGAGATTGCAAAGGCATTCCGTAGTCGTTGGAAGAATTTATAACGGGAATTTCCGAAACGGCGCAAAAATCGTCCAGCTCGGTCTGTTTTATGCCGCGTGTGACGAGTGCGCCGACGCCGTATCTCGATATGACGTTGACGATGTCGCCGATATTCTCTCCCGCGCACATATCCTTTTCGCTGTAAGGAAGATTTACGCATACGCCGCCGAGCTGACGGATACCTATCTCGAGCGCTGAGCGCGTTCTCAAAGAGGTGTCGCCGAAAAGCAACGCGACGGTTACGCCGTTTAATATCTGCGTGTCCTCGTGAGCAATGAATTTGCCTTTCATTACTTTTGTAGCGTAGAGAAATTCGAAAATCTCTTCCGTCGAGTAGTCGGAAATTTTAATTATATGTTTTTTGCCTATTCCGTATGAAGGAGTATATCTGTTAATATCCATAACCGTTTATATTATAACATAATGCAATGTCTCAGGCAACCTTTTGCGGGCACTAAAACTTTACGGGTTTTGTCTGCGGGAAAAAACGCAGCCGCAGTAATTCTGCCTGTACAGTCCGTATTCTTCCGAAAGCTGCGTGCTCCTTAAAAAACCGTTGCGTTTTTTGAAGTCCGAAAACAGCCATTTTGCTTTCTTTTCAGCCTTTTTACCGATTTCGTTGATTGTTTTCGCGTCTTTTAAAGGGCTTATCGTCAGCGTGCTCGTAAAGTAGTCGAATCCGAGTTCGTCGGCGAGTCTCGCGGTCTTTTCCAGTCTCAGCGCGAAACACTTTTTACATCTGTCTCCGCCCTCGGGTTGTGTTTCGAATCCCTTCACCGCACCGTAGAATTCGCTTTCGTCGTGAACGCAGTCTATAAAATCCGCCCAACCGGTTTCGTTTATCAGTCTTATAAGCTCGTTTTTCCGCCTCGAATACTCGTCGGTTTCGATATTCGGATTGTAAAACAGAACGGTGACGGAAAAATAATCTTTAAGCCTTTCCAGACAGGCGGAAGAACAGGGTGCGCAGCAGCAGTGTAACAGAAGTTTTTTGCCCTTGCCCGCTTTTTTCGTTTCTTGAATCATAAGTTTGTCGAAATTTTCGTTCGCGTTCATAATTAAAGTTTAACACTTTATTTCATTAATTACAATTATTTTAAAAATAAAAGTAAAATTATCACGTAAACCGTTGGTAAAAATTATAATTTATGGTATTATAATGTTGTTTAAAAAATAACGGGGTAAGATATGGCTGGTTTTAAACTTAACGGAATCGGTAAAATTTATCCGTCCGGAGCAAAAGCTCTGCACGATGTGAATATGGAGGCAAGCGATAAGGAATTTCTTGTTGTCGTAGGCGGGGAGGCGAGCGGCAAATCAACTCTGCTCCGCGTAATCTCGGGACTGGAAGAGCCTACTTCCGGCACCGTTGAAATAGACGGACGGGACGTAACCGACTTGGAGCCGAAAGACAGAGATTTGGCTGTTGTTTTCAGGGGGGATACGCTCTATCCTACGCTTAATGTATTCGAGAATATGGCTTACGGGTTGAAAGTAAGGAAGACTCCGCAGGCTGTAATAGATAAGCGAGTTAAGGCGGTTGCGGATATTCTCGGACTCAACGAAGTGCTCGGTCGCAAGCCCAAGACTCTCACGGCGGCCGAGAGACAGAGAGTCGCGATAGGCAGAGCGATAGCGCGTGAACCCTCCGTATATCTTTTCGACGAGCCTCTCGCGGGTCTGGACGAAAAACTTCGCGGGGACATGCTTAATCTTATAGTCAATCTTCAGGCGAGAATGGAGGGCACCTTTCTGTATGCCACCAAAAATATTTCCGAGGCTCTTGCAATCGGCACGCGCATAGCCGTTTTTAAGGACGGGCTTTTGCAACAGGCGGATATTCCCGCCAATCTGTACGATTATCCCGCTAATGAATACGTTGCGTTCTATATCGGTTCTCCGACAATCAACTTTATACGCGACGCTAAAATCGTTGCAGGCGAGGAAGGGTATTCGGCTGTTTTCGGAACAACGGTAATTCCCTTGACGGAAAAATTGGTTTCGAGATTCGAAAATATAGGCGAATATGCGGAAAACGGTAAAACCGTTACGCTCGGAATTCGTCCGGAGGACGCTGATTTTGCAGGGGCGGAAAGCAATTTGAAGGGTAAACCCGTAAAGACCGAAAGCGACGGGGGAAACACGTATACGGAAATAGTCACCGAGGACGGTATTTCGCTTATAGTCGGGGGTCAAACCGCTTCTTCGGGCGGAGAGTTCGCTGGAATACGAATCGATACCGACAGAATGAATATCTTCGATTCGGAAACGCGTTTGACTCTTTTAAGCCGTGACGGCGGCTATGTGGAGACGGGGAAAAAGGACGCGGAGTACAAGCCGCTTACTTATGCCGAGGAACTTGCGGTAACGGGAAAAACCAATACGAAAAAAGACGCAAAAAAGAAAAAGTAATGCAGCGACCCCCGTTTTCGGGGGTCGTAAATTTCTGAAACCGAGTTTAATTTTGCGAAAAAGAGTATATAATAAATCGGTAACGTATGTGGGATATTGTACTTGACGCTTTTCTGGACACGTTTAAAGTGTTCCCGTTTCTTCTTCTGATTTATGTGTTAATCGAGATTCTGGAACACCGCACTTCGTTCACCCAGAACAGAAAAATTTTACAGGGCGAACTCGCGCCTTTAATCGGCTCCGCGACGGGACTTGTGCCTCAGTGCGGTTTTTCCGTGATGGCGGCAAAGCTCTACGACGGCGGTTTTATACGCACGGGCACTTTGCTTGCCGTATTTATTGCGACAAGCGACGAAGCCCTTATAATAATGCTCTCCGAGCTGAGTACGGCGGGTGCCATCATGCCGTTGATTTTAATAAAACTCGCGCTTGCCGTAGGCGTGGGATATCTCGTCAATTTTCTTCTTAACAACGAAAAACTGACGGAAGTAGGACTTCTGCCCGACGCGCATCCGCACGGGCATGCTCACGACAACAAGTCCGATTTATATGTATATCTCCTTTCGCCGCTTCTGCATTCCCTTAAAGTGACGCTGTACCTTTTGATTATAAACCTTGTGTTCGGGTTTGTTATTGCGTCCTTGGGCGAGGAAATGATTGCTTCGGTTATGATAGGCGGTCCTTATCTGCAACCTTTAATAACCGCGCTCATAGGACTTATCCCGAACTGCGCTTCAAGCGTTATTCTCACCGGCTCATATATTAACGGCGGAATACTGTTCGGAAGTTTTGTGGGCGGACTTTGTTCGAATGCGGGGCTCGGGCTTGTCGTTCTTTTGAAAAATCCCAAAAATCTTAAAAGAAACATTCTGCTTATCGTTACGCTTTATGCGGTTGCGGTGGTTGCGGGAATTGCAATCAACGGCTGTATGTCTCTTCTGAATATGTTCTGACAGCGATTTTTGTTCGCGCCGCCTTTCGGGGCGGCTTTTTTAAGTCGGCTAATTATTCTGTAAAGTCAATAAAATACTTGAATTATTTTTCGGGTTATGTTATTATAACAAAGAGCAGGTATTATTTTAGATTCCTCGCCTGCGGCTCGGAATGACAAAATGGGCTCGGAGTGACGCGGTCGTCAATTTGAACGCAACTCGGGGCGACGCGGTCGTCGTGTTGAGCACAACTAAGGTTGACGCGGTCGTCATGTGACACGGTGTCGTGTTGAGCGCAATTCGGGTTGGCACGGTTGTCATGTTGAGCGAAGCGAAACATCCGTTCTTCGAAACGTTTCAAACGGCGGCGTTGTTCGCAGCGGCATAGAATTTGCCGAATACAATATGAATTTTTAAGGAAAAATTATGGCTTTAAGCATAGACAATCTAAAAGGCAACGAAATTGCCGATGATTACATAAGAAACCACGTTCCTGCCGGACGGTGGGCGGACGCATGGGCGGTGTTCAAAGGCTCTTTCGGTAAGTTGGTGCTTTTAAATCTTATCGTACTTGTGACTTTTGTACCGGCAATCGCCGTAATGTATTTCCGCGAAGCGTACATTGCCGGTCTGGGTTCGGTGTATCCTTTCAATCCTACGATAATTTATCCGCACTATCCCGACGTTCAGGGACTTACGGAGCGTTTGATTTTATCCGCCGACCTGACATTTTATTCTTTACTGATAGTCGCGGGCTTTATAGCTTCTATCGGAATCGCGGGTGCGGCGCACACTATTAGAAGACTTGTCAACACGCATGGGCAGTTCAGTTTCCGCAGTTTTCTGCACGGAATAAAATCGGGATATTTCAACACCGTTTTACCTGTTACCGTCTTTCTCGTAATGCTTTTCGGTACGGTTCTTGTGGGGGACTGGAAAGACATTGTAATGGCGACAGGCGGCAACGTTGCGGGGGCGATAACCGCTTATGTGTTTGCGATTATGGCAACCGTGCTTGTCGGGGTATATTGTGCATGGATGTTCGCCGTCGGGACAAGCTATCGCGTAAAAATATTGCAACTTTTAAAAAACTCGTTCGTTCTTGCGACGGGTACGGTTCTTCAGACCGTAATAATAGCAGCCTTGGCGTTGGTCCCCGTGTGGCTCTTTCTTTTGGGCGGGCTGTTCCGCTGGTTGTCATTTATTGCATTTATCGGAGTGGGCTTTGTTTATATTTTGCTGTTCTGGGTGGCGTTCACACAGTGGGCGTTCGATTCATACATCACTCCAGACATAAAACCCGTCGAACAGGTTAAGCGTGTCAAGACTGAAAAAGAAATAGAACAGGAGAAACGGGAAGAGGAACGCAGGGTCGCAGGAGAACTTCTTGCCGCGGGCAGAAGCGAACTTGTTTCCAAACCCATAATGCCGGTTTCGGGGGAGACGGCGATAACACCTTTCGGAAGAACGTTTAACCGTTCGTCGTTTGCCGCGGCAAGCGAACAGAGGGCAAAACTTGCAGAGAGCATTGCCGAATATGAGAAGGCGCACGAAAACGACGCCGCCTACTCGGAGTACAGAAAGCTGTTTGCCGAGCGTGACAAGGCGTTGCCGACGGACGGAAAGAAAGGCAAGAAGAAAAAAGTCAGCGCCGCTAATTTACTTAAATGAAAAAGTCGGCGTACTCTGCGCTCGGCGACGTGTTCGAAGAGCTTAACAAGGACTGCGACTATGAAAAATGGTCGCAGTATTTAATTAAAAAGCTGAAAACTCTGGGGGCGGGAGAAAAAGGTCTCGACGCGGGCTGCGGAAACGGATATTTTACGCGGGCGTTGTGCCGTGCGGGGTATTACGTTAAAGGAATGGACCTGTCCTGCGAAATGCTTTCCAAAGCAGTGGAGCTTGCCCGCGACGAGGGCGTCGGGGCTGAGTTTTTGCTCGGAGATATAACCGATTTCAAGCTGAACGGCGCCGCCGATTTCATAGTCGCGGTAAACGACTGCATAAATTACATACCGCCCCGAAAACTTTTGACGGCGTTTTCAAACGTCTGTAAAAATCTTGTTGCGGGCGGGATATTTATATTCGATATAAGCTCGGAAAACAAACTCAGGAACATAATCGGAAACAATATGTTCGCGGAGGATGGCGAGCATGTTACCTGGCTTTGGTTCAACTCGCTTGAAAAAAACAGGGTGAATATGGATGTGACCGTGTTTACCTTACAGGATGACGGAACTTACGCGCGCTCGGATGAAAGTCAGACGCAATACATTTACAGTGAAGAAAAAATAAAAGAAACTTTGGAAAAATCGGGGTTTTCCGTTACAGCCGAAGGACATCTCGGCGGCAGTAAACTCGAAAGAATAAATTTTATATGCAGGAAGCTATGAACAAACTGTATAAAACATTGATTTACGATATGCAGGTTTCGCTGTCCGTGCTCGAGACGACGGAAATGGTGCAGAAAGCGATAGATATTCACGGGTTGAGCGATTCGGCAGGCGAACTTCTCGGCGGTATGCTTACCGCCGCAACTTATATGGCGGGTTGTCTGAAAAACGAGAAGGGAGCCGTTTCTCTCACAGTCAAGTCGGGCGACGGAAGCGCGACCGTAAGCGTATCGGGTTCGCAGGACGGGCATATCCGCGGTTATATCGACGGCGGAGAAAACGGACTTAAAGGCGGAACGCTTACGGTAATAAAGGAGGACGGCTTATACCGTCCGTTTGTCGGCGCATGCGAACTTAAATGTAACGACGTTTCGGAAAATCTGATGCAGTATTACCACCGCAGCGAGCAGATTCCCACTGCGGTTGCCATAGGAGTTAAGGTCTTAAACGGAAAATGTCTGGCGGCGGGCGGCGTTGTGATGCAGCTTTTGCCCGGCACTTCCGAAGAGAATTCGGACAGGGCGGAAAACGCTATGCAGGCGTTCGTCAACGCCGCTGATACGGTGGAAAAATCGGGCGCCGAAGGCATTATGCGCGAATATTTTGCCGATGAAGTTAAAGAAGGTTGCGTTTACCTTACTTTTCCTGAATATAAGTGCAATTGTTCGCGCAAAAAAATAGAGGGGGTAATATTGCCCCTCGGCAGAGACGAACTTATTAAAATCGCGGATGAGAACGGTGCGGTGAGCGTTCACTGCCATTACTGTAATACCGATTACAATTTTACAAAGGACGAAATAGTAAAACTTTTCGAAAAATAATATGGCTAAAACTACGGAAATCGACCTCAGCGGCGACAGACTCATTGCGCTGGCGGCTGATATGGTCGACAATCACAACTATATAGGCGCACTTAAAATGCTCAATAAAAATGCGGAACTTGAAGGGAACGACAGCGATTCGCTTATGCTGTACGCCGAAATTTTCGACGATATGGGGCTTTACGAGAAGTCGGTGAACTATTGGTTCAGATTCATGGAATACGTGGAAATAGAATCTACCGATTTGTGCGATTGTTTCGAAGGGCTTGCTGTCGGATTCATGAATCTCGGTAACGAGCATTTTTCGGCGTACTATTATAATAAACTTCTTACGGAAAGCGCGGAAATGGACGGACTGTCTCGCGAGGATATTCTGAAAGATTTCGTTTCCGAGGACGAAAATCCGCTGAAATTCGCATATCCGCCCGAGCTTGCCGATTGTTCCGATATAATCAACGAGGGAATTTCCCGTATGAAAGCGGGGGAATACGAACGCGCGTCTGAGGAATTCGAAAAGGTTGAGGAAGGCAACGAACGCTATCTTGCCGCCCGCAATTATATTGCGATGTGCAAAATAATAACCGATAAGAACGAGGAGGCTGAGCAGGAATGTCTTAGTATTCTCGAAAAATATCCCGGCAACGTGCAGGCGCTCACCACTCTCGCGGCGGTCAGAACGGAAGAGGGAAGAACGGCGGAAGCGCTCGAACTCGCCGAAAAACTGCTCTCTCTTAATGTGGAAAACCCTGACGACAGATACAAAATCGCCACCGTTTGTTGCGAAAACAAACTTCACGGGGAGGCGTATAAGCTGTTCTGTAAACTGACGGAAGAACTCTCTTACGACCTGTCTTTGCTGTATTTCAAGGCGGTATCGGCTTATAACTGCGGAAAATATACCGAGAGTTTCGAGGCGTTCGACAGACTTTTAACCGTTTATCCCCGCGCCGTTACCGCGCGGTACCATTATACGAAAGCGCGCGAGGCATACGAAAACGGCAACGTCTACGAGCTCGACTATTTTTACAGATTGCCGCAAGAAGTGAGGGAATCTTCCTTGAAACTTCTTGCCGCATATATGAAACTGTCGCGCAAAGAAGCAAGGAAACTGAGCGCGCACCTCGATATTACCGACTGTATTCTATGGTGTTTCGACGAATCGGAAAGAGGCTCGGACGAGCTTAAAGAGCTGGGCGCGCAAGTGGCGGTAAAAGCCGAATTCGACAATCTTGTTCAGGATATTCTTGTAAACGCATTTCTGCCAGACCAACTCAAAATAAACGTTATGACGGCTATAGCCGAAAGAAATCAGTTCGACGATTTCGGAGTCGTCGTCTGTAATATATTCAAGAGAATATCGTTCGACGAACTTTTCATCGGAAGAGCCAAGCGCACGAATTTCATCAAGGCATATGCTAAACTGATTGCGCATTTTTCCATAATCGACGACGATTACGGCAGAGCTTTTTCTCAGGCGGCGGAAGATTTGTATGAAGAAATGAGCGGACTGGAAACTTTGTGGATGGCGACGAAGAACAGGGCGGCGCTTACCGCGGCTATATATCTCAAATCGGGTATTCAGTGCGCCGGCATCAATGAAAAAAATATGTACGAGTTTTTCGAAACCGACGAGGACAGCGTAAGAAAGATAATGGGAGAATTATGAAACTCTACGACTTCGACGGGATGTTCGACGAAAAACTCAGCGATTATATCGCGAAAAACAAAGGTAAGTACAGCGAGAGCGAATGGGAGGACCTGATACCGGTTCTTTACCGTAAATTCGGGGATACCGTTATAAAGTCGCTCGGCAAATCTCCGCGCGCGCTTTACGGGGAGATGAGCGGCGAAGAACTTGTAAAATGTCTCCGTGCGCACTTGAAGCAAGGGGTGCCCGTTTCGGGTTTTCTCTGCGGCGTAATCGAGGAGAGAAATATATCCGATAAACTTTTTCCTCTTCTCGACGGTACGGCGGCGGAAAAGGAGTATGCCGTCAATCTCATAGGCGCGGATAACCGCGCTATTAAAAAGTATATGGAAATGCTTGTGCGTTGCGACGACGCCGATTTGAAGGAAAAATGCGCGGAGTATATAAAGGAAAAAGCGGATATCGTAATTCCGGAGGCGCTTGAAAATTATAAGAACGGCGTTGAACGGGAATATATGCTCGAAATTCTCAGCCGCAGCGTGGTACCGCAAGAGGAGATTTTCAATATTCTGATAAAAGAGTTTCGCACGGACTCGGAAAATATGCAGGTCCGTGCGGCTCAGCTCGCCGCATACGGGGACGAACGCGCTTTACCATATCTTTTCGAAAGAATAGATGAAGACGACATATCATATCTCGATTTCCGCGAGTTGAAATTTGCCATAGAGGCTCTCGGCGGCGAGTATATCGCGGAGCGCGATTTTTCGGAAGATGCGGGATATTTGCTTTTAAAATCGCACGAAGTCCGAAATCAGCCGCTTGCTGATACAAACGGTAAAAAACAGAATTAAATTTATACGCCCGCGCAGAAAAAGCGCGGGCGTATAAATTTATCCGCGATTGTCAATCACTTAGTCGGAGGTAAAATTTATGCAGGAAATAACTTCAAAAGAATTGGAACTCATATCCGACGCACTGACGGCGGAAGGACTTATCTGCAAGAAGGCGAGGGCATATTCCAACACGCTTACCGACACGGCGCTTGCGCAGTGTATGACAAAGATTGCGGACGAACACGAACAGCGCTATAATGCGCTTCTCAATATCATAGGAGGATAACAAAATGAAACTTACAAAAAGCGATTGCACTTTGAACGAAAGGGACGCGCTTCAGGATATGCTCGAATCGGAAAAACAGCTTATGACGATTTATACCACGGCGCTTTTCGAGGGCAGCACAAAGGCGATGAGAAAGAATTTTTCGGCTAATCTTCTGGGGGTTGCGGAAAATCAGTTCAGTCTGTTTACGCAGATGAGTACGCGCGGTTATTACGAGCCCAAACCCGCAAACAAGGCGCTCATCGACGAGGCGAATTCGACTTATAAAAAACAGAAAAAATCTTTGCAGTGCTCGGTTAAAAATTAAAAAATAATACAACTTTAACCCTTCGTCCCGTTCTTATGTCCTCCCGAGCTCCCGTTTTGTCCTCCCGAGCCGTCTCTTTTTGTCATCCCGAGCGATAGCGAGGGACCCTTCGCTCCGCTCAGGGCGACAGTATGTAGTCCTCCCGAGCGCTCCCTCTTGTCCTCCCGAGGCTTGCCGAGGGACCCTTCGCTCCGCTCAGGGTGACATGAGGTTGTAATTTCAAGTCACACTTGTCATTTCGAGCGTAGCGAGAAATCAAAAAAAGCGTTTCTTTTCGCTTATGTTCAAAAAACCAATA
>CATKEF010000050.1 GCA_949747905.1 uncultured Eubacteriales bacterium
ATTGTACCAAAATATAATATCAATGTCAATACTTTTGTCTAAAATAGTCTAATATATTTTGATAGCACCTCAATTAAAGGCTTATTGCTGGACTTTTTTAGACGCAAAAAGTCGGAAATATATTCTTCCGACTTTCTAATAACGAACTTGCTATTTGCTTTGATTTTCGTGATGTTTCATGGTATACCCAAGAAACTAATTTTCCGTAATTTCGATCATCCCCAATTCACCATTGATATCTATTACGGATTGAAATATATGTTTTATTCCTGCACGTTTTGCAGAAGCAATAACTATACGCTTATCGTTTTCGCTGATTTTCAGTCCCAATATAATGCCGTAAGGAATCCACTCACGCATCACTGGTTCTTTCATTAAACAAGGCAGTACCATTCTCCACTCGGCATCATACTCATGACATTTAGATTTTATAAGTGTAACTTTTTCTTTTTCCCAAACACAAGGATCGAGTTGCGACAACACTTCTTCTGCAGACATATCAGGATAAACATGTCTTAAAAAATATTCATGTGCTAAATTATAGGCATACTTCGTTGCATCATATCTTGTTTCGGAATAATACATAGGATACAATGGCGTTCCAAATTTGTTTATCCCACAATTCTGACATTTGTCTTGTTTGCCACATAAAAGCTTTTCATCATCCTGCAAACTATATGCCAAACAAAAGCCTTTATATTGGTCGGCATATTTTAACCACATAGTTTCATTCAATCCACTTTCGGAAAAGCACACGGACATTGATGTGTTGCGTATAAGCGGCTGTATCTCACTCGTTAAAAAAGACACTAAAACATTAAAAAACTGTTCTATGGAAGTTTGATTGATTTCCTTAATTTTACTTTCGATTATTTTTCCATCCACACCTTTTTGCACACAAATCTGCTTAAAAATTCCAACGGCAGCTTCCTTAGAGTTTTCCGTACTTAATAATTGTTGATATATACTCTTATAGTCAATGTGCAAATATGTATCAAATGGATCGTCATAGTAATTTGATCGTGAAAAATACAGCTTATTATTTTGTAACGCATCAATATTATTTACCGTAATAGGGCGATATCTATATATAAAAGTTGGATACTTAATAACTGAATTCAATTTTTGTCTGTCAGATTCATAACTTTTTCCACCAAGCGCATTGAGCGTATCCCAAAAAATTTTTCTTTCATCGGTATTCATTTGACTAATCTCCTTACGTCGAAATACCTAAATTCCATTTTCTTTTATTGAATATTCCGATAATAACACATCAAAAATTAGAATCGTAAGAATATATCCAATTTTGGAGATAATCTTACGATTGTGATTTATTCATATAATATATCAAGGTTGTACCAAATTTCCTTCCAATTTTTCTTTTTCAGCCTTGCTTTATATTTATTTAGCTTTGATAAAAAATGAGGTGTAGGTTTAACAATCAATCTGAACAAATCTTTTAGTCCAAAGGGCATAACCCACTCAAATTTATTTTTCTCTGTTTTCCTTAATAATATAGCCGACGAAGTTTCAGGCCATTTGCTTATCGCATCATTTAAATCGGCATATGGTTCATCGCTGTTAATTTCATGCATTCTAGCTTGATTTTTAACATCCCATTTTAAATTAGGGATTTCTTTTAGTAATATTTTTTCTAATTTTTCATCATATCCCTCCTCTTTAGATTCGGAATTAAAATATATCACATCAATATCATCAAAAGCTGTCGCATTTTCAAAACCATGTAAATAGTCCCAAACTAAGTTGCGAATAACGCCCCCACCTAAATATAATATTTCTTCTTGTTTGTTTAAGACATCAAGAATAGCACATATTTCTTTGTTATTGAGCACTAATTCTTGGACGCAAACTTTTAATTTATCTTCGGTAAATTCATTTTTTAAATCAAACCTTCCCTCCAATATTTTTTGTTGCTCTTTAATCGCTAATTTGCTTTTTGCTTTACGATATAATCTATCAGAATTAGCGGGCAAGGTTTGTGATATCACTTTATATTTGTATGTAATTCTTTCCACCTCTTTTTCATCAATTCCAAAATTACCTGTAAGAATATCATCTATATCATTTAATAGAATAGCCAATGAAGAAATAGCTTTTTCTGATTCGGATTGTTTAGAAGAAAATTGAAAAATCATAGGAACCAATGTCGCAATGAATAATAAGAAAACCAAAAAATTAAAAGCAAACTGAATAATATCCATATTTAAATCTTCTAACTTTAATAAGCCCTTAATTACTCTTTGTATCGCATCTATACCTGAAAAGCCAATAAAAGTTATAAGCGCAGATACAGATATAGTTATAATGCAAAAGAATATATTCAACCTTCTATACCGTGATGCTCTGATTGATTGAATACTTTTTAGGACATTACACTTATTTCGATAATCTAATAACCTATCTTTCATCTCAAAACCCTTCTTGCAATTTTTTATATTATCTCAAAATGTTTTAATGTTTCTTTTATCGCATCTACCATTCTCGGGGTAGGATGCGGGCGTGGATGTTTGAGTTCCTCTACTGCGTTGGGAGCGTCGTACATTGGCAAACCTAAATCCCGTTTGACTTCGGCGATGTATGCTGTATGGGCTTTGAAACCGTAAGTCTTTTCAATATACTCTTGTATCATCTTGTATGTTACTTTTTCTTTCGGTTTACGGGCTTCGGCGCGTTCTTTTACTTTACTTAACGAAAACTGCCCTTCTCCCTCGCCGAATTCTACGTCGATATTGATATGACTGTCGGGAGTTTTTTTGGAAAGCACGACCAACGTCTCGCACCATTTCGTCTGCGGGAACATATCGAACGGCGTCACGCTTTCGATTTCGTATTCGCTTTCGTGTCTCACGGCTTTTACAAGCGCTCCGTTCTCCTCTTTCAGTGCGCCCGTAAGCAGACCCGCGTCGCGCGCAAGGGTCGCGGGATTGCACGAAACGAATATTACCTTGTCCGCACCCGACTGCGCGACGGCTCGCACAGCACTGCGCTCCATGCCCTTTCTGGGAGGGTCGCAGACTATCACTCTTCTCTTGCCCGAGGTCGCCGCAAACGCTTCTTCAATTTTATCCTCGACCGCGCCGCATATATTGAACATTTTTCCGCAAAGACCGTTTTCTTTCGCAAGCTCGTCCGCGCGTTCCGAGGCTTCCTTTACGATTTCGATACCGTAAGCAAGTCCGCATTTTTTCGCAAGCATAGCCGTAAGCATGCCGCCGCCGCTGTACAAATCGAGCGCGACCGCGTCTTCCGGCACTTCCGAAAGCACGCTGTCGTACAATTTCGCGCGCATACCGTCGTTAACCTGTATGAAAGTATTGACGCCCGCCCCGTATTTTATTCCGCCGTCTTCGGCGTTTATTACGCCGTTTCCACGGCATATATGCCACTCTTTACCGAATATCGGATTTGTATTTTCCCTGTTTACGTTGAGCACGAAAGTAAAGTCCGCGAAATGCTTTTCAAGCTCCGATATAAGCGCCGAGCAATCGATTTTGCGGGTGGCGACCAGGGCAAACACAAACTTTCCCTTTATCTCGCGCACCACGATATACCTGAGTTCGCCCGAGCGGCTTTCTTCGTTATACCCGCATATATGAGCCTCTTTGGCAAATTTTTTTACGGCGGAAACGACCGCCGCAACCCATTCGGACTGAATCAGGCAGTCCGCAACGGGAACTATTCTATGGCTATGCGAAGCATAAAAACCGAGCACCGTCTCACCCTTCGAGTCTACGCCGACGGGCATAGCCAGCTTATTGCGGTATCTGTACTCACTTTCACAGGGCACCGTGGCGGCAACCGCGGCGCTTATATTGCCTATCTTGCGGAGAGCGCTTTGAACCTGCTCCCTTTTAAAATCGAGCTGCGCTTCGTAAGACATATGTTGAAGAGCGCAGCCCCCGCATTTCCCGAAAACGGGGCAGGGCGGAACCGTTCTTTCCGCTGCGGGAACAATTACTTTCTCCAATTTGCCGTAAGCCACGCCCTTACCGATTTTGAGCGCTTTGAAACTTACTTTTTCTCCTTTAAGACAAAAAGACACAAACGCCGTCGTGCCTTCCGTAGTAATTATTCCTTCGCCGTCCGTTCCGAGTCCCGAGACGGTTCCTTCGTATATGCCGTTCTTAATCATAAACTATTTTTTGATTCTGGAAACAAGCCCGTTCACCATTATCTGACATTTGAATATAAGATAGTCGTAAACAAGACAAATAAGCGTTCCGAGGATAAATACGAAAAGATAAATATATCTGTTAATCGCATCGTAAACTTCTGCAGGCAGAACGGAGCCGCCCAGAACTCCTCCGAATACAATAAAGTAGCCGGCAAGAAGGGTGCAGTCGAACCAGACCGCCTTGACGGCAAAAGCAAGCCACTTGTTAATCTTGTATTTTATTTGCAGCGCATTTGCAAGCGGGTGCAATCCGAAAAACATTATAAACGGAATCAGGTCCCAGAAATTCGCCGCCGCGCCGAGCACGAACGCAAGTATGCACGTGCCGATATAAGCCAGAAACCCGCCCCGGTAAAACTGTTTTGCAAGCGGAAGCATAAGCGCGAGAATTCCCACAAGATAACCCAACGAAGTCAAGGGTCCCACGCCCGTCATTATTCCGAGAGAGAGGAACAAAACCGCAATTCCGCACGATACTCCCGACAGCGCTATTTCGAACGAGCCGGGACGTTTACCCCGCATTTGTTCTCCCGCTTAGCGGCAGCAGCTGTCGCAAAGACAACTGAGGCAAAGATAGGTATAACAACAATCCAGACATTGCGCGCAGAAATTGCCGCCCATCTGATTGTCGGAAGCGTCGCTGTCCATCGTCTCGCCGCGGTAAGCGCTTCCGTTGCCCGCCGATTCGCGAGCCGCGCCTGCGGCATTCGCCGCGTCGTTTGAAATTTTCTCGTTGAGTTTACGATATGTCTCTTTGTATTTGGCGTTATCAGGCTCGAGCTGAATGGCTATTTCAAGCTGTTTTTTGCTTTCGTTTATCCAGTTTTTACGATAGAAAACCACGCTTTGGAGATAGTGCCAGTAGCCTCCGCGCTCGTTGAAACCGTCCAGAACGCGCTGAGCTTCCTGAATGTCTCCGTTTTTTATGAGCTCTTCCACCCGTACGAGCGTATCTCCGTTTTCGCCGTCCTCGCCGCGAGCGCTTTCGCCGAACTCGGCAATAAGTTCGCCGTATGCAGCCTCTATTTTGGTGAGCATAACCGCGGCGTTATTACCTATGTCGCCGTCCATAAAACGCTCTTCGAGATATTTCGCCCTCAAAGTTTCATATGCGTTTTTTACGTCCTCTTCCGTTGCGCCCTCGGATAAACCGAGTATTTCAAGATTCCTTTTGTTCATTTAAACTCCCTTTACGTACTGTTCCCTGCGCGCACTTTTTGCCGTTGCAACCATAGAACAGGCTGCGCGTTTTCAGCGGTATGCCTCGCAGTATTATATTATCCGTCAAATCGTGATTGAAATAAAATTTGATTGCAGAAAGGCTCTGCCTCATCTCGGCGAAAAGATAGTCGAAAATGAATTTAAGCTCGTTCCCGCCCGTTTCGACCGTCCGCATTCTGCATTCTCCGCCGTATGCGTTATACAAAACGTTGTATCGTCCCTTTTTTACGTCCTTATCGTAATCGTCGAGAGCGTCGGCAAGATACACCCATTTACCGAGAGCATAAAAAAGTTTGTCCGTATCCGAATTGGAATATTCTGCGAGAAGCACTCTCGAAAGCTCCCTCATCATAACGGCGGTGGGCTCCGCCGCCTGCTCGGTTATCGCGCAGCCCGCCTTTTCGAGCGCCGCCTGTTCCTCTGTCTGCCTCGCTATTATTTCGGCTATGCGGGGATTGCGTTCGAGCGTTTTTTTGTAGCCTTTTTTATATAAGTGCCGTAATATGCCGCGTTTATCGCCGTCCGCTTTGTCGTCGCACAATTTGAAATATGCCAAAGCCGTATTAACGCAACCCACGGCTATCGTGGTGTCGTCCACCGCCGCTACGGGGCGGCGCTTAAACCAATGTATGGCGCAGCGCTCCTTTTTTATTTTTACGTCTTCCCCTCTTATATTATGAACGAGAGCGGAACAGAACGCCATGTCGTAAGTGAGCGCCGTTCTTGCCGTCTGTCCGCACCCCGCGCCTATGCTCTTGCACAGCCCACAGTAAAGCGCTTTATATAAAACCTCGTCTTTTTTGAAAAGATAGGGATTGTCGGGTGCGATATATCCAAACATTATAACTGATAAAAACCGATTTTCTTATATACTTTATTCAAAGTTCTGCCCGCCGCGCGCGCCGCGCGTTCCATTCCCGAGCGCAAAACGCCGTCGAGATAGGCTTTGTCTCCGAGAAGCCTGTTCTGCTCTTTTTGAAGCGGCTCCAATTTTTCGGCAACGGCTTCGCCGACCGCCAGTTTAAACTCGCCGTAACCCGCGCCCGCAAATTCTTTTTCCGCCTCGGCTACGCTTTTACCCGAAAACACCGAATATATCGAAAGAAGGTTGCTCACGCCGGGTTTTTCCTCGGGCGCATATCGGATATCCGAATCGCTGTCCGTGACGGCGCGTCTGAATTTTCTTATTACCGTGTCTTTGTCGTCCGACATAAACACCGAGCCGTTGGGATTTTCCGCGGACTTGGACATCTTTTTGGACGGCTCCTGCAAATCGTTGATTTTTGCGCCGACTTTGACGTAAAGCCCTTCGGGTACTTTGAAAGTGGGAGACAACGCTTTGTTGAAGCGTTGGGCAATGTCCCTCGCGATTTCGAGATGCTGCCGTTGGTCAAGCCCCACGGGCACCACGTCCGCCTGATACAAAAGAATATCCGCCGCCATCAATACGGGATAGTCCATAAGCCCCATATTTATATTATCGGCGTGACGCGACGATTTATCCTTATATTGCGTCATTCTTTCCATTTCGCCAACATAGGTGAAAGTATTAAGCACCCAGGCAAGCTCCGCATGAGCGGGGACGTGAGACTGAAGATACAGAACGCATTTTTCGGGGTCTACCCCGCAGGCGATATAAAGCGCGAGAAGCGCCAGCGTCTTTTGCCTGAGTTCCGCAGGATTCTGCCTTACGGTTATGGCGTGCATATTCGCGATTGCAAAATAACAGTCGTATCCGTTCTGCAAGTCCACCCAATTTCTAATAGCGCCTATATAATTGCCGATTGTCAGATTATTCGTCGGTTGAACGGCGGAATATAATACCTTTCTGCTCTCTTCCATATTTTGCCTCTTGATGATTGTAACATATACCCGCTCAAAATGCAAAGTATTTTACAAAAATTCTCTCCAATCACTCAACTTTCGGAAATTATCACCCTTTTAACATAAAAACACACCCGTTATCAGCGTAAGCCGTCCGCGCCGTTCGGGTTTTGCGAAAGCGCGCCATACTTTAAAATTTTGAAAAATTTTACTATCCAACAATTATTTCAGAGCTTTTTTCTTTACTATATGTTATAATTAACTTGAAAGGAGGTTAAATATGACCATAATAGAAAAAATCTTCTGCGGCAACTTCTCGCCGATAGAAAAAACCCCGGACAGTAAAGAATATATCGAACTGAATAAACAATTCAACGATTTGTATAAACAACTGGAAAGCGAGCTTAACGAAAAGCAGTGGGAAACGCTTGAAAATTTACTGGATATAAACGGAGCGATAGACGCTTTGATGGGCGCTTTCCGTTTCGAACAGGGGTTTAAAACGGGGATGCGGCTGAGAACGGAATGCGAAGAATAAAAAACCGCCCGCAGGAGACAACCCGCAAGCGGTTCAAATATTTATTTAAGGAATTCGAGAACTTCTTCGAAAAGTTTTTTCTTGTCCGCGGTGCGCGTAAAGCGTACCGGTTTATCGCGCAACTCCTTCAAACACTTGGGAACAGCCATCGCGGTTGCCGCATGCAGACGTTTTATACCCTTGAAACTGTCCTTTACGTCGTTACCCGTCACGGCATACAGAACGTCCTGAGGAAATTTATAGGGGTTAGCCGTAGAAACTATTACCATATTCGTCTCCTCTTTCTTGTGTTTTTCAAACCAGTCGACCGCTACTTTCATTGCACACCCCGTGTGAGTGTCCATAGTATAACCCGTATCCACGAAAACATCGTACATAGCTTCCACGCACTCGTCCTCGTCCGCAAATCCTCCGTCGAAAGTTGCGGATATTTTTTCCAGCTCCTCTGCGGTTATTTCGTATTTTCCCGTATTCTTCAAATCGGACATGCGCTTTGCGGTAAGTTTAGCGTTTCTTCCGGAAATTTCGAAAACAAGTCTTTCGAGATTGGAAGAGAGCAATATATCCATACTCGGCGAAGTGGTTTTATAGAATTCGCGATTCATATCGTAGACGCCGGTCGAAAGAAAATCAGTCAAAACGTTGTTAGTATTGGAAGCGCAGTGCAGTCTGCGAATTGGCAAGCCCATCTGTTTTGCATAATAAGCCGCAAGAATATTTCCGAAATTGCCCGTAGGAACGGCAAAATCTATTTCCTCTCCCTGCTTTATCTGTTCGGACGAAACCAAATCGAGATAAGCCGAGAAATAGTACGCAATCTGAGGCGCAAGTCTGCCGAAATTTATTGAGTTTGCGGAGGAAAGCCTGACATTACGCGCAAGAAGCTCGCGGGCGCAGTCCTCGCTTGCGAAAATCTCCTTGACCGCCGTCTGACAGTCGTCGAAATTGCCTTTGACGGCAACAACGTTGACGTTTGCCCCCTCCTGCGTACACATCTGAAGTTTCTGCATTTTCGAAACGCCGTCCGAAGGATAAAAAACCATTATTTTTATTCCATTAGCGTCCCTGAAACCCTCCAAAGCGGCTTTACCCGTATCGCCCGAAGTAGCGACAAGCACCAAAATCTCCTCTTTAATGCCGCATATATCGCAACCCTTTCTGAGAAGATACGGAAGAACTGTCAGCGCCATATCCTTAAAAGCACATGTGGGACCGTGCCAGAGTTCGAGCATATACACGCCGTCGTCCAGCCTGACCAGAGGCGCAGGGTCGCCGCCCGTAAATTTCGCGTAAGCGCTTTCGAGCGCGGACAACAGTTCGCCGCCGTCGTATTCGTCGAAATATTTGGAAAGCACTTTCGCCGCACGCTCGGGATAATTCATTTCGAGCATTCCGGTCATCTCGTCTTCGGTAATGACGGGAAATTTTTCGGGCACGAAAAGCCCGCCGTTAACCGAAAGTCCCTTGACTACGGCTTGTGCGCCCGTAACCTTTTCACCGCCTCTGGTACTGATAAAATTCATAGAGTCCTGCCTTATTGAAAAGGGCGGCACAAAACATATGTGCCGCCGAAAAATACTTTTTTAATATCTTAAAGATACTTTCTCACGAAGTCGGGAAGTTCCGCCTCCGCGCAACTGCACGTGATATAAATAGTTATATTGTTTTCGTTGGAAATTTTGTCGAGCATATAGAATATACCCGCAAGCTCGGCAACTCCTTTGCCGGAAATACGCGAAACGCCGTCGATATATATGTATTCGTGGTCGCTGTTGCAAGCCGCAACCCCTTTGACGAAACCGCAGAGAGATTCTTCGCCCGCTATATCGTAATCTTTAACGTCTATGAACCTTACGGAGCGGTCGACGTCGTACATACAACGCTTGTTATCGGTAATGAAAACACTCAGCCCTTTGGCTTCGCGCGCGTCTGCGTTAGCGGCGTTTATCAGTTGTTTGGTTTTGCCTGTGCCCTTGGGTCCGTAAATTATTTTAATCATTGAAAGTCCTCCATTAATAAGCCGAAACTTACTTCTGATTATATTCTATCAGCAAACGGACGGAATTTCAATACCCTTTTTGAAATTTCTTTTAATTTTCTTTAAAATTCTCGGGCTTTTCACTTTCGCCGCAATTTTTTCGATGTACGGACCGAAAGCAATTGCCTGGTACGCCTTTCTAATCCTACGATTCCCCGCTACGCTCGGAACGGCAAAAAATTTTACGATGTAAAACGACGAAACGTGCCCGAACGCCACGCCTTCAAATTCAGCGCCGTCTCTCAAATGTCATGTTGAGTGACGAGTCATGGTGAGTGCTGTGTCATGTTAAGCGTAAGCGAAACATCGGTTCCGCCGCCTGCGGCTCGGGATGACAAGTTGTTATCACCCTGAGGCTTGCCGAAAGGACTGCGCTATTCTTCACTGCGTTCAGAATGATAATAGGGCACTCGGAGTAACAATTCGTAATGACACATTAACCGTCGCTTTTTCCATTCCGCCGCTCTGAGCGAAAACGAATGGTCCCTCGCGACGCTCGGAATGACGGAGTGCTGTCACCCTGAGACTTGCCGAAGGGTCCCTCGCGTTGCTCGTGATGACAATGGTAATATTCGGAATAATAAAGGCGACGAGCAAAACAATTTCGCAACCAATCAAACGAAAGCGAATTTTATTCTACTTCGCGGGCGAATTCCGCGATTTTTTCAAGCCCTTCGAGCATATCTTCCGTAGAAAGCGCATACGACAGTCTCACCGCGTCGTCGTCGCCGAAGCACACTCCCGGAGTAAGCGCAATCTGTTTGTGCGTAAGCAGCATATCCGCAACGTCCATACTTCCGTGAATTTTCACTCCCTTATAGCGCTTTCCGTACAGCTTATCGCATAACAGCATTACGTAGAACGCGCCGTCGGGCTTAACGTAATCGAGATTGAGACTTTTCATCTCTTCGAGTTTTTCAAGCATAAGTTTGCGACGTGCGCCGAAAGCGGCAATCATATTCTCCATAGGCTTGACGTCGCCTTCCAATGCGGCGACGGCGGCATAC
>CATKEF010000051.1 GCA_949747905.1 uncultured Eubacteriales bacterium
CATAAAATTCCTTTTTTCTGAGGTCACCGATAATACCGTCGCGCGAGCATTTTCTCTTGAAGCGTCTGAGCGCGCTTTCAACCGACTCGTTTTCACCTACTTTTATAGTTGACATAATCTTTCTCACATGCCCTCGCCGCTGCATTATTGTCTGTTTCAAAACAGCACTAATAAAGTATACCAGACACGGAAAAACTTGTCAACATTTTTTATCCTGGTAAAATTCAAATTTAAAACAAAAACTCCGCCCGCGCAGACCGCGCGGGCGGAGCAGTATCGGAAGCGCACAAAAAAAATAAAAACGACGGCTGAAACTCAACATGTTAATACTCTTCCCCGAAAGGCCCAGTCCGTGAGTTGCTCATCTGAAAAACTCGCCACTTACGGCAGCGCGCTTAATACTTGAAATAATGTTACCGCAGTTAACTACCAAATTGGTAGTTACACCAAAAGAATACTACCATTTTGGTAATATGTCAATTAAATTATGTCAATTAAATAAGGTGCATTATGAAAATTTATTTGGGACAAAGACTGAAAGAACTCAGGGAAGAAAAAGGCTTAACGCAAAATCAGCTCGCAGAAAAACTCGGCATAAACAGCGTTACCTATCTTCATTACGAAAAGGAACAGCGCGAACCACCTCTTTCGCTTCTTGCGGAAATCGCAAAATTTTACGGCGTAACGGTTGACTATCTTTTAGGTTTGTCTGATTATTAAAATCTAAATTTAAAAGCTACAAATAAAACCATTTGATAAGTCTCGTGATGGCAGTGACGCACAGCACGACATAAGGTGTAAAAGGCTAAATTATGACCATTAACGAAGCATTCGCTATAAGAGCAAAAGAAATTGCCAAACAGAAAAACATTACTAAATACAAAATCTGTCAAGAAACCGGCTTATATCCCAGCACTATCAATTATATTTTTCATGCAAAAACAAAAGCGTCGAATTTTAAAAGTATGGCGCTTATAATACGCGCACTCGGTCTTTCGATTACGGAATTTTTCGAAAGTCCCGTTTTCGATTTTGATAATTTGGATATTGAATAGTATAGACCCTTCGCTATCGCTCAGGGCGACACAGTCCGCTCAGGGCGACATATTATTTCACTCCGAGCTTTTCTTTATTGTTACCATGAGCGACAGCGAAGAGCCACATTATAAATGTCACCCTGAGGCTTGTCGAAGGGTTAACTCAGACATATAAAAAAAGGAAGACCGAAGTCTTCCTTTTTTATTTGTATTTTAAAATTTATCCATTACTTGCGGGGGTTCTTGATGTTTGATTGTACGGCTGTGTTACTACAACGGGCGACAGATTATCTTTTAATTAATATCAAATCGTTCTCGTGAACCGACATTTCAGCTATATCTTCGCCGTTACTTTCGTCCGTAAATATTACGTAGTATTCACTGCCTATGCAATAATTTTCCATAACCGCGCCGCGTGCGCATTTATGTACGCCCTCTATTGCATACTTTTTCTTTTCCACTGCAAGCTCTACATAATCATATTCTAAAAATTTTTGGGACTCAAAACTATCTTTCGTTATATCTCCCGTTGCTTTAAATCTTTTTAAAATGCTATCGCCTTTTATGTAATCTAAATTTAAAACATCAAGATATTGTTTATTAACATTACAGCACGCATAGTCTCCGCGATTCTTTTTATTATAGAACAATACAAAACAATATGTAGTTTTGACATCTAACACGGGGCCCAAACAACCACAATTAATACCTTTTTCGACAACTCGTTCAATTCTGTATTCAATTTAATGTCATCATATATTTTTACTCTCATTTTTCTCACCGTAAGGCGTATTGCAAGTTATTATGCCTAACGGACGAACCATCCAGCCTGTTTTAATTACTATATCGCCTTTCAACGATGATTTCAACCCTGTAATTACTATTATTGTTGACTTTGAAATGAATTTAGAATAAAATATAGTTAATCAAATAATTGATTGAGGTTTGTTATGAATAAGTTTTTTAAAAGAATTTTACCTGCCACAATACTTGCAACTTGCTGCACTGTTTCGGTTTTTTCAATGACTGCGTGCAATGAGGGCAAAGATTACTCGGACG
>CATKEF010000052.1 GCA_949747905.1 uncultured Eubacteriales bacterium
CCTGTTCCCATTCCGAACACAGAAGTTAAGCTCTGTTACGCCCGATGTAGTTGTCTTTTAAGACCGCAAGATAAGGTAGTTGCCGGATTTCAATTAAAAGAGCCCGTTTTCGCTTTGAAAAACGGGCTCTTTTTTTTTACTTTTAGGCTAGTCGTGCTTATTAATTGTGATTGTAATGGAATGCTTCCGTGTTCTAAAAAAGCTATTATTCAAAATGAGATAAAGATAAAAGTGTAAAATAAATAGTCTTGATATGTGGTTATTGACTTTGACATTGTTTAAGATATAAAATAAAACGGCAAAGTAAATGCATTATTAAATTTCAGAATATTCAATAATATTAGTATATGAACCATATAGGCTATAAAATTGACCGCATAGGCTATCGCTTCTCGTTAATGACTATTAATATGGTAAAATAAATTACAATTATTTTTAAAGAGGCGATTATAGTGTTTAAAATAGTAATGGTTGAGGACGAAGAAAAAGTTTGTGAAAACCTTGAAAATTTCTTACTCGTTTTTCAAAAGAGAATGACGTTGAATTTGCCATACACCGTTTTTCAAACGGCGTTGACTTTATCTGCGATTACCAGCCTGTTTACGATATCATTCTTATGGATATAGAAATGCCGATGATGGACGGGATTGAAACTTCGTACAGATTGCGCAAAATCGATAAAAGAGTTGCGCTTCTGTTCGTTACCAATATGGCGCAGTGCGCAATAAAAGGGTACGAAGTGGACGCGATAGATTTTATGGTTAAACCCGTAAACTATTTCAACTTTTCAATAAAATTAAAAAGGCGATAGACTATGTTACTCTGAGAAGCGATTATAAAGTCGTTTTGAAAATTGACGAAAATTTTCGTTGCGTTTCCGTGCGTGATATAAAATATATCTAGGTTTTCGGGCATTTCTTAACCTATCATACCGAAGGCGAGGATATTACCGTGCGCGGGCAGATGGGAAAAATAGAAGAAGAGCTTACACCTTATTCTTTTGCCAGATGTAACGATTGTTATCTCATTAATCTCAATTGCGTAACGGAATATACTTCGACGAATGTAAAACTCGGCGATACCGAATTGCCGATAAGCCGTAGGAAGCGCAAGGAATTTATGGAAAAACTTTCGAATTTTTTAGGGGGGGGGTATAATTTTTCTTAATGTAATTTTTTCAGACTTTTTTAAATTTTTTCGGACAATACCCCACCAAAATATTTTTTGCGGAAATGCTGTTTTGTTTTACGGCAAAAAAGAGAAAAATTTTTTGGCTCAGATTTATCCCTTGCGCCGTATTTCTTTTGTTTGTTTGTCCGTACGTAATCGGATATTTCAGAAACTGGTTGGTATGGGGCGGATGGTTTGCCGCAAGTTTTTTCTTCCAGTATATTTTCTCCATATTCGCGGTAGGGTTCTGTTTCGAATTCAAATGGCAGCAAACGCTGTTTTACTGTTCTTCGGCATATGCTATAGAGCATTGCTTCAACGCCGTCGATTTGATAGTTCGCAGTTTAATAAGGCAATATATAGCTGCTTGGGTATTAAGTTTAATTCATATAGGACTTATGGCCTTGATTTATACGGCGACGTATTTCGTCTTCGTGCGTAAAATAATGAAACTTGATACAAAGTTAATCAAAAGCTATTTCGCGCTCGGCGTAAGCATTATAACGGTTTTAATAACGAATATTTTAAGCCAGTGGATGGCATATGTCGGAAACGATATCTACCACAATATGTACGATTCGTTTTTATGTGTAATGTTGCTTTTTGTACAGTATGGTTTGTTCTATATTTCGGAACTGGTAAAAAAGAATCAGGATATGAAATTAGTGCTGCATTTGAGCGAGGAACAGCACAAAATGTCGCAGGAGAATATAGAGCTTATAAATATAAAATGTCACGATTTGAAACATCAGATTGCGGCTATAAGGGATTTGTAGGATAGTCGCCGTGTGGATGAATCGGTGAAGAAAATAGAAAACTCTATAATGATTTATGACTCTATTTTAAAGACGGGCAATCCTACGTTGGACACCGTTCTTACCGAAAAAAAGCTGATTTGCGAAAAGCACGGCATAAGGTTTTCGTTTATAGTCGACGGAGCAAGCCTTGACTTCATAGATGAAGAAGATATTTACGTGTTGTTCGGCAACGCACTCGATAACGCGATTGAAAGCGTAACCGAGCAGGAAGACCCGGACAATCGCATAGTCAGCATAAGATTGGTTACGAAAGGCAAAATACTTTCCGTGCATATAGATAATTTCTGCGGTCACGAAGTAACGTTTAAAGACGGCTTGCCCGTTACCACAAAGCACGATACGCGCTATCACGGTTACGGTATGAAAAGTATTAAATATATCGTAGAAAGATACGGCGGGACCATGTCGGTATTCATCAAGGACGGAATGTTCAATCTGAATGTAACCATACCCGTAAAAGAAAAAAAGATAAAATAAAAGGTTAAATAACAAAGTAAGCTCCGCGTCGATTTTTGCCGCGGGGTTTTTTCCGCTTAGGACAAAAATTGTGCCACCTCGGGCAAAACCGGTTAATATTTAAAATTTTGTGATAGTATTTAACGGCGACGGGCAGGAAGTGCCCGAAAACATAAAAAATATTTTTCAGGAGGAATGAATGGTGTTAAAACATTTAAAAGTAAACCAAAAGAAAATCGTTAAAATAGCGTCAACAGGTGTGCTTTGCGCTTCGATGGTTCTTTCGGGAACGTTGATTGGCGGAATGGCTTCCGCCGACACGTCGACTTTTACCGCAAAAAAGTACTACTCTGATTTTGCAACCTACGAAGAGCTTGAAGACGCGGGCTCGGAAGTAAGCGTTGCAATCGCTTCGGAGGGCGCGGTTCTGCTTAAAAACGAAAAGACTGCGTTGCCTCTCTCTTCGTCGGAAATGCGCGTAAGCGTATTCGGTTCGCACAGCGACAACGTGTTGCGTGCGGGCGGCGGTGCGGGCGGCGGTAGTTCGGCGCGCAATAAAACCTTGAAGAACAGCCTCGAAAGCGCCGGATTCATTATGAACCCGTTCCTTCTCGGACATTACGCAAACGAGGGCAACCCCAGTAACGAAAGCGACCCTGCGGCGCTTGCGGCTTACGAGGCTTCGTTCAGTTCTTACGACGGCGCTGCAATAGTGGTAATTTCGAGGTCGGGCTCGGAAATGAGCGATATTACGATTAACGGTTACACAAACAAAACCGAGGCTACGGCGGCTCCTCTTCCGGGCTATACCAGCGCGGACGAAACCAAGCTCTCGCTTGAAAAAAACGAGAGAGATTTAATCAAATACATAAAGGATAGCGGAAAATTCAACAAGATAGTTGTTCTTCTGAACACCCCTTCCGCAATGGACGTAACCGAACTCGAAGACGACGAGGCTGTAAACTCTATTCTATGGATAGGTCTTACGGGTGCGGAAGGCGTTATGGCGGTAGGCAAAATATTAAGCGGTGAAGTAAATCCCTCGGGACGCACCGTAGACCTCTATCCCGCAACGCTTGACACCGACCCTACCTGGTTCAACGTCTCGAACGCAACGCACCTTAAAGCGGATACGCTGGTGCGCGACAAAAACGGCGATATTTACAAGATACCAAATGTTTCAAGCGGTTTTGGCGGCGCAGGTCCGAACTACGCTTCGCTTGATTACGAAGAGGGTATATATCTCGGTTACCGTTTCTATGAAACTGCGGGAGCGGAAGGACTTACGGCTCTTGCGACGACTGCGATATCAGACGGTAAAAACGTTTACGGCAAAGAAAAGTTAACCGATTTAACCGGTTACATTCCCGAAGGCAAAGATGCATATTACAATCGTTATAATGGTGTTCTATATCCTTTCGGCTACGGTTTGTCCTACACAAAATTCGATTGGACGGTTAAATCCGCAAAGACGGCGAGTATTGCCGAGGCAGATAAAAATGAAAAAATAACGATAGAAGTCGAAGTTAAGAGCTCGGGCAGTGTTGCGGGCAAGGACGTTGTTCAGCTTTATTCCAACCCCGAATATTATGCGGGCGGTATCGAAAAAGCATCGGCAAACCTCGTAACCTTTGCAAAGACTAAACTTTTACAGCCGGGTGAAACACAGACCGTAAAACTCAGCTTTACTCCTTTCGAGCTTGCTTCGTTCGACGATATAGACGCGAACGACAACGGTTTTGCCGGCTACGAGCTGGAAGCGGGCGAAATAAAGGTTAATATCGGCAAAAATTCCCACGAAACGGTAGATACCGTAATTTATACCGTTGCAGAAGCGACGACTAACCCCGCGGGGGTAACTCACACCGCAACCAAAGGTAAGACGGGTATAATCTGGGATAAAGACCCTGCAACGGGCGAAGATATAAAGGCGGTATTCTCGCAGAACGATTCTTTCAAGACGGGCACCGAGCTAAACAGTCAATACTCCAACACCAGACGCAAAGGTGACGTTATGGCGGCGGGAGCAACCGCGCTTACATTTATGAGCCGTAACAACTGGACGGGCACTTTCCCGACTGCTCCTACGGCAAACGATTTAAAATTCAGCGACGACGCAATCGCATTCCTCAATTCTCAGCAGGCTTATTTCGCATACCAGGATAAGGAAACCGCCCCCTGGTATAAGAGCGAGGACGATATTCCCTCGACATGGACCCAGGCGGCGGAACGCAAAGACGGTGACGTGGCTTCTATCCAGCTTTACGATATGTCTGGCGTTCCTCTCGATAATGAAAAGTGGATAGAGTTTATGAACCAGCTTACCTACGGCGAAATGGTCAACCTTATCAGTGCTACCGGATTCCAGACCATTGCGTTGGACGTAATAGGTAAACCCAAGGCAACCGATTCCGACGGCGCAAGCCAGCTTGGACAGAACAGCACAAACACTTACTGGCCTGCGGCTGTCGTTCTCGGCTCGACCTACAACACCGACCTTGCAGAGCTTTACGGCAACATAGTCGGCAACGAATCGATTTATACCAACAGACAGGGCTGGTATGCGCCCTCTATGAACATTCACCGTTCGCCTTTCTCGGGACGTAACTTCGAGTATTACTCGCAGGACGGCGTTCAAGGCGGAATAATCGCGGCTTCCGTGGTTAAAGGCGTCACGGCAAAGGGTGTAGTAGTATTCCTTAAACACCTTGCACTCAACGACCAGGAGCAGAACCGTCAGCTCAACGGCGGCGTTATCACCTGGTGCTCCGAGCAGGCAATGCGTGAAATTTATCTCAGACCTTACGAATTAAGCGTTAAATTAGGCGGAGCTAATGGCACGATGACTTCGTTCAACCGTATCGGCATTATGCCTTCCGCAAGCGATTATGCGCTTTATATGGACGTCATTAATAAAGAGTGGGGCTTTGACGGCTATTCCATTACGGATATGTATGCAGGCGGTTCGAACTACTGGACGGGTAACATAATGGCTCGCTGCGGAACCGGTCCCCTCGGAACTTACAGCGGCAAAGCCGTTATCGAAGGCGTTTGGGATAAGGACGCAAATGTAGTTAAAGTTCCCGAGACGTATACCGTAACCAAAAAGACGAACGACAAGGGCGTTGAAGAATGGACTTATACGGCAAGCGAAAAAACGGTTGCGAGCTATACGCAATGGTTCGCTGTACGTAATACCGCAATGAGACTTTTGAAGGTTGCGGCTGACTCCAACCTTATGGCAAACGGAAACAGAGTTCCCCTCAATGCGTATACCGAAGGTACCACGGTAGCTATAAAGGGTGGCTGGGGTACCGCGGCGGTTCCCGAAAATCGTAAAGAGCTTACGGGTTTCGCAGTAGGAACGAAAGTTGAAAATTACAGCTTAGCTCTTGAAAAGGCTCAGGCAGATAAACTTCAAGACGGTGTGGCGGTATCTTACGCGGTAACCGCAGGTACTCTTCCCGCAGGATTAAAGCTCGACGCAAAGACAGGCGTGCTCAGCGGTACCCCTACTCAGGCAGGCAAATACGACGTAACGATAACCGCCACTATTGCGGCAAACCATATTTCTGCCGACAAGGTAGTTAAGTTTGTGGTAACCGGCGACGATTCTTCAACTCTTCCCGGCACTTCTCTTGAAGATAAGGTTTCGGGTATCGAAGGTTCGGTAAACGACATCAACGGCAAGATTGAAGATTTACAGGATGCAATCGACAGTCTCGGCGGCAATACGAACAATACCTCTGTTGAAAATAACAACGCTTTCGGCATTGTTTCGATGGTGCTTTCCTGCATTTCCGTTGCGGCAATCGCGGCGTTTGCCGTATATGCTTTTGTGTTCAAAAAGAAAAACTAAGTTTTTACAATAAGGATAAGCGCCGTTACGGCAATAAAAGGGCGACGGTTTCGGCAGGTTACGAAACCGTTGCTTTGCCGTAGGGCTTGTAAATTATATTTCGGAGGTTTAATATGATGAAAATTAAAAAATATTCAGGCATAATTATCTGTTGTATACTTGCATTTATTTGTATTTTGGCGTTCACTGCGTGCGGTGGAGGCGATTCCGGTAATAACGGTGGAACTCAACAGGGGGGAAATTCTTCCGGTAACAACGCCGCAACCGTGTACACTCTCGAAGCGGAAAAAATTGATTTAAGCTACGTTGTGGGAGGAAGCTCTTCCGCAACCCCTTCTGGTAAAGACCTTATTACCGACTACGCAACGGCAAGCGGCGGTAAAATGATTTTCTCTTTGTACAGAAACGGTCTGTTTTTGGAATTCGAATTCGAGTCTGATAAAGCGGACGACAACGCAACCCTTTCGTTTGTGTTTATGGCGTCGTATCACGAATTCGACATGACGGATGACGAAGTTCAGATTTATGTTAATCCCGAACTCAACGAAGATTACGAACCGGTGGATTCGGATACGAGAATCAAATATGGCGAGCTTACTATATCCGATACGCAACTTAGAGAATATAGGCTTACGGAAAATATGAAGATAAAGAAAGGCAAGAATATTGTTTATCTTTACGTAAACAATACCGACTCGCTTCTTCCCACCGCGTCCACGATGAATGCAAAAGCTCCCGATATCGACTGTATGAAGATATCGACAACGGCGACTATAACTCACACAACTTACTGATACGAAAGGCGTAAAAAGTATGAAAAAAATTGCAAAAATAATTTTCGGCGACAAAGGGGCGCGGATATGGTTTATCGTGTCGTCCGTGCTTACAGTCGTTTTACTTGTCATTACTATTCTTGCGACAACAGTGTTATACGAGCTGTTAAGTTCGGTTATAGGCGGTTCAAAGAGAATTGTGGACGGTTCAAGCGAACAAGCCGCCCTTTATAAAAGTGATTACGACAGCAAACAGGAAGCCTACGAAGCGGCTAACTTACTCAACGAAAAGATAAACGAGGAGGGCATTGTCCTTTTGAAAAACGAGGGCGCGCTTCCCCTTGCAAAAAATGAACGGGTTCACGTATTCGGGAAGAATTCGGTTAACCTCGTGTACGGCGGAAGCGGCTCGGGCGCGGGCAGTTCGGAAGGACGAAAAACAATCTACGACAGCCTTGAAGCGGCGGATATAGGTTATAACCAATCGCTTAAAGCGTTCTATGAGGATGATACCGAATCCGGCGACCCGAGACCTTCCAATCCGCCCATAGAAAATTCTGGCGTGTTTCTCAACACCGGTGAAACTCCCGTAAGCAGGTACGGCAATTTGTGGACCGAGTGCGAAAACAGCAATATCGCGACGGCACTTGTCGTATTTTCACGTATTGGAGGCGAGGGCTTTGATTTGCCTCGCACAATGGTTAATAAAAATGGCGACGGCGCGGTAGCCGGCGCTAATAAAGACGACCATTATCTTCAACTTGACCAAAACGAGCGCGAAATGCTAGCGAAGGTTTGCAGTCTTAAAAATATCGAACACGTTATAGTTATTATAAATAGCAGTACGTCTATGGAGCTGGGCTTTCTTAACGACGAAGGACATTATGCATATAACGGCAAAATAGACGGAGCGCTTTGGATAGGCGGACCGGGCAACTCGGGAATCATGGCGCTGGGCAGAGTTTTAAACGGTACGGTCAACCCTTCGGGCAGGCTCGTAGACACGTACGTTCGCGATTTTACCCGCGACCCGTCTTACGTAAATTTCGGTGACAATAGTCTGAACGAACGAGTAGGTAAATACACCATTTCGGGCGACCAGTATATGGAGAGTGTAAGTAAGTCGTACCCCTATTATTTCGTCGATTACGAAGAGGGAGTGTACGTAGGTTACAGATATTGGGAGACGAGAGGTTATACCGAGGGAAAGCAAACGTATACGGATAGTTCCGTACTCGGTACGACCACTTCCGAATGGAACAGCTGGTACGATGCGCACGTTGTTTTTCCGTTTGGTTACGGTCTTTCGTATTCCGAGTTCGAATGGGAGCTTCTTAACGGTGACGAGCTGAATAACAAAGTTCTTGACAAAAACAAATTTACCGTAAAATTAAAAGTGACCAACATCGGTAATCACGCGGGCAAAGACGTTGTTGAAATTTATGCAACCGCGCCATATTCGCAGGGCGGAATCGAAAAACCGCATAAGGTACTTTGCGGCTTTGCCAAAACGCCTACGCTTTATCCCGCAAGTGAAGCGGACGAAAGCAAACCGAATTTCTGCGAGCTTGAAATTACGGTTGACCCTTACGATATCGCTTCGTACGACTATAACGATGCGAATAAAAACATGTTTAGAGGTTACGAGCTTGAGAAAGGGGCTTATGTGTTTGCTATAAGTCGGAATGCGCACGAATCCGAAATTGATATCGATATGACGGCAGACGACAACGTTTTATACGCAAAAGACCCCGTGACCGGGTACGACGTCGTTAATCGTTTCGACGATTCGGCAATTCAACTTTCGGACGTCACGGTAAAAGGAAATGTACGCAAAGGACTTTCCCGCAGCGACTGGGAAGGCACATGGCCCACGAGCAGACGCGAAAGAGTCGACCGGGTGGTGGACGGCGCGTTTATAACCGAACTTGAAGAAACGGACAGCAGGAATCCAAACGTCGATAATTATAAGATGCCGGAACAGGCAAAGCGTGCGAAAACGGCAGATATTATGCTTCATTCGATGCACGCTGTTGAATATAAAGACGGGCAGTGGGAAAAGTTTATGAACCAGATTACGGCAGCCGATATGCTGAATCTGGTAAGTAAAGGGAACTTCAAGTCCCCCGCAGTTTTAAATGTTGGCAAGCCAGAGACTTTGGAATCGGACGGACCTGTCGGCTTCGTCAACTTTATGGACAAAGAGGGCAGATATTACGACACCTGTTCCTACGCTTCCGAATGCGTTATGACGGCAACATGGAATACAGAACTTCTTAAAGAGGTTGGCAGGGCAATCGGCAATGAGGGAATATGGGGCAACGCCAAAGGCGACGGCACTCCTTACAGCGGATTATACGCTCCCGGCGTCAATATTCACCGCAGTCCTTTCGGCGGCAGAAATTTCGAATATTTCTCGGAAGACGGATACCTTGCAGGTATGCTTGCGGCTTCCGAAATAAGCGGAGCAAAAGAGAAAGGCGTTTACATGTATATAAAGCACTTTGCGGTAAACGACCAGGAAACTCACCGCGACTCTAATGGACTGATAACGTGGGTTACCGAACAAGCAATGCGCGAATTATATTTCAAACCGTTTGAAAAGGCAGTTAAAGTCGGCGGAACCACTGCCGTTATGAGTTCGTTCAACCGAATAGGTACAGTATGGGCGGGCGGTGATTACCGTTTGCTTACGGAGGTTTTGCGTAACGAATGGGGCTTTAAAGGCACGGTAATAAGCGACTTTAATTTAAGCGTATATATGAACGCCGAACAGATGCATTATGCGGGTGGAGATTTGAATCTTACGACTATGTCGGCAAACTACTGGAATGCAGATTTAAATAATCCCGCAGACGTTTACGTTTTAAGACAGTGTTCTAAAAACATAATGTACACCGTAGCCAACAGTTGTGCCATAAACGATGCGGTTATAGGATACAGCTTACCGACCTGGACGATTATATTGATTGTGCTTGACTGCGCCGTCGCCGTCGGCTTAGGGATTTGGGGTTTCTTTACGGTTCGCAAATCGGTAAAGAAAAACGGTAAGGAAGAAAAGTCTTCAAACGAAATTACAGATTAAATTAATTTTTAACTAATGTACGACCATTTCGCAGTTGTTGTTCGGCGTTCTGCGCAAAATGGAAGTCCGTTGATTTAAGGGGCCCGTTTTTATAACAAAAACGGGCTCTTTTCTTTTTTGCGGGATATTGGTAATTCTTTTACAACAATCGATATCCGAAAACAAAAGAAGCAATCGAATCGGGGTGTAATCTGACGTAAATTTTTCAGTTTGACAATTTCAAGGTGTAGATGTTATAATACAGGCGAGAAAACTTGCTTGCAAGGGTTTTCGAGCACCGTATTCGAACTTCGATGCGTTCTTCGCAAAAAAATCTTTGATTTTTGCATCGCTATGTTATAATACGGCAAATTACAAATTGTTTCTATAACGCGTGTTGTAATACTTGTAATTATGTTTGCTTAAATGCAGCCCATTATAACCGCAAGGAGAGTGGAATGATACGCATTGCAATCGTCGAGGACGAGCCTGTCGCTTCCGAAACGTTGAAAAATATGATAATAAAATTTATGTCGGAAAATGTCGTTTCTGCGGAGTTCGACATTGCCGAATTTTCGGACGCCGAAACATTTTTGGGTAATTTTAGTGAATACGAGGTGATTTTTCTCGATATTCAGATGAGCGGGATGTCCGGTATGGACGCAGCGCGCGAAGTCCGCAAGAGAAATGAAAAAGTTCTTATAGTATTCGTCACGAATATGGCTCAGTACGCCGTGGAAAGTTATGAGGTGGAGGCTTACGATTTTATCTTAAAGCCGCTCAGCTACGGTAATTTTTTTATGAAATTCAGGAGAATTTTAAAAAAAATTGCGCATCTGTCCAACGACGATTTTTGCACGCTGACTACCAGATTCGAATCACGCAAAGTAAAAATAAAGGATATTGTGTTCGTCGAATCCTGCAATCACAATCTTATTTTTCATATTGTTGGCGGCGGAGATGTGCGTATAACGGGCAGTACGTTGAGCGAGTGGGAAAATAAACTTTCTCACTACTATTTTATAAGGTGTAATTCGGGCTTTTTGGTAAATCTAAAATATGCGAGCGCGGTCAGGGGCGAGTATGTAGAAATCGACGGGCAGCAACTGCATATAAGTCGTTCGCGCAAGCAGAGTTTTATGGCAGCGTTTGCAAAATACGTGGGTGGAAGCGTATGATTTTATCGTTTTGCGCCTTCGGGCTTATGATTTTCGAGCTGATAGTTGCGGAGTTTATGTTTTCGGGATTTATGCGCCGTAAAAAATTCTTCTGGCTGCGGTTTTCCGGCTCCGTTCTTGTTTGTCTCGTCGCCTCTTTTTTAACGCTTTTTATATATTCTGTAATTACCGACAGAGAATTCACGTATAACGGCGTGAACGAACTTACCGATTCCATATTCAAATTCGTTTATTACGTGGCTGTATTTTTGATGACGGTAGCCGCCTTCAAATACAGTTTTAAAGATTCGGTGTGGACGGTTTTGTTTTACTGCTCGGGCGGTTATGCCCTTCAACATATAGGCTGGAACGTGTCCTCGGTCATAGGCGTTATTCCGTCGGTGAACGTTTTCTTTTCCGAACACGTATGGTTTTCGTTTTTATGTGAATTTTTGTGTTGCGCCGCAATTTACGCGGCCGTATACTTTGCGTTTATACGCAAGCGTTCCGCACCCGACGAAATCAAGGACGTAAAGGGCAAGGTATTGCTGTTTTTGGCGGTAATTATTGTGTGCATTCTCATTTCCCGCTTTACGAACGACATCTCGGAGCGCGATATGTTTACGCAGATTGCCGAATCGGTTGCGGCGATACTCAACTGCGTTTTCATACTTGCGTTTTTGCTCGATATGACCGACAAGGACAAGGCTAAAAACGAATTGCAGGTTATGAAGGAGATAATGCAGAGGGAGAAGGAGCAGTACGAATTAACCAAAGAAAACATAGAATTTATAAATTTAAAGTGTCACGACCTCAAACATCAGATTCAGGCGCTGCGTGAAAACGCTTCCGAGCCGTATATAAAGAAGATAGAAGACGCCGTAATGTTCTACGACGCCGCGGCAAAGACGGGCAACGACGTTCTGGACGTAATTCTGACGGAAAAAAGTTTGTTGTGCGAACGCAATAACATTACATTCACATGTGTAGTGAGGGGCGAAGAATTATCGTTTATGGACGATATGGATATATATTCGCTTTTCGGAAACGCGCTTTCGAACGCCTTTGAAAAGGTTTGTCTCATAGAGGACGAGGACAGGCGTTGCATTTCTCTGAATGTGCGCAGAGAGAGCGAATCATTATCCGTTCATATAGAGAATTTTTACGACGGCGAAATAATTTTCGAGGACGGTCTGCCGGCTACGACCAAAGACAAGGGGTATCACGGCTTCGGTATAAAGAGCATGAATTTTATCGCCCGCAAATATAACGGCTATATGAATATCTCCACGGATGACGGAATTTTCTGCGTGGACTTCGTCTTCCCGCTCAAACGTAAAGAGCCGTAAAATACTTCCGTTCCGATAAAAGCTAACAAAACTCGAACGTATAGATTCAATAAAATTTTCAAACAGGTTCTGTATTGTACAGAACTTGTTTTTTGTTTTTAACATCGTTTTTTTATAATTTTTCCGTCAATCTCGTCGTTTCAACGTTCATTTGGAAAAGAGATATTGACATTTCCGCTTGCCGAATTTATACTGATTTCGCAATCGTTCGGCGCGGTTAACTTATTAAATCGGCTGCTCGTTGCCCTTAATTCAAAACGATGCGGTTGCGGAATGTCGACGCCGTTTCCGTCGTAAAAAATTATATAGGAGGAAAAATGCGGGTGTTTGAGATATTGAAAAACTTTTTCAAATCAAAAGCTCTTGGGTTTTATTTTACCGCGGCAGTAGTGGCGTTATCGCTTGTGCAACTTACAGTCTACGTTGCCGCATTCACGCCGGTTTCGTGGGAAAGTTATATGCATTGGACAGTAATATTCTTTTCCGTTCTGGCTATACTGTCGGGGATAGGTTTAGCTTTGTTTAAGGTTACTTCTCCCTGGGCGCCGGCTGCGGCTACGCTTATGGAATTTTTGTCGTTCCTTATGTTTATGCGCTTCGGCTATATGTATTTTTCGCAGATATTTTACAGCGGCATTTCTCTGTCGTTGATTTTTCAGATGTATTACGGTTATCTCGTAAGCATAATTCTTTACATAGTAATTTTCGGGTTGGGAGTTGCGGCTATGTCCATAAAACAAAACAAACCCGAAGAAAATACAAAGGTTGAAACAGAAGCGATTACTTCCGGAGGTAAAGCATGAAAACGTTAAATAAGAAAACATTGAAAACGTTGAATCTTGCGTCGAAGATATGCACTGAAATATTTACCTTCCTCTTCGGCATAATTATGGTCGGCGGAGTAATTCTTTTTGAAAACGTCGATGCGGTAAATACCGTTTTCAAGGGGGTAACCCAGATAGAAGTCAAAGACCCCGACGCGGACTCGAAAGACAGCGAATATTTCAAAACTTCGTTTAACAGCGTTGCCGAGGTAAAGGCTAACGGCGAAGTTTATGCGGAAACGGTAGTAGCCGAAGGTGCGACTCTTCTTAAAAACGAACGCAATGCGCTTCCCCTCAAACAAGACGCAACCGTCAGCCTTTTCTCTACGTCTTCGGTAGACCCCATAGTGACCGGCACGGGTTCGGGCGGAAGCAGCGGCAGTATAATAACTCTTAAAGAAGGACTGGAAGCGGCGGGAGTTTCAGTAAACGAGGAACTTTGGTCGTGGTATAAGGACAATCTCGGAACTTACGGGAAAAAGAAATCGGGCGGCACGGTCGGAACCCAGTGGACGATAGGCGACGCGTCGTGGAGTCAGATAAATACGCCTGCTAAAACGAGTAAAGCCGACGCTGCGATATTCGTACTTTCGAGAAGCGGCGGCGAGGGAATCGATTCCACCATTTACGGCGGAGATAAAAACGATTTCGGAGACGGGAACTATCTCAAACTTTCTCCCAGTGAGAAAGACGTGCTCAAAAATTTGAAAGAGCAGAAAACGAATGGCAAGTTCGACAGTATTATCTTGCTCCTAAATTTCTCCAATCAGGTTCAGCTCGATTTCGAGGACGAATACGGCATAGACGCGGTAATGTGGGTCGGTAACTTCGGTGAAGTCGGCGCATACGCTATCGGCGATTTGCTTGCGGGCAACGTCAACCCTTCGGGGCGTCTTGCGGATACGTTCTGGCGCAAGCATTACCTCAATCCCGTGCACGCGAATTTCGCAACTCTCATCGACACTTCGAACAACGCTTCGCAGTGGAATATGAGCGAAAACGCTTCGGTTGTGCGCGACATTGTGTATCAGGAAGGCGTATATATGGGATACCGTTATACGGAGACCCGTTACGAAGACAAGGTGCTCGGCACGGAAAAAACCGGTGAATTCGACTATAACGCTACGGTTGCTTATCCCTTCGGATACGGAATTTCTTATACTGATTTCAGGTACGATAATTTCAAAGTAGTCAGAAACGCGGCTTCGAGCCTCGACAAGACGGAAGCAAGCTATACGATTACCTTAAAAGTTACCAATACGGGCAGTGTAGCTGGTAAAGAAGTCGTGCAGATTTATGCGCAGAAGCCTTATACCGATTACGATAAACAGTACGGCATAGAGAAGCCTTCCGTTGAGCTTGTCGGTTTTACAAAGACTAAAACGCTCAGTCCGGGTGCGAGCGAGACGGTTACCGTAGAGGTAAACGAGCGCGAGTTGGCTACTTACGATTCATACAATTCAAAGACTTATATAATCGAGGACGGAACATATTACTTTACTGCCGCAAAGGACGCTCACGACGCGGTAAACAACGTGCTCGCGGCTAAGGGCAAGACGACGTCCGACGGAATGACCGCCGACGGCAATTCCGATTTGGTCTATTCGGAAACAAAGACGTTCAACGATACCGTTTATTCCAGGTCTGCCGTGACGGGTGCGGATATCACCAACAGATTTGACGACGTAGACCTGAAACTCTACGACGGCGCGGGTAACAACAAGGACAGACTCGAATACATGACCCGCAGCAATTGGCAGGGAACGGTGAAATTCGGACTCGACGCCGAAAACAACCGCTTGGATACTTTCTTCAACGTAACATGCACCGACAAGATGCAGGCGGATTTCAGCGACAACTGGAATCCCGTAGTCGAAGGCAATACCGCTCACGGCGGACAGTATCCCGTTTACGGCTCCACGACAACCAGCTACGTTCTCGTCAATTTAAGAGCATTCGACGACGGAACGCCCATCCCCTATGACAACTCCTTATGGGATAAACTTTTGGACCAGCTCACTTTCGAGGATACCGTTTCGCTACTTACATGCGGTTTCAGAAAGACCAATCCTCTCCAATCGATAGCAAAACCCGAAACCATCGACCAGAACGGCGGGTCGGGTCCCGTTGTTTCCTATAACGTTGCTTCGACCGTAAACAGGGGATATGCCGTACGTACCGACGATGCGGACAAGGGGCAAAAACCCGTAGTATATCCCTGCAATGCGCTTATAGCTTCTACTTTCAATCTCGAGCTTGCCGACTATTACGGCAGACAGTGGGGAGAAGATATGCTTTGGAGCGGTATGTCCGGACTTTACGGCATGGGTATGAACACCCACCGCAGCGCATACGGCGGACGTAACTTCGAATACTATTCGGAAGACCCGGTGCTTATGGGCAAGATAGCGGCACAGACGACCAAAGGAATGGCTACGAGAGGCGCGTACGTATATCTCAAACACGCGTTCCTCAACGACCAGGAAACGGCGCGTTGCGGCGGCTTTACCTGGGCAAACGAACAGTCTATCCGCGAAATCTATCTCAAATCTTTCCAGATTGCCATAGAAGAGGGCGGAGCGCAGTGCGTGATGGGCGGACTCAATTCGCTCGGCGTTAAATGGACGGGTACTCACGGCTTTATGAACACTGTATTGAGAGGAGAATTCGGTATGACCGGACACGTCGTAACCGACTCGTACGGATGCTATAACGGCAGTTATGTGCGCGGCGTGCTCTACGGTAACGATATTCCGGACGGTACCCTCAATATAAGCAAGGAAAACTTCGACTACGTAAAAGACGGCAAACACGCTGATATGGCCTGGGCTATGCGCGAAGCTGCTCACAGAGTGCTTTACACAGTAGTTCAGAGCAATGCGATGAACGCAATTACGAGCGGCACCCGCTTTATAACGGTTACACCGACATGGGTAAACGTAATTAAGGGCTTCCAGGTCGCAACAGGTATAATGTTCGGACTGAGCGTCGTCGCATTCGGCTCAACGTTGTATCTTTTGAAGAGAAAACCCGAGGGTGGTGAAGAAGAATGAGAAACAGCTTTAAACGCTTGATTTGCGCCGTAACGGCGTTGACTATGTGCTTTGCTTTTGCGGGCTGTTCGGACCCGATTCCCGATAACGGAGGAGGTAGCGGCGAAGCAGGCAACTGGCAGGATAATATGCACAGGGACGAAAACGACTTTCTCGAGGACGACAACCGCCGTCCTTCGAGGGAACCGTTCGTCGACGACACGCCCTTAGAGGAAGAAGGCGCGACATTGACGCCTTTCCGCTTTGAGGGAGAGCACGCAAAGATTTACGGAAATTCGGGCGGAATGGACCACTTCTGTACGGGCAAGAGCATCGAGTTCAGTCCGAGTTTCAGCGGGAACGTCACGCTTTGCAATCTCGGTACGGCGACTTTGTCGTACACCTTTAATTCCGACAAAAAGGTACGTTCCAAAATGCTTATCCGTATGTCGGGTCAATATGCTCAAAGTACGGGCGCCGCGCTTTCTGGATATGCGGATATGACGGTAAACGACAAACCCGTAGTAGATTTATCTGCGACTTTCGACCCCGAATCGGGCGAACCCGCTTCCGGCTGTTCCGCCGCGTATTTCACTATGGTTACTTTGGAAACTCAGATTTCGCTTGCAGAGGGCAGAAACGTTTTGAGTATAACGCCCGCAAGCTCGAACTATCTCAATCTCGACTATATTGAAATTCATACTTCGGCGACGGTTGAGGATAAGACTGAAAGCACTATCGCAGACCCTTCGTCCTTCGTAAGCGTTACAAAAGTTCCCACCGAAAGCTCGACGGGCACGATTGCCTGGGATTGTCACTCAACGGACGTTAAGGAAATGGTGGACGGCGAATGTAAAAACAAGGCGCAAAGGGCAAGAGCTCTTCCCGCGCTTACCGACGGAATATACACAAGAAAAGACCTCGAAAACGGCACTCAGTGGACTATCGGTATGTTCGACGAAGACGTGGTTATTGCTTCTTCTTTGGCGTATACCCTTACGTTGACCGAAGGAATAACCTTCGAGGACGGCGAAACCGAAAAACTCGTTACCGCAGACTCTAAGCCCGTGCTTAAATGCACCGCTCCCGAGGGGAAGGTGCTTGTCGGCTGGGCGGACGAGGAAGGCAACGAATATCCCATTGAGTTTATAATGCCCGAACGCGACGTTACAATCAGACCGAAGTATGTAAGCGCTGACGTTACCGTGACATTGCAGGGCGGAACTCTCGACGGCTCTTCTACGATAATAGCAGGCATCGGCGGCGAAATCGATTTGACGGAGGCGGTACCCGATGCCGTGCCCGAGGGTAAAGTTTTCAGCGGTTGGTGCGAATTAAACGACAGAGTCAAACTCTATACAGACAAGTATACTGTTACGGGCAACATAACATTGGCGCCCGTATTCGATTCCGATAATTTCTATTCAAAGACGAATCTGACGGGTAAAATAACGCCCAACGGACACCTATATCCGGGCAGAGAACATGATTGTTATTCGGTAATCGACAACAATACCTCCGGCGCAGTGAAGAGCTCCGACGGCACATATTACGAAAAGGGAAGCGTTTACCGCTTCAAGGGCGGTACGGTCGGCGCGCCTGCGCAGCTTCCGTCGGGCGCATACTTCGTGACGCAGGAAATGAATTCTCTTACCAAAGTAACCGATGCTAAAACGGTTACCGTCACGGTTGAAAACTTCGGTAAAGAAGATATTACGATAAGATTTGCCCTGACTACGAGCAGTGGCAGTCCTGCGGCAAACGTGTACGGCGAAAAAACCGTCACGATAAAAGCGGGAGAATGCGTTACGTTCACCTATGACGTTTCGAAAGTGCACGACTCGATTATGAATTATATCGAGGTGCAAAGTGCGGTGGAAGAACTGTTCATCGGAATGTATCAGTATATTTCTGATGTTGTAGCATAATAAATAATGGAAAATATAATCCCCCGAGGAATTTGTCCTCGGGGGATTAGTCATTATCGGCAGGCGTCGCTTTTTTATTTCCGAAAAAAGCGTATGTCGGGTTTTTCTTAACTTATCTTTAACACGAACGGTAAAAAACAAAAGACGAACGACAATCCGGATTGTCGTTCGTCTTTTGTTTTATGGTTTTAATGACGGCGAAGAGTCGTTTGTGTCCGCCTGTCCTCGTGAAGTCATTCCCCTATTGAAAGATGTAAACAGCTTTTGTTATAATGTTGCAAGTGTCAGAGAATATATTTTGACACAAAAAAACTTTTCAGGAGGAGAAAAATTGAGAAAATCAAGACTTGTGCTCGCACTTTTGGTGGGAACGGTTATGGCAGGCGGCATTTGCGGAATTACCGCATGTAGCGATACTCCCGAAGTACCCGATACCCCCGAAAGCGATGTAGTACGGAACTTTGTGCCGGTTACAAAGACTGCGTGGGGTGCGGATGTTTGAAAAATAAAAAAGGCGGATAATTTTATCCGCCTTTTTTATATAGCAGGAACAAACAATTAAAAACTTCGTTCGAAAAAGTCGGGTGTTTGTTTCGGCCGAATAAATAGCGTTATACGAATTAAAATAACGCTGAATTGCATATTGCAAAACCGTTCCGAACGTGATATAATCAAAAAGCAACACGCCGTTCTCTTTGGGGGAATCCTTTTTCGGAGGGGGGAATAATGATTAAAATAGCGGTCGTCGACGATGAGAAAAGCGAACGTCTGAAAATTCGCGAATGTCTTCGTTTTATGGAAACGGCAGACGTTAAGTTCGATGTTAGCGAATTCGGGAGCGCGGAAGAGTTTCTTATTAAATACGAACCCGTTTACGACATCGTACTCATGGATATTCAGCTCGGTCAGACGAACGGACTGGAAGCTGCGAAGGCGCTCAGAAAGACCGATAAAACGGTAATAATAATTTTTGTGACCAACATGGCGCAGCTTGCCGTCAGGGGATATGAAGTCGACGCATTGGATTTTATCGTAAAGCCTTTGGATAAATTGGTTTTCGCGCTTAAATTTAAGCGCGCGCTCGTCCGCGTTTCATCGCCGTCGAGCGCGAAAATCATTATAAAGCAGGACGGGGAATTAATAAGCGTAAATGCCGGGGTGCTGAGGTACATCGAAGTGGACGGGCATTATATAATTTATCATTCGCCGGAAGGAAATCATAAAGAATATATTACGCTTTCGGCTGCCGAAAAAAAGCTGGGGTCGAGAGGAAAATTCGTACGCTGCAACAGAGGGCAGCTTGTTAATATGCGATACGTTACGGCTATAAAAAAAGATTCCGTCATAGTAGACGGAGAAGAGCTTGTCCTGGCTCGCACGCAAAAAAATGCGTTTGTGAAAGCGTTTGCCGATTATATTGCGGGAGTGAAAAAATAATGTTTACGACGGGAAGTATAATTTTTATCTGTGAATTGTTGCTTGCGCAGCTTATACTGCTTTATTCTTATCCGAAAAGAAAGCTGTTTTTAGTGAGATATGTCGCCGCGGCGGCTGTTTGCATAGTCCTTGCGTATTTCTTTCCAATGCCCGCAAAACTATATAATAATCCGTACCATGCTTTTTTCAGATTTTTTGTAATGTTTATGTATTCTTTTGTCGGCGCTCTTTTTTGTTTTAAATGTAAAAAGGGGGCTATACTCGCCGCGTGCGTATGCGGGTATTCTTTACAACATATATCTTATCATATTTTTTCGATGATTTCGCTTATAGATGCTGTACCGAAAGTGTGGTGGATGGAGTCTGTCGTGTGTCTCGTTTTATATATCGTTTATTTTTTTACGTTGGGTATCTGGAGCGCGAAAAAGAATTTTTATAATTTCTACGACCGTAAAATGCTTTGGCTTTCCGTCGTCACTATAATTATTTGTGTGGGATTGAGCAGATTTGCAAGGCTCAGTTACAGAAACGACGTTATTACCGTAGTCTGTATGTCTCTTTATTCGATTACCTGTTGCGCGTTGGTTCTTGCGTTACAGTATTTTATATATAATCTTGCGATAATCAAAACCGAAAACAAGATATTGCAGAGAATAAGCGAAGAGGAGAAAAAGCAGTACGAGATAAGTAAAGCAAATATGGAACTTCTCAATATCAAGTGTCACGATATAAAGCAGCGTCTATCCGACGCCGTGACTATCGGAGGGAATTATGCCGACAGTTTGAACGAGCTTGTGGAAATTTACGACGGTACTGTCAGAACAGGGTTGGAAGTGCTTGACATAATTCTTTACGAAAAAAATCTTCAATGCAGGGAAAAGGGTATAAAACTCACTTTTATGGGCGACGGGGGATGTCTTGCGTTTATGAACGCTATGGATATTTATTCTTTGTTCGGTAACGCGCTGACAAATGCAATGGAAGCACTGGATAAAACAAACGACCCCGAATTAAAGACAATAAGCGTAATTGTCGAAAACAAAGGCGACTTTATATTCGTCAATACGGTAAACTATTTCAGCGGAAAACTGATAACGGAAAACGGTTTGCCGGTGACGGACAAAGAAAACGAAAAAGGTTTTCACGGCTACGGTATGAAGAGTATAAGGAATATCGCCGAAAAATATCAGGGCGGAATTGCGGTCAATGCCGAGGACGGTATGTTCAGTCTGAATATATATTTACAGAATGCAAACAGATAATTTTAATACGGAAAACAAAAAGCCGCGCGTAGAATACGCGCGGCTTTTGATTTTACATCGTTTGAACGAGACGAAATATCTAATACGGTTTTTGGCGCGTTTGATTGCCGCAAAGGCACATTCCGAAGGATTTACGGTTGAGTTAATAATTTTCAAATTGTAATTTATTAACAGATTTTGACAATTCGCACTTAAAAAAAGCTATTTTGCGCTTTATACGGTTGCAAACGGATATATATGATATTCTGTTCCCGATAAAAACAGGGGAGGAACGTTACATAGAAAAAATTTGATGGCAGTAACCGGCGGTACTCCGCCAAATTCGGAAAATTAATTAAGGAGAATAAAATGGAAGGTTTAAAAGAGAAAATAAAAAATTTTTTTAAGAACAAAAGTTACGGGTTTTACGTGACGGTCGCCTTATCATTGTTTACGCTTGTAACTTCAATCGTTTATGCCGACGCTTACGGCAGTAACGACAGGTATATGTCCTGGGCGGGATTTGCCGTCATGATTGCGGGCATTGCCGTTGCGATTGTGCTTACCGCATTAAAGCTAAATGATTGGGCTCCTCCCGTGCTTGCATTGGCAAATTTCGTGGCACTGCTTCTGTATATTACGAATATATACAATTACGTTGTAGTGGTAATGGTCGGAATAGACATCGCCAGTTTCAGTACGCAGTTTGTCGCTTGTACGGTTTTGTTTGCAATCGGACTTGCGGGAAGCGTTGCGAATATCTTTTTCAGACAGGTCAAGGAGGTTGAATAATGAAAATCAAATTGCAATTACAGAAAGCGGCGATTACCGCTTCCACGCTGTTGTTCGGCGTTATGATGACGGCAACCCCCATACTATGGGCCAACGAGGATACTATTTCTTCCGCTCTCGGTCAGACGAACGCTGTAGTTGAGACGACGGGTGACAAAAAATATACGGCGGATGAACTCGAATATTACAAATCGAGTTTCAAGAGTATAAAAGAAGTTGTAATGAACGGTTTTAAAGTTCAGGAAGAGGAGCAGAAAGAAGGTACGGTTCTGCTTAAAAACGATAATTCCGCGTTGCCTTTGACAAAAGGTGCAAAGGTAAGCGTATTCGGCGTGAGCGGCGCGGCTCCTTTTTACGGTGCTTCGGGTTCGGGCGGTATAAATACATCCGAAGCGATTAGCTGGTATGAAGCATTTCGCGGTCTTGCGCATACAAATGCGGATGCACCCAAGGAAAAAGTTCAGGGCGAAGTATTGCTGAATATCAACGAAAAACTTGCTACGGATTATACTACGTGGGCGGCAAAGGGTTCGGAGTATGCTCCCGCAAGCAGCGTAAGTTCGGTAAAAATCGGCGATGCACCTTGGAACGTGGTTCAGACGGGCGAGGGATATGCCGATGTCGAAGAGTATGGCGACGCGGCGATTTACATAATAAAACGTACCGGCGGCGAGGGGTATGATTTACCTGCAACCAGCGGTAAGAACGAACAGTACGGGAATCAGAATAATCAGTACGTCTCCGAGAACGACGGAACTTACGGCGACTATCTTCAGCTCAGCCCTTCTGAAATTTCCGTGCTGAACGGTCTTAAAGAGCTTAAAGCTCAGAACAAGATAAAGAAAATCGTTCTTGTTCTGAATATGGCGAGCACGATACAGCTTGATTTCCTGCAAAAAAATAGTTACGGCATAGACGCGTGCTTATGGACGGGGTCGGTCGGTGAAGTCGGTACGGTTGCCGTTGCAAAACTTCTTACAGGCGTTTACAATTTCAGCGGCGGCGCATCCACGACGCTCTGGAGCGACAATTTAATGAATCCCGTAAACAACAACTTTATGGACCAGAATTATTTCTTTACTTATCCGAATTATGCGGAATTCAACATGCAGAATCCCGCGTTAGATAGCCAGTATCAGTCCAGTTTCACTACGTATACCGTTTATCAGGAAGGAATGTATCTCGGATATAAATATACGGAAACAAGATACGAGGACTACGTTACCGGTGCGGCTAACGTCGGAAATTACGATTATAGCAAAGTTGTAGCATATCCTTTCGGCTATGGAATATCGTATACCGACTTTACTTTTTCAAATATGCAGGTAAGCAAATCGGGTAAGACATATACGGTGAAGGTGGATGTAACCAACAATGGCGATACGACAGGTAAAACTCCCGTTCAGATTTACGTGTCAAAACCTTACGGCTCCTATGCCAAACAGAATAATATTCAGGTTCCGAGCGTGGAACTTATAGAGTTCGGCAAAACGCCCGAACTTGCCGCCAAAGCCACTACAACAGTTTCGATAGACGTGAATGAAAAATACTTCGCTTCTTACGATACTTTCGGCGCGGAGACTTATGTGACTATGTCGGGCGATTATCATCTTATTGCTGCACGGAATGCTCACGAGGCGGTGAATAATCTGTTGGCGGCAAAGGGACACACTCCCGACAATACCGACGGCAGAATGGATGCCGAAGGCAATTCCGACCTTGTTAAGTCTTTCTCTTACAGGTTTGACGATAAAACGTTTGCATTTACGGAAAACAGTGGATTCCCTATAACCAATCAGTTCGGTTTCGCGGATATAAACACTTATGAAGGTAAAGGCAATAACAGCGTAAAATATTACGACAGAAGCGATTGGAACGGAACGGTAAAACTTGCGGAAAGAAAACAGGACGGTACGCTCGTTAAACATAACGCCACGCTTACTATGACCAAAGCCATGGCGGATGACATGAGAAATCAGATGGACGCAGGTTATGTCATCAAACCGGATGAAACTAAATATCCCGTGTACGGTGCGGACAACGGACTCAAACTCATAGACCTTATCGAGGTCGGATATGAAAGTTCGCTCTGGGATAAACTTCTCGACCAGATGTCATGGGATGAAACGGTGGAACTTTTGTCAAACGGCAGACATAAGACGATTTTCGTTCAGTCCGTAACAAAACCCAGTACGGGTGATGAAAACGGTCCCAACGGATTTAATCAGACCTATAAAAAGAAGAATGAAGCGGGCAGCCGTTACAGCGGACCGACGAATCCTCTTGCAGACAGGGCGGGAGGCTTCGATGAAGACGGAAATTATATTCCCGACCGCGATATTGACAATAAGTATACTTCGACGGGTTTTTCTTCCAACGGGGTGCTCGCGGCAACTTTCAACAAGGAAATAGCGGAAAAAGTAGGTGCTCAGATAGGCGAGGAAGGTCTTTGGGCAGGTCAGGCAGGCTTACTCGGCATAGGCCTCAATATCATCCGCACACCGTATGCGGGCAGAACTGCCGAATACGTCAGCGAAGACGCAATTCTTTCGGGGCTTATCAGTGCTCCCGAAATCAAAGCTATAGAGTCCAAAGGCGTACATTGCTTTATCAAGCACGCGGCTATGAACGAGTGCGAAACGGCAAGACATGGCGTAAATACCTGGGCAACCGAGCAATCTATGCGTGAAATATATCTCCGCGCGTTCGAAATCGGCATTACGGAAGGGGAATCGTTCAGCGTTATGACTTCTTTCAGCCGTATGGGAACTCAGGCTGTCGCAAATTGCGTACCGTTTGCTAAGTGGCTCAGAAACGAGTGTAAACTTCCCGGAATAATAGAAACCGACTGCGCGGGCGATATGACCGACGGTGCGCACGGCGAGGCGTATGTGTCCAGAATCGTAAACGTTTATACGGGTGCGACGGACCTTAACGAATACAACTACGGTGTGGGTACGCCCGATTATACGGGAAGCACGTACAAGTATGATTATTTTAAGCCCGGTAACTCAAACGGCAATTTCGGTAAACTTGCTCAGGCTATGAGAGAGTCGGCAAAGAGAATTCTTTATCATACCGTTACTTCGAATGCAATGAACAGCTATTCGTCCAATACAAAGATTACGAGAGTAACGCCTCCATGGAAGACTGCGGTTATCGTGGTGGATGCGCTGTCGGGTACACTTCTTGTTGCATCGGTGGGCTGGTTTGCGGTGACGTCGGTAATGAATTTAATCGCAAAACGCAAAGACAATACTTAATTTTCTCCTATACAAGGCGGGCGGCGCTCAGGCGCCGCTTGTCTTTTTTTATCGATAAATTATAAATCGATAAATTATAAAAGGTCGAATAATTTTTTTATAAAGGGGTTGACAAATAGCTGTATCTATAATACAATAACAGTGTAATATCATTTTTAGTGCGGTGAAAAGTGTACGTAATTTTAGACAACGAATCGGATATACCGATTTACGAACAAATAAAAGACGAAATTCGCAGGCAGATTTTTAACGGAAATTTGACGGAGGGGGAAATGCTGCCCTCGATACGTACTCTTGCGAGGGAACTTAAAATCGGTATAATCACGGCTAAGCATGCATACGACGATTTATGTGCCGAAGGTTTTTTGTATCCGGTACAAGGGAAAGGCATATTCGTGGCGGAGTGCGATAAACAAAAAGCGGATGATTATGCTTTGAACGAAATACGGCTGAGGCTTTACGCCATAGCCGACTACGCCGAAAAAAATTCGGTCGATAAAAATAAGCTGAGAGAATTGATTGAAAAATTTGCGGAGGAGAGATTATGAGCGGTATAGAAATAGAAAATCTGACCGTCGATTTCGGTAATTTCAGATTGGACAATATAAATCTGAATATAAGACAAGGCTGTATCACGGGTCTTATAGGCAGAAACGGCGCGGGTAAATCGACGCTGATTAAGACGATTATGCGACAACAGAAAGCGCAGACTGGCAGTATTCTTTACAACGGAAAGAAATTTGCGGACGCCGAGGTGGAGATTCTCAATTCCATTGCTTGTGTGTTCGATACGCCTATTTTCAATGTAAATTTCAAGCCCACGCGCCTTTTAAAGCTGTATTCGAATATGTACCAAAAGTTCGACGTCGAACTTTATATGAAACTTATGGGCAAATTCAATTTGCCGCATAATTTAAAATTTTCCAAGTTTTCATACGGTATGCAGCGTAAATATTGTCTGATACTTGCGCTTTGTCAGCATGCCGACATTCTGATACTTGACGAGCCGACTTCGGGCGTGGACCCTTTTGACAGAAACGAGGTCGTGGGGCTTATTCAGGAATATCTTATGAACGAGCAGCATACGGTTCTGTTTTCAACGCATATAACGGAAGATTTGGACAAAATCGCCGATTATATAGTTATGATGGACGGCGGAAAAATAATTCTGGACGAAGAAAAGGACTTGCTTACGGAAAGATACAGACTTGTCCAGTGCTCGGTTCTTACCGCGGAGATGGAGGCATGCGCCATCGGCTTGCGTAAGAATATGTTCGGCTACACGTTCCTTACTAAAAACAAGAATCTTTCGGGCGAGGGCGTACTGGTCAAGGTCCCCACGATGGAGGAGATTTTCGTGCATGCGCAGGGAAACTTCGGTATAAACAGAATCAAGCAGTCCGAATTGTGAGTTGAGAGGGAAATATGAAGAAAGGTACGAATAAGTTTTTGAATAACAGCTTTACGGCTTATATGCGTGCAACGATGGCAAGTCCCGTGGGGGCGAAACGCAGTGCGGGTTATGTGAAGGAAACGCTTGTTAACGTATTTTCGTTTATGGCTTTGTTGTGGCTTGTTGCGGCTGCGGAACGGTCGGGGGGCTATGCCGGCAACATAAGCGTTGTGATTTCCGCTTCCGTAGGCGCCATATTTTATGCAAACTGGATTGTGACGGGTATTTCGCGGCGTGCAAGACCTGCGCCTCTCGGTTTTGTTCCAATCGGTTGGAAGCGGAGAGTAGTGTATACATATCTATCCAACCTGATGTATACTATATTCACCTATATTATAATGACAGCTTGCGTTATTGTTTTAATTTTGTTCTGGGCTCTGACTATTCTTATTATAAGCCATTACTGGATATTGACGAATTGGAGCTTCGAATGGATTCAGTTTATTGGCGCGGGCTGGCGGACGCAATTGTTTACTATGTTTACAGGTCTTCTTTTTTACGGCGTCGGAGCCTGTATTTCCTTTGTCGGCAATAAGAAACTGCGCACCGCGCTTACGATTGGTTTCCCCGTGCTGATGCATATATTTTTGACTATATTGAGAAGCGTTATCAACGGCGGCGATTATTATTACTACGTTGATATTTTAGATGATTTCGAAAATTTTCAGGGAAATATCGGGTGGCTTGTCGCGGTAATTATCGCGTCGGTTGCTTCGGTGGCGCTTTCCGTTTATTTGTGTATCAGAAACGAAAAGCCTTCTAAAATCTGACGACATTTGTCATTTTGAACCACTTTGTCATCGTAGAGTTATTTTGTCATTCCGAGTGCTTTTGTCGTTCTGAGTGCTTTTGTCATTCTGAGTGCTTTTGTCATTCTGAACGTAGTGAAGAAACGGGTGTTTCGCAGCGTTCTACAAGACATATTTGTCAATAAATATTTTATCATTCCCGGACTGTCATCCCGAGCGCAGCGAGGGACCCTTCGGTAAGCCTCAGGGTGACAAGAAACACGCACATGGTGACGGATATAGACATACAGAGTCGGTCAATTGACGGGGCATTTCAAACATGCGGCGTTTCATCATGCCGACACTGAATTCATCTTTGCAAACCTCAGGCGAAAAATATATAAACGGTTTTACCGCCTTCTCTACGAATCATAGAGAAGGCGGTAATGAATAATAGAGTGTGGTTAACAAAAAAGATATTGCAAATTTATGAATATTTGTGTTATAATATAAAAAACGAACAGAGAGGATTGTCTTATGGATTCTAAAGAAGTCGGTGAATATCTTAAAAGATTGCGACTCAGAGCGGGATACACACAATCGTATACAGCGAATGCCGTTAACGTAACAGATAAGGCTATTAGCCGATGGGAAAGCGGAATCGGTTTTCCTGAAATCAGCAATCTCATGGTTCTTGCTAAACTGTACTGTGTAAGCGTGGACGATATTCTTAATTGCAATGAAACGGTTTTTACGGACAGTAAAAATGCGCAGGAAGAGGAAGACGTCCGAACAGAAACGGAAATTACCGAAAGTCTTATAGCCGCTGCCCCGCCTTGCGAAGAAATAACGGCGGCAGGGAGAAAAACCTCGTCAATGTTTGAAGCGGTGCTTCTTTTTGCTTATCTTGTACTCGGTACGTCGCTTGCAACGTTTGAAATGTATTCGGGGTTTTTAATTATTGCCGCAATTTTGATATTTGGTTCTATTATAGGTATTGTTCTGACCGTCGTCAATCTGTTCGGAAATAAAATATCCGTCAAAGCGCAGTCCCGTTTAAATATAAGTATGTATTCCGTGCTTACGGCTATGTCGCTGATAGCCGTCTTTACAGTGAACGTATTTTGCGACTATATGGAAGGAGTCGATGCCGTAGCTTTGGGATATGCGGTGATTAGCCTGCTTTTGTTGATGCAGTTGTTTTATACTTTGTCCGATTATGCAAAAAAACAGGGTCCAGTCCGTGGGTTAAGAATAACGGCGTTCGCAATTGCCGTTATAATCTGCGTTCTCGCCGTAGTGGCTGCAATTGTCGTAGGTTTCGATTTCGGCGCGCAACGCTATAACAGTATTTCTTTAACGGTCATTTTCGTTGCCGCCGCGGCTGTCGCTTTTGCTGCGGGCAGTTTGTTTAACGAAAAAATATATATAGCTGTCGCGGCGATTGTCGCGGCGTTTATTGTTATTTTAGCTGTTTTGCTTATGGCGGGAATACCTTTGACCATTTACGAAGACATAGATTATATTTTCGTTTCGGTGCCGGCGGAGGCGTGGTTCGTTCCGGCGTTGCTTGCGCCGATGTGCAGTCTTTTGATTTTTATCTTTAAAGGGAAGAAATTTGAAAAGCTCGCTTCGCGCATACTTACCGCAATCGCGTTTGTTTCGCTTATTCCGCTTTTAATCTATTGTTTCGACGTTTTTGCCGCAGATAGTATTTTGGGTAATTACAAACATTATGCGGTTCTTGTGTCGTCGAGAATTATTATCGTTTTAACGGTTATGGCGTATTTTGCAGTAGTCGGTTTAATCCGTTCCTTAAATATCGGGGGAAAGAAAAATGAAGATTAAGAAATTAATTGTAATGGTACTGACGGGAATTTTATCGGTTGGTATATGCTTTACGGCAGGTTGTCTTACGGACGCGGCAAATAAGCTGGCGGGCAGTTGGAAGCTGGATTTGACCGCAAGCGCGCCGACGGCAGGAGAAATATTAAATGCGGCTGCTCTCGAATTCGAAGGAGGGGCTGTGGTTATTAAGCCTGATTATAAAGAGGGTTATTTTAACTCGCATGATTATTCTGTAAATTACGCTTTAGGGGCTTACGGTTCCGCTAAAATCTATTCAAATCAAAACGGTATATACGGCGAAATCGGACCTATGACTTTCAGGCTTGAGGGGGAAAAACTGATTCTTGAACACTTTAAAGTCAGAAAGGAGTCGGGTTCGAATACATCTACTATTGAAGTCGGTACTTTGTGTTTTGTTCGCGGTACGGCTAATTTAGGCACGGAAGATCCCGGTCCCGGACCGGGACCGGTCGGACCGGAAAATCCTCCCGTTACACCTGCGGGTTCGCGTTACGAGCAGATAAAAACCGCATATAGTAATGCCGGATATGTTGTGGACGTCGACTTCGGAGACGTCGACCCGACTTTGCAGGCTACATTGAAACAGATGCAGGAACTATGTCAGCAGCTCGGTTGCGGTGTTACTTATATAGGCAAGAATCTCGATAACGTTCTGAATATGGAGTTGTATATGCTGATAGCTGCCGGAACGGAGAGCAACGCTGCGGAGTATGCGGCAGAGTTCGAGAAATCGTATCCCGGGAAAGTCCGTCGCCACGGCGTGGATATAATCGTAAGCGTAAGTGTGCTTGGAGGCAGTGTAAACTTCGCGCCTTTCGAAAGCGCTACCGCATAAATAAAAAACGCACCGTAAGGTGCGTTTTTTTATTTGTATAAATGTAATTTATGTCACCCCGAGTCTTTTGTCATCCCTGGTTTTGTCATCCCGAGTCTTTTGTCATCCTGAGCGCAGCGAGGGGTCCTTCGGCACGCCTCAGGGTGACAGAGGTAATTAAAAAATGCAAGCGCAGAACAGCTTGCATTTTTTGTGAATAGATTTAGAAATCAACTTCGGTGTCGTAGTAGCAGCATTTAAGCAACTTTTCCATTTCCTCGACCTTGGGTCTGCGGGGGTTGGAGCCTGTGCATGCGTCGCCGATAGCGTTTACGGCAATATCGTGAAGTCTTTCAAGGAAAACTTCTTCGGGAACAAAGCCTTTCTCGCAGGGATAGCTGTCCGCGCCGTAGTTCTTTATGCAGTGGGGAATATTCAAATCGTCGTTCATCTTGCGCAGGTACGCGATAAGCGCTTTCACTTTCTCGCTGTCGCTTGCGCTCTTGTTGGTCAGGGACATTTCGTCGGCGATTTTTGCATAGCGTTTTCTCGCCGTAAGATTCTTGGCGTTGAACGCGATAACTTTGGGAAGATACATAGCGTTTGCCGCGCCGTGGATGATGTGTGCGCCGTAGTCGTCAAACGCCGCGCCCGTCTTGTGAGCCATGGAGTGAACTATCCCGAGGAGCGCGTTGGAGAACGCCATACCGGCAAGGCATTGAGCATTATGCATTCTGTCGCGCGCCGCCATATCGCCGTTGTAGGAATCTACAAGGTCGCTCTGAATCATCTTTATGGAGTGCAGCGCAAGGGGGTCCGTATAGTCGCAATTTGCCGTGGATACGTATGCCTCGACAGCGTGCGTCATAGCGTCCATACCCGTGTGGGCAACGAGCTTTTTGGGCATCGTTTCAGCAAGCTCGGGGTCGACAATCGCTACGTCGGGGGTTATTTCAAAGTCCGCTATGGGATACTTTATGCCCTTGGAGTAGTCGGTTATAATGGAGAAAGCCGTAACTTCGGTAGCGGTGCCCGACGTGGACGATATCGCGCAGAAGCGCGCTTTTCTGCGGAGAGGCGGGATACCGAATACTTTGCACATATCCTTGAATTTGATTTTGGGATATTCGTATTTTATCCACATGGCTTTCGCGGCGTCGATGGGCGAGCCTCCTCCGATTGCGATTATCCAGTCGGGTTCGAACGCGAGCATAGCCTCGGCGCCCGCCATCACGGTTTCAACCGAGGGGTCGGGTTCGATACCCTCGAAAAGTTTGACTTCCATACCCGCTTCTTCGAGATAGGATACCGCTCTGTCAAGGAATCCGAACTTTTTCATGGAACCGCCGCCAACGCAGACCATAGCTTTCTTACCCGTAAACGTTTTCAATGCCTCCAACGAACCTTTGCCGTGGTAAAGGTCTCTGGGCAGTGTAAATCTTGCCATTTTTAACCTCCGAATTATGTAAAATTTGAGTTTTGCGGACGAGCCGCTTATAATGACATTATAAAACCCTTTACGGATGTTGTCAAGTGTATAGGTAAATTTTTACCTAATTACCATACCTTGGAAAGCGGCGGCGAATTCCGTTGACATAAGAAGCGTTCTCAAATATAATATAGCTACGGTCGGATGCCGGAAGGAAGTATGATTATGAAAATTTTGGTTACAGGCGGAGCCGGTTATATCGGTTCGCATACGTGCGTGGAACTTTTGAACTCGGGGCACGAAGCTGTTGTTGTGGATAATTTCTATAACTCTTCGAAAGAGAGCATAAGCCGCGTTGAAACGATTACGGGAAAAAAGATAAGTCTGTACGACGGAGACGTGCGCGACAGGGCGCTTCTCGAAAAGATTTTTACGGAACATAAGATAGATTGCGTAATTCATTTTGCGGGGCTTAAAGCGGTCGGAGAATCGTGTGCAAAGCCCATAGAATACTATGATAACAATCTCGGCGGTACGCTTACGCTCGTCGACGTTATGCGCGCGCACGGGTGTAAAAAGATAATCTTTTCTTCTTCGGCGACCGTTTATGGTACTCCCGAAAAGTTGCCGCTTGACGAAACCTGCGCGACGGGCGGAACGACCAATCCTTACGGCACGTCTAAATATTTTCAGGAGATAATGCTTGAAGATATCTACAAAGCCGACAACGACTGGACGGTGGTACTGCTTCGGTATTTCAACCCCGTAGGCGCGCATCCGAGCGGACTTATCGGCGAAGACCCCAAGGGAATTCCCAATAATCTTACGCCCTTTATCGCAAAAGTTGCCATAGGCGAACTGAAAGAGGTCGGCGTTTTCGGAAACGATTACGATACTCCCGACGGTACGGGCGTGCGCGATTACATTCATGTGGTTGATTTGGCAAAGGGACACGTTGCGGCAATAGAGAAAATCACCGAAAGCGGAGTGTATATTTATAATCTCGGTACGGGCGTAGGGTGCAGTGTTCTGGACGTCATACACGCTTTTGAAAAGGCTTGCGGATACAAGTTGCCTTATGTTTTCAAGCCTCGTCGCGCGGGAGATATAGCTGCCTGTTATGCGGATGCGGGCAAGGCGTTGAATGAACTCGGTTGGAAGGCTGAATTCGGCATAGACGAAATGTGTGCATCTCTTTGGAACTGGCAGCAAAAAAATCCAAATGGTTACGGTAAATAATATTGCAAACAAATGTGCAGACGATTGCAATTTACTGAAAGAAGTGTTATAATTCAATCAGAAAATTCCCGTGAGGTTTTTATGGATAACGAAAAATTGCTTGACAGAATAAAAAATATGAAGATAGTGCCTGTTGCTGTTCTAAATTCGGTAGAGGAAACGATTCCCAAAATGCAGGCGCTCGTAAACGGAGGACTGCCGTGCGCGGAGATAACTTTCCGTACGCCTTGCGCGGCGGAGGCTATTGCTCTCGCCGTTAAAACTTTTCCCGATATGCTTATAGGCGCGGGAACGGTAATCAATGCGGAGCAGTGCGAAAAAGCAATAGCCGCAGGTTCTCAATTTATAGTTTCTCCCGGTTTTTCGGAAGAGGTTGCGGACTGCTGTAAAAAACACGGCATGCTGTATCTTCCCGGAATAGTGACCCCTACGGAGGCAATGGCGGCTATATCGAAGGGACTGACCGTTCTTAAATTTTTCCCTGCGTCCAATTATGGCGGACTTAAAACCATTAAGGCAATCTGCGCGGCTTTTCCCTATCTTAAGATTATGCCTACGGGCGGTATTTCGGCGGATAATATTTTGGAATATCTCGCGTACGATAAGATTTTGGCGTGCGGCGGAAGCTGGATGTTCTCGGGTACGCCTGCGGAAATAGAGGAGAAGACCAAAAAGGCAGTCGAGCTTGTTAAAAACGCATAAAAATTATATTTTAAACGCCGCCGCGCAGTACTGCGCGGCGGCGTTTTATTAAACGTTATTTTCCTCACGGTCTTTTATCTCATCCCGAGCGATAGCGAGGAACCTGATGTTTCGTTGCGCTCAACATGACAAAGCGGTACCGTAAGACAAAACGGTACCGTAAAATAAACCGCCCCGCAAATTTTGCGGGGCGTAAGCATGATTTCTGCCAGGACATATTGTTCGATTGCGTGTTGAGGTTATAAGAGGGGTCGGGTTTTGCCACTTTTCTGAAAGTGTGCTCGTCGCTTGAATTACCGCTTACGATTTTTACCGTCGTATCTTTATTGAACGGTATCTTGAATTTCACGAGTTTATCGCACTTTACTGTTTTTACTTTTTTACCGTCCGCGTAAACGTCAAACTGTTTCAGATTGGAACATACTGTGATTTCCAGTTTACTGCCAGTACGGTTTTCGAAACGTTTGCCGCAGATATGCAGGAAGTCTTCTTCGGACCAGTAAGCCTTGTAAATATAAAAGCTGTCTTTTTTGATTTTTCTGTCGAACGTTACTAGTCCCTTGTGGTTCATACCGGGTTCGCCGCCCTGATTTCTCGCGTCCGCGGCGAAGTCGAAAGTATTCCATACGTGCGTCGCCCAAAGGTACTGTCTCTTTTCGAAAAATTTCAGCATATATGCGTGATATTTAAGCTGGTATTCTTCGGTATTGTCGAAACGGCGTGGACGAGCGGAGTGGAGGTTGGGCATAGCCTCGGCGCCGTATTCGGAAAGTCCCACGCAGCGTTTGGGGAACAGAAAACGGAACAGCCCGAACCAGACCTTGTTCAAAAACAGTCCCGGTACGTACCAACCGAGATAAAGATTCCAGGATACTACGTCAGTTATGTGCGCTACCTTGTTTGCGGGCCCGCACATTGCGAAACAAGCGAGAGTGGTAAGGCGCGAGGGGTCTAATTCTTTGCAAAGCGCGTTGAGTTTTCTATGCTCCTCGAGCATATCTTTCTTGTGTTTGCGGAACATGGTTATTTCGTTGGAAATACCCCAGAAGCATATGCTCGCATGATTGAACTGCTGGAATATAAGCTCCTTCATCTGTTCTTCCGCGTTGCCGTTTGCCTCGGGCATATGTCGCGATATATACGGTATTTCCGCCCATACGACCAAGCCGTATTCGTCGCATAAATCGTAGAAATAATCGTCGTGCTGATAGTGCGCGAGTCTCAGAGTATTTGCGCCCGTTTCGATTATAATGCGCATATCCTCGTCGTGTTCGGCGCGGGTTATGGCGTTGCCCAGTCCGCGTCTGTCCTGATGACGGCAAAGTCCGCGGAGAGGATACTGTTTGCCGTTCAGTATAAAGCCCTTGTTCGGGTCGACGGAGAACGTTCTGAACCCGAATCTCTGTTCCGAAACGTCTGTGACTTCGCCTCCGTCCGTAAGCTCGGCGCGCGCCGTGTAGAGGTAAGGGTCTGCGGTGCCGTTCCATAGTTTTGCATTTATTACCGTAAGTTTCTCGCCGTTTCCGCCCTCTGCGACGACGTTTTTATCGCGGTCGAGAATCTGTATTTTAACTTCGCCGCCGCCCGTGACGTATGCGGTAACGGCAACCTCGCCGTCATTGCCGTTTACTTCGGGCATTACTTTTACGCCGCACGCACCGTAATAATCCATATCGAAGTGCGAAGAATTTAAAACAACGAGATTTACGTCGCGATAAATTCCGCCGTAGAAAGTGAAGTCTGCGGTCTGAGGATAAACTTTTTCCGTTTCCGAATTGTCGGCGCGCACGCAAAGAACGTTATTGTCTTTTAAATGCTTTGTGGCGTTTGCTCGGAAAGCTGAATAGCCGCCGTCGTGACTGCAAAGCAGTTCGCCGTTGAGATAAATTTCCGCTTGGGAGTTTACGCCTTTGAATTCAAGATAAACCGCGCCGTTTTCGGGAATTTCGGGCTTTTGGAATTCCTTTACGTACCAGCAAGCGCCGCGATAGTAGTCAGCGCCGCCGTCCTGACCGTCCAGATTGTTCCAAGTGTGGGGTAAAGTTACGGTTTCTCCGTTCGCCTTTACCGCTTCTTCGGCGCCCGTATCCTTCTTTATAAATTTCCAGGTTCCGTCTAACGCTATCGTGTTTCTCATTTTTCACCTCTTGTTCCGTAATTATATACAAACATTTTACAGTAAAAACGCGGTTTTATCAATTGCAAATACGCTTTATAAGTATTGCAATTTCGCTTTTACGGCTCACATTATAACATACTCTTTATAAAAAATCAACCTTGCTTGATTTTTTGATTGAAAGGTGCTATAATTTTTCGGGAACATTCTTGGCGGTTTATGTCGTGTTGAGGAAAGAGAAACAGTCGGTTTCTCGCTAGCTCGGAATGACGGTTTGGTTCGGCGAATGATGTTTGGATAGTACTCTGAACGCCGTTTTATTGCTATGACGTACCATTGTCGTCACATTGAATGTACCTGTCAACCGAATGCACTTTGTCACACCGCCCCCCCACATCGTTGTCACCTTGATGCGCAATTGTCATGCCCACCCCGAACGCACATTGTCACCCTAACGAAGTGAAGGGACTCTCGCTTCGCTCGGGCTGTCGGTTACATCTCCGAATGACTGCGGACTGTCACCATGTCGCACATTTGTCATCCTGAGGCTTGCCGAAGGGGCTTGAATCGTTAAAATTTTTAATAGGTCTTTTATGCTTAAAATTATTCACAGCGCCGATATTCATCTCGGCTCGAAAATGGAAGCGCGGCTGCCGCGCGAAAAGGTTCTGGAACGTCGTCAGGAAGTGCGCGCTACTTTCGGGCGCATGCTGGAATTTGCGCGTAAAGAGGAAGTGCGCGCAATCATTCTCGCGGGCGACGTGTTCGATTCCGACCGCCCTTTGAAAAAAGACAAGGAATTTTTTTATACTGCGGTTCGCAGTTTCCCGGAAATAGATTTTCTTTATCTGCGCGGCAATCACGACGGCGGCGGAGCTTATACCGAAACGCCGGAAAATTTAAAGACTTTTTCGGATAAGTGGCAGACGTATTCTTACGGGGAGGCGGACGTAACCGGGCTCGAAATAAATCCCGGCAACGCCATCTCTATGTATTCTACGCTCGAACTCAAACACGAAAGATTGAATATAGTTACCTTGCACGGACAGATAGGGGACCGTTCGGGTGCGGATAAGGTCAACATCAAGGCTCTTAAAAACAAGAATATAGATTACCTCGCTTTGGGGCATATTCATTCGCGTTCGGAAAACAAACTGGACGACAGGGGGCGTTATGCATACAGCGGATGTTTGGAAGGGCGCGGATTCGACGAAACGGGTGAGAAAGGTTTTGTGCTGCTCGAAATCGACGGCAAAATAAACACAAAGTTTGTGCCTTTCGCCGTCCGTAAAATCGAGGAAGTCTGCGTCGACATAACGGGCGCCGAAAACCCGTACGACGCTTACCTCAAAATAAAACCGCATATCGGATGCGGAAAAAAAGATATGGTTCGCGTAATTTTGAAAGGCGAAACGGATATGGACGGTGAAACGCTCGGTGAAGAGGTCGAAAATTATCTTTCGCGGGAATATTATTTCGTTTCCGTAAAAGTACATACCCGCAGAAGGTACGATATTGCCCGCTATGAAGGGGATATAACGTTAAAAGGCGAATTTATCAGAACGGTTCTCGAATGTTCCGAGTATTCCGATGAGGAAAAACAGCAGATTATTTCTTTCGGTATCAAAGCTCTCACGGGCGGGGAGGTGGAATAGTGAAACTTATCGGTTGCCATATGGAAAACTACGGACAGTTCAGCGACAAAGATTTTGTCTTTTCGGACGGGCTTTCCGCTTTCTGCGAAAAAAACGGTTACGGTAAAACTACGCTTGCCTCGTTTATAAAAGCCATGTTTTACGGCCTTCCTTCATATACCTCGAAAACGAAAAATTTCGACGACAGACAGAGATTTTATCCTTTCGGCGGCGGCAGGTTCGGCGGTAACCTTATATTCGAAAAGGACGGAAAGCAATACCGCATCGAGCGTTTTTTCGATAAAAAAAGCAACGTCCGCGACGAAACGCGTGTTTTTTGCGGGGGAGCGTTGACAGACGAATTCGGCGACAATATCGGTAAAGCGGTGTTCGGACTGGACGAAGAGGCATTTTCCCGCACAGTCTTTATAAACGCCGAACAGACGGAAAATTTCGCGACGGGCGGAATAAGCGCGAAACTCAATAATTTCGTTGACGACACGGATGAAGAAAACAACTTCGAATCCGCTTTATCCGCACTTAAAAGCGCGAAAAAACGATATAAAGCCGAACGCGGCAGCAGCGGTCTTATTTTCGAAAAAAAGGAAGAGATAGCTTTGCTCCGCAACGAAATAGCCAATCTTTCGGAAGTTGACGGCGGTATACCCGCACTGTATGAAAAGCGGGCTAATCTTGTAAACGGGATTGCAAAGCTGGAAGAGAGCGAGAAAACGGCGCGTGCCGCTGAACTTTTAAATCAGCAGTGGGACACTTATAACCGTCTTTCGGAATTTGCGGAAGAGGAAAAAAGAAAATTTTCGGCTCTTGCTGCGAAGTATCCCTGCGGCGTGCCCGGGCGGGAGGAAATTATTTCTCTCAACGAAAATATATCCAAGAAAATAGCCGCCGAAGCTGCGTTGAAAACAGCTGCTTTCGGCGACGAAAAAGAACAGAGGCTCAAATTGCTCGGCGCCCGTTTTTCCGAAGGGGAGCCGGATGAAAAAAGTCTCGACAATATGCAGAAAGTTCTTGAAAAGCATTTTGCGCTCGGCGTGGAGCTGGGCGGCTTAGAGGGAGATGATGTTTCCCCTAAGGAACGCCGTCTCGAAGAGAAGTTTGCGGGCAGACTGCCTTCATCGGAAACTCTGAAATATTATGAAAAGTTGTCGGATGATTTTAAACTTGCGGAGGCACGCGCAAAAGCCGCGCCCACAGTTGTCGGGCACCCGTCGGCGGTAAAACTCGGTAAGAGAGCCAAAATCGCGCTTTGGGTGGTTTTTGCGTTTGCCGCCATTTGTCTGACCGCGGGTGCGGCAACGGTATTTTTCGAGCGGCTCGCCGGCATAATTCTTTTTTCCGCAAGCGGAGTGTTATTGTTTGCGCTCGGGTTTACTTACCTGATTTTGAGAATGAATGCGCTGTCCGCAACGCAGACAATTACCGTAAACGCGGAAGCGGCGGAGGCCAAAGCGGAGGCAGATATTATAGAGAAAAAAATAAGGACCTTCCTCGTCGGTTACGGAGTATATTCCGAGAACGGCATAATTTACGATTTGGCTTCGTTTAATTCGGACCTGGACGAATACAGGGCGTTCGGCGAAAGAAACGCCGCGCGCGAAAGATTAATCGGAGAAAAGAGAGAGGAACGTATGCTTCTGGAACGTGAAGCGAAAAGTTATCTTTGCCGTTACGGCGTCGTCGGGGAAGATTTGTCGTGGGAACTCAATGCGCTCAAATCCGATTTAAAGGAGTTTCACTCGCTTAAAAACGAAAAAAACAATCTCGGGAAAAACGTCGGCGCAATCGAGCGGGAAGCGGCGGAATGCAATCGGGAGATTGCCGCGATATTTGAAAAATACGGCGTTGCCGATTGCGGCGGATTGTCCGATTGCGCGAGGATACTCGAGAGAGACTCCGCAGAATATGTTAGACTGAAAGAATCGGTTAAAATTTCTTTTGAAAAAGCGGAGAAATATAAAAGGGATATGCACCTTACCGTCTGTCCGGAGTATGTCGTATCTTCGGATGAGATTTCGAAAGTTCTCGACGAAAAGAGAAGGGAGCTCGCCGTTCTCGACAGACAGATTTCCGCAGAAGAGGAGATAACGGAAGTTTTGCCTGACAAAATGAGCCGTCTTGACGTCGTTTCGGAAACTTTGGATACTTACAAGACGAGGCATAAACTTCTGGAGGCTGCGGAAAAGTTATTGGAGAGAGCGGAACAGAATCTCAAAGACCGATACGTTGCGCCCGTCCGCGAAAGATTTATTCATTACGCGCAGACAATCGAAAGCGCGCTAGGCGAAAAAATCGTAATGGATAAAGATTTCAAAATCAGATTCGAGCGCGGCGGCGAGTTGCGCGACGACAGGCATTTCAGCGCGGGGCAGAGAAGTATTTGCGCATTGTGTCTGAGGCTTGCGCTTATCGACGAGATGTTTGAAGGTGAAAAGCCGTTTGTGATTATGGACGACCCGTTTGTACATCTCGATTGCAGTCATATGAAAAAAACCGCCGAGACGGTCAAACGGCTTGCGGGAGAAAAACAGATAATTTATTTCTGCTGTCACGAAAGCAGAAAAATATGATTTTGCCGTCGGCTAATCTCAATGACATTATTTGTCACACTGAACGCTACGTTTACGCTTTGAACGCTGAGTTATTATCTTACTTTGAACGTCCGCTGTCACCCGGAGTGGTTTATCCGTCACCCCGAGCGTAGCGAAAGGGTGCCGGCTTCCTCGCTATCGCTCGGAATGACAGCCTTGGTGTCATGTTGAGCGTAGCGAAACATCCGATTCTTCGCTATCGCTCGGGATGACGGTATTGTGTGGCAAGACCGCTTGAAATGACGTGTGATTTCACTTCGGAATGACGTGTGGCTTTGGCTTGGATGACACACTTTGTCGCCCTGAGGAGTTATTGTTACCCTGAGCGTAGCGAAGGGGCTCTCGCATTGCTCGTGAAGGGGTGTACGGCATAAAAAACATAAAATCCCCGACGCGTTCAGCGGACGGGGATTTTTATGCTTGCGGGAGTTTGTATTCGGTCGAAGCGAAAGAGGCGAAATACGTTTCTTTTGCGCCTGCGGAAAGCAAAACTTTGCATATCGCGTCAGCGGTTGCGCCCGTAGTGAGTACGTCGTCTATTATAAGAATGCGCCGACCCTTTATTTTGTCTTTGTTTTCTGCTTTGAAACAGCCTTTCAGATTTTCGGCTCGCTCCTTTCTCGACAATCCTTTTTGTTCTTGGGTTTCTTTTATTTTTACGATAATGCCGTCCTCTACGGGAATTTCAGTTATTTCGGAAAGGGCGTGCGCCAAAAGTTCGGTTTGATTGTAGCCGCGGCGTTTTCGCGATTTTTTACTCATGGGCACGTACACGATAAAATCGGGTTGTGGAATGGTTTTCATCTTTTCCGCAATTTGCGCGGCGAAAAAATCTTTCAGATATCCGTATCCGTTTTTGAATTTATGTATAAGTTTGGCGCCGCCTTCGCCGTAAACGACTGCCGAAACGGCTTTCTTGTAGAGAGGCGGTTTTTCTTTGCATTCGAGGCATATCTCGGGGCGTACCGTTTTTCTTCCGCAATAGGGACAGATGTTTTTATCGTTGAAAATTACGGTACTTTTGCACTGAGGGCAAAGGTTGTCGCCGAACGTTTCGACGCCGCATATGTCGCAGGTAAAGTCTTCGGGGAAAAATATTTCTTTGATTAAATTTTTAATTTTCGGTTGCATCGATTAAGTCTCCGATTACTTCCGCTGCGATAATCAGTCCTGCAACGGACGGTACAAACGCGCAGCTTGCGGGCGTGCGCCTGCCTTCGTCATCCTGTCCCTTGCATACGGGGGGCTCTTCGGAATATACGGTTTTAAGATGTGTAATGCCAAGTTTTTTCAGTTCTCTGCGCATAACCCGCGCCAGGGGACAGACCGATGTTTTGGAGATGTCGGCGACCTTGAATGCCGTGGGCGATAATTTGTTTCCCGCGCCCATGCAACTTATTACGGGAACGTTTTCCGCTTTTGCGCGTTGTATAATGCCGAGTTTGTCGGTAACGCTGTCTATCGCGTCGATTATATAGTCGTAAACGGAGAAATCGAATTTGCTTTCCGTTTCGCGATTGTAGTATATTTCGAACGCGGAAACGGTACAGTCCGGATTTATGTCGTTTATGCGCGTTTTCGCTGCGCTCGCCTTGTTCTGCCCGATTGTACTTTCGAGAGCGAGAATTTGTCTGTTGATGTTCGTTCTGTTTATTTCGTCACCGTCTATAACGTCGATAGCGCCTATTCCGCTGCGTGCCAGAGCTTCTGTAACGTATCCGCCGACACCGCCGGCACCGAATATAGCGACGCGGCATCCGCTGAGTTTATTTAATGCTTTGCTGCCGAGAAGCGCTTCCGTTCTTGTAAATCTGTCGTTCATACTTATGATTATAATTCTGCGAACGTTTAAAGTCAATCGCCCGCTTGAATTTTTACGTTTGACATGATATAATCAAAGAAAAACGGTTGACTAAATGGAAACGAACGATAAAAAAACGCCCGTTCTTGCGGTGTGTTACGATTTCGACAGAACGCTTACTCCGGAAGAAATGCAGGCTCAGGGATATATACAGTCCGTCGGCTGCGACGTGCGCGGATTCTGGGACGAAGCCAACGCGCTTGCCGTACGGAACGATATGGACGGCAATCTTGCGTATATGTATCTTATGGTCAAAAAAGCCATAGGCAGTTTTCCTCTCACTCGCGCCGTTCTGGAGAAATACGGCGCGGACGTTAAGCTGTTCAGGGGAGTTGAGAGCTGGTTTGACAGAATCGACGCTTACGCCGAAGAAAGCGGCATACAGACGGAGCACTATATCATTTCGTCGGGACTTAAAGAAATGATAGAGGGGACGACGGTCGCAAAGTGCGGCGTTTTTCGGAAAATTTACGCAAGTTCGTTTTATTTCGACGAAACTGGGGAGGCGCGGTGGCCTGCGCAGGTGATAAATTACACAAACAAGACTCAGTTCCTTTTCAGGATAGAAAAGGGGGTTACGGACATAAACGACGACAGAGTCAATGAATTTTTTCCGCCCGAAAAACTGAGAGTGCCTTTTGAAAATATTGTTTATATAGGCGACAGTATCACGGACGTGCCGTGCATGAAACTCGTGAATTCCCACGGCGGTTATGCCGTAGGCGTTTACGACCCCGATACGGGAGACAGAAGCAGAGTTGACGAAATGCTGCGTGCAAATCGTATAAAATATGCTGTCCCCGCCGATTACTCAAAGGGCGGGGAGATGGAAAATCTTATAAAAAATATTATCCGTAAGACGGCGGAGAAACAACGTTAATTTATATATATTGCGGGGTTTAGCCGTTTAAAAACCGTCCGCGCCCAATGATGGCGCGGACGGTTTTTTTATTTGTTTTTATTTGTAAACGCAAGTATTTTTTCGGTGTTTCCGAAAACAACCATATGGTCGCCGCTGCCGAACACGTAATTCGCGTCTACCGGCATAATTTTGCGTTCCTTTTTAACGGTGAGAACGTTTATACCGTGTTTGCCTCTCGGGTTGATGTCGACGAGTTTTTTGCCCTCCCATTTTACGGGTACGGCTATTTCGAATATGGCGTATTCGGAATCGAGCTCGATATAGTCGAATACTTTTCTCGAATTGAGCCTTATCGCAAGTTTTTCCGCCATATCGCTGACGAGGTAAATTACTTCGTCCGCACCCATTCTGAACAGGAACTTGCGTTGTATTTCCGTGCTTGCCTTTGAAACTACGTATTTTGCCCCCAAATCTTTGAGGTTGGAAGTTATTTCAAGCGAACTCTGGAAGTCGTCGCCAATCGCCACTACGCATGCGTCGTACGATGGAATATCCAAGGCTTTCAGACTGTCCACGTTCATACAGTTGGCAATGAGCGCGCTCGTATATTTGGGCGCAAGTCTGTTGATTACGTCTTCGTTTCTGTCTACAATCATTACTTCGTCGCCCATATTAATGAGCTTTTCTCCGAGCGTTTGACCGAAACTGCCCATGCCTATCAAAAGTACAGACTTCATATTTCTCCTTTATACCGCAAATTATTGCGGTCAAGATGTTTTTGTTTTTTTATGGCTTTAAAAGTCGAATTAAGACGAGCGGTGTCGCCATTCATAAATATGGCTGTTGTCCCGAGCAGTCCTCCCGAACAATACCGTCATCCCGAGCTCTGTTTGTCATTCCGAACGAAGTGAAGAAACGGATGTTTCGCTGCGCTCAACATGACAGGGAAAAGCGCTTAACATGACAATGGCATATTCCCCAGCGGTCTTCCCGAACAATACCGTCATCCCGAGATGTTGCTGTCTTCCCGAGCGAAGCGAGGGACCCTTCGCTAGCCTAAGGGTGACAATAACACACGTTTCAGGGCGACAACAGTGTGTCGTCCCGAGCAAATTGCAATCAACCTATAAGAAGAGAATCTATGGGTTTTCTTACTTCGGATGCGGTGCGTTTTTCTCCGAGCGCAAGCGCGAGCGTTAAAATTCCCACTCTGCCCGCATACATAAGTATAATCAGTATAATCTGAGAGTATACGGTAAGTTGCGGCGTTACGCCGAGGCTGAGACCCACGGTTCCCAGTGCGGAAACACACTCGAACAGTACGGCTCTGACCGTTATTTCGGAGGGTTCGATTGCGCAGATTATAAGTGCCGAAAGCATTACAATCATCAAAAATGCCGCAAAAATCGCAAGCGCCTGCGATAAAAGGGAGTGTTCTATGCGCTTTTTGCCTATATTTATATCTCTTCTGCCGCGGAACACCGCTGCCATTCCCATAAGAATTACAGCAAACGTGCCCACTTTGATTCCGCCTGCGGTCGAGCCCGAGCAACCGCCGATGAACATGAGAATAAGAGTAAGCAGATAGCCGCTGTCCGAAAGCGCCTCGGGAGACGTAGTATAAAAGCCCGCGGTGCGGGGGGAGGTGGCGTTAAAAAGCGCGCAAAGCAATTTTTCGCCGAAATTGTATCGGGAGTAGGAGGGATTATCCCATTCGAATGTCATAAAAAGCGCCGTGGAAACGACGAGCAGAACGGTTGACAGGAATAAAACTACCTTGGTATTCAGCTGAAATTTTTTAATATTGCATTTGCACTCTATCACGTCGCCCCAAACGCAGAATCCGAGCCCTCCGAGTATTATGAGCGCGCAGAGAGTAAGAGTTACGAGCGGGTCGGTCGCGTACGCGGAGAGCGAAGCAACGCCCATAAGGTCGAAACCGGCATTGCAGAATGCGGAAATCGAGTGCCATACGGCGAAATAAATACCCTGAGCGGCTCCGAAGTCGGGGATGAATCTTATACACAATAAAAGCGCGCCCGCAAGCTCGAAAATACCCGTGCCTATGAATATTCTTTTTATAAGCGAGGAAAGCCCGTAATATTTTCCGCTGCCGGCAGCCATCATCAGCACCCGACGTTCGTACAATCCCATCCCGTGGCGGAAAAGGAGGAATAGCGACGAGACGAAGGTCATAAAGCCAAGTCCGCCCGTTTGAATGAGGATGAGAATGATTATCTGTCCGAACAGCGACCAATCCGCCCCCGTATTCAATGTGGAAAGTCCCGTAACGCAGGTTGCGGAAGTCGCTGTGAAAAACGCGTCGAGATATCCGACGGAATTTCCGTCTGCGGATGCAAACGGCAGTACGAGCAAAACGCTTCCGATTAATATTACCGATAAATATCCGAGCGCAAGAAATTGCCACACGGAAAGTTTTATTCTGAATTTTCTTTTCATTCGCGTTTAATTCTAACACACGCGCATTCGGTTGTCAACAAAAATGTCAATTTGCGGAAAATCGCCGATTTATGCGCCGTAACACATTTTTGGCGGCGGGCATATGTTTTATTACGGCTTTTGCGGGGTAAATTCGGCGTTTCGTTGATATGCGCTCCGCCGCATTTGTTTTTTTCAGTCAGGTGCGCGTGAATTGCAATGTGCGGTCGTTGATGTGTTTAAACAAAGCATATGTGCGGGGCAATATATGCGTTTTTGTTCAATCGGCTGTAATTGCACGGCAATAAATATGTGCGGAGGGAAATATTACGGGTAAATTTTTCGGGACGGACGGATTTCGCGGCGAAGCCGGTGTTTCAATTACCGCCGAGCATGCTTACAAGGTCGGCAGGGTTCTCGGTTTTCTGTTCGGCGGCAGTCAGGGTAAAAAATGCCGCGCGGTTATAGGCAAAGATACGCGCCTTTCGTCATATATGCTTGAATATGCACTTGCAGCGGGGCTCACGTCATCGGGCGGAGACGCGCATATTATGCACGTAACCACCACCCCCTCCGTTTCGTATGTGACGAGGTGCGACGAGTTCGATTGCGGTATAATGCTTTCGGCGAGCCACAATCCCTATTACGACAACGGCATAAAACTTTTCAACGAGCGCGGCGAAAAGATGGACGATTCCGTCATTTGCCTGATTGAAAGCTATCTCGGCGGCGATTTTCAGCCTTTCGGCGGCGAGGATATACCGTTCGCAAGCGGCAGAAACGTAGGTCGGACGGTGGACTACGTTTCAGGACGCAATCGTTATATAGGGCATCTTATTTCCCTTTCGACCTGCTCTTATAAGGGTTACAGAGTGGGATTGGACTGCGCAAACGGCAGTTCCTGGCAGATTGCGAGGAGCGTTTTCGATGCGCTCGGCGCCAAAACCTATGTAACGGGCGCCGAACCGAGCGGACTGAACGTGAACGACGGGTGCGGCTCCACGCATATAGAAAACTTATGCGACCTCGTTACGGAAAACGGGCTTGACATGGGCTTTGCCTTCGACGGCGACGCAGACAGATGCATAGCGGTAGACGAGCGTGGCGAAGTTATGACGGGCGACGAAGAGATGTATGCCGCCGCCTGCTACCTGAAAAGCCGCGGCGAGCTTGCGGGGAACAAGGTCGTATGTACGGTATTAAGTAACGGCGGACTTGTCAAAAGTCTCAAAAATCAGGGCGTAGATTGCGCGCTTTGCGACGTCGGAGATAAAAACGTGTGCGACACGATGGCTAAAACGGGCGCGGTGCTCGGCGGGGAAAGAAGCGGGCACGTGGTTTTTTCCAAATACGAGAGTACCGGCGACGGACTGGTTACCGCGATTATGCTTATGGAAGCGCTTGCGGACGGCAAATGCCTGCCCTCCGCGCTGTTGAAAGGATACAGGGCTTTTCCTCAGATTTCGGTAAACGTTCCCGTCGTCGATAAGGTAACGGCAATGGGCGGCACAAGTGAACTTGCGGGGAAACTCGAACGCGAACTGTCGGTTCGGATAATTGTGAGACCGTCGGGTACAGAACAGCTGATAAGAGTCATGGCGGAGGGCGAAAGCGAGGAAAATTGCGCGCTCGCCTGTAAAATTTTGAGTTGCAGAATTTCTGAAAATTGCGTTTGATACGGGAGAATATATGTGCGGAATTGCAGGTTGCATTTGCGGTAAAGGCGGAAACGCCGTGCCCGACGTATACGAAGGACTTAAAAGACTGGAATACCGCGGCTACGATTCCGCGGGAATAGCCGCCGTGACGGACGACGGCGTGACCGTTGTAAAGAAACGCGGCGTTGTGGAGAAACTCTTTCCGCATATCGGCGGGATGAAAGGCGAAATCGCTATCGCGCATACGCGTTGGGCGACACACGGCAAGCCGTCTGATACCAACGCGCACCCCCACGTTTCGGGCGGGATATGCCTTGTGCATAACGGCATTATAGAAAATTACTGCGAGTTAAAAGAAAAACTCAGCCGCGAAGGCGAAACTTTTCTTTCGGAAACGGACAGCGAAGTTATAGCGGTGCTTTTTAAGCGCAACTATTCCGGTTCCCTTACCGCCGCGCTGATTAAAACGGTGAAAGAACTCAAAGGCTCGTATGCTCTTATGGTTATATGCAAAGAGGAGCATAAAATAGCGGTGGCAAAATATAAAAGTCCTTTGATAATAGGTTACGGCAAGGACAGAATATATTGCGCCAGCGACGAGCCCGCGCTCGCCGGAAAGTGTTCGGAAATTTCGGTGCTCGAGGACGGCGATTTCGCACTGCTGTCCGAGGACGGAGCCGAAATCTTCGATTCGCGTCTGAGACCCGTCGCAAGAAAAAAACAGCCCAACCGGGCTGTATCCGCGGAATTGTCCTTGGGCGGTTACCCCCACTATATGCTTAAAGAACTGCATGAAGTGCCCGCTTCCGTAAAAAATACTTTTTCCGCTTTTTCGGGAGTCGAGAGCGAGATTGTAAAGACGTTTTCGGGCGTTAAACGAATTATTGTTACCGGTTGCGGAACGGCGTATCATGCCGGACTTGTCGGGAAACGTTATTTCGAAAGTTTTGCGGGAATACCTACGGATGCGGAAACCGCGGGAGAATTCAGATATTCCGAACCGGTCATAACCGACGGAACCGTTGTGGTCGCGATAAGTCAGAGCGGAGAAACCGCTGATACCGTGGAAGCCGCTCGGCTTGCCCTCTCTCGCGGGGCTAAGGTCGTAGCAGTGACGAACAGTCCTTATTCTGCGCTCACGAGGCTTGCGTGCGTGACTGTTCCCGTGGCTGCGGGCGCCGAAATCTGCGTTGCGGCGACCAAAAGTTACACCGGTCAGATAGCGGCGCTTTATCTTACCGCGCTCGCCGTAGCCGGCGAAACTGCCGACGGCGAGCGCGCGGCTCGGCTTGCCGATATGCCTGCGCTCTGCGCCAAGACAATAGAAAACGTCAACGTTTCGTCACTTGCTCATATGTGCGCAAAAAGCAAAGGCGTGTATTTTATGGGCAGAGACCTTGACTATGCAGTTGCGAGAGAAGGAAGTTTGAAACTGAAAGAAGTGTCCTATATCCCGAGCGAAGGTTATCCGGCAGGAGAGCTCAAACACGGTACTCTTGCGCTTATTTCCCCGAAAACCGTATCGGTTGTTATAATTACCGACAAAGCGCTTGCGGAAAAGAGCGTCAATGCCGTCGAACAGGTGCTTGCGCGCAAGGGGAAGGCGGCTGTCATAACAAATGTGGACGATGTGGAGGACGATTTGAAAGGCAGGGCGGAGATTGTACGCCTTCCGCGTTGCGACAAGTTTCTCGCGCCTTTGGCGGCGGCGGTTGCGGTGCAGGAGCTGGCTTACCGTACTGCTGTAAAACTGAGACGCAACCCGGATAAACCGCGTAATCTTGCCAAAAGCGTGACCGTCGAATAAAAACGAAGCCCCATTTAAGGGTATCTGTTATGTGGAGTTCCTTTTGGGCAAAGAAATAGCGCACTATTCTTCGCTTGCGAAGAATAGTGCGCTATACTTTATTAAAGATTAGAAAAATAAATTGAAATTTATAGCCGTAAATAAAAAATAACTATTTTCCCGTTAGAATCAGAAAGATAGATGGTTATTTATTTTCTATTTTAGCCAATTTTGATAATTTTCTTAAAACCAGAACTAAAAATATTACGGATAAGCCTGTACCTATACACCAGCCTATCGCCCAAGCCCAACAAACGCCGCCGAACCCCCAACCTACGGAGGTAAGAATATACACTAAGGCAACTCGCAAAATTAAATCCGCAAAAGTACTTACGGTAAAGCCGAGATTGTTGCCCGTTCCTCTTATTGCACCATCGGCAACGATTTTCACACACACCACAGGCAGGAAACACGAAACGATAATGATAAACTGTACAGAATAGTCCATTGCTTCCTGCGTTAGCTTTTCGTTTTGCACGAACAGCCTCGTTAAAGTCTGCGGACAGGAAACGAATACGGTGAGAAACAGTAAGCACGTAACTAATGCATAACAAAGCACTGCGATAACCCCCTTTTTTACACGATCGTATTCCTTTGCCGCCTTGTTTTGCGAAGCAAAATTCGAAAGCCCGTTCGTCATCGAGATAACGCCCATGTTCGCCATAGATATAAGTTTGAAAGCGGTAGTAAAGCCCGTTGTTGCATCTTCGCCGATAAGATTGATGCGCTTATTGATAAAGAAATTTCCCACCGAAACGAAACTTTGCTGTAATATTACCGGCACGGACGCAATCGTTAAATCCTTCAATAAGTCTTTATCAAAAATTTTCGGTTTTTCTTCGGAGCGAATGGCTTTCAGTTTTCTGATAATTACGATTACCGTAAGAACGCTTGAAACCGCCTGAGAGATAAAGGTTGCCCAAGCCGCGCCTGCGACATCGAGGTGAAAAACGCAAACGAAAAGCAAATCGAGCCCAATATTCAAGATAGACGAAATCACCAGAAAGATGAATGGTGTTTTACTATCGCCGAGCGCGGAACAAATTCCGCAGCCGAGGTTGTATAAAAATACGAACGGCATTGAGCCCACGTATATGTACAAATATGCAAGGCAGTCGTCAAAATACGAGCCGTGAACGCTTAAAGCCTTTAACGAAAGATTCCCGAACCCGAACCCCAGCACCATGATAGCCGCGCAAAGTACCGCAAAGGAAATCAGGGCAGTATTCACCGTTTCGCGTACACGCTTACAATCACCTTTGCCGAAGTGCTTCGCCACGATTACCGAACAACCGCCGTTTGTGCCCAAAGCAAACGCAAGCAAAATATTAACTATCACTGTCGCGTTGCCTATTGCATCTACTGCAAGTGCGCCTTCTGCCGCAAAGTTTCCCACGACAAGCAAATCGATGAGCGAATAGAATTGCTGTACCATTGCACTGCCAAACAGCGGCAATGAATACAGTAGCAAGATATTCCAAACGTTACCCGTTGTTAGATTTACCGTTTTGCTACTTTTCATTTCAACACTATATTATAGTAAGCGGAAAGCCCAAAGTCAAGTGATTTTTCTGAAATTTTAAAACTTCTCTTTCCTAAATAAAAACGTATCCGAGCATCTTACC
>CATKEF010000053.1 GCA_949747905.1 uncultured Eubacteriales bacterium
CAATATATCGAATTATTCAGAAACGAAGGTTTGAATGCAATTAAATGCGACAATTTCATAGACCCTCATTTCCTGAGCTTTATGGAATATAAAGTGCCTGACAAACTTAAATTTGTTCGCATTGACGCCGATGTCGACGAGGCTTTGAAAAACGGAGAAAGTACAGAAGACACTGTTCTCGGGGATATATTCAAAAACGCAATAAACGACGCTAAAGTTACAGTAAAATTTGAAAGTCTGAAAAATTCCGAGCTCCCCGCAGTAATAGTCGTTGACGAATATATGCGTCGCTATTCGGAAATGGGGCAAATTTACGGTATGAGCGACGGCGTTTTTCCCACTACGATGATTGTAAATATGAATTGTCCAATAATTGCAAACGTTAAAACCCTCGACGAAGAAAAGCAGTCTTTCGTTGCAAAATATATCTATTTGCAGGCTCTTGCTTCTTATAAAAAACTTACGCAGGATGAATCCGACGAGTTCAATAAAGCCAATTTCAAACTGCTTTCGTATTATATGAATTAAAATATAAACTCTCCGATATCGGGGAGTTTATATTTTATAGTTTTGAACACGTAATGTGAAAGTATAAAATTTGGAAAAATATTGCAAAAATTTTAAATTCGCTATTGAAATGACGAATATAATATGTTAAAATAAATAAGGTATGAGAAGGGGCAATTCGATAAACCGAACGCTTAATGATTTTCACGCCGGCAAAGATTGTAAGGCTTACGATTTTTTCGGTTGTCATCCGGTCTCTGACGGTAAGTTCACTTTCAGAGTATGGGCTCCGCGTGCTTTTAAAGTTTTTGTGACAGGAACGTTCAGCAATTGGAATGAAATCGAAATGTCCGAACTTGCCGATAATGAATGTTTTGAGATAACCGTTGCCGCCGAGGAAGGCGACAAATACAGATATATTATCGAAACATCCGACGGAAGAAGAATTAGTAAAGCAGACCCGTATGCGTTTTTATTCAGCCTGCCGCCCGATTGGGCGTCTGTTGTATATGTGCAGCCTCAGATGCTGAAAAACGATAGTCTGTTTTTGCCGCTCAAATACGACGAACCTGTAAATATATACGAAGTTAATCTGCTTTCCTGGAAACGGCATAAAGACGGTTCTTACTATACATATAAGGAATTATCGAAAGAACTGGTTCCTTATGTGCGCGATATGGGGTATACGCACGTCGAATTTATGCCGGTCAATGAGTTCCCTTTCGACGGTTCCTGGGGGTATCAGGTTACGGGTTATTTTTCCGTAACGTCGCGTATGGGCACACCCGAAGATTTTAGTGCACTGGTAGATGATTTTCATAAAAACAACATATCTGTAATAGTCGACTGGGTGCCTGCACATTTTCCCAAAGACGACTGGGGACTTTACGAATTCGACGGCGCGCCTTTGTATGAATGTCCTTTATGGGACAGAATGGAACACAGCGGCTGGGGTACAAGAAAATTCGACTTCGGCAGAGGTGAAGTTGACAGTTTTTTGTTGTCGAGCGCACACTTTTTGTTTGATGTATACGGTATAGACGGACTCAGGGTGGACGCAGTGGCATCTATGCTCTATCTCAATTACGACAGGGCTGATGATGATTTTACTCCTAATGAAAACGGCGGAAATACAAATACCGAAGCGATAGCATTTATAAAAAAATTAAATTCATCATTAAAAAAGAGCTATCCGGGAGCGATAATTATAGCAGAAGAATCCACTGCGTTTCCGAAAATTACCGAAAAAACGGAAAACGGCGGACTGGGATTTGACTATAAATGGAATATGGGTTGGATGAACGACGTATTGTTTTATTGCAGACAAGACCCGTATTTCCGCAATCATCACCATGAAAAATTAACGTTTTCCATGGTATATTCATTCGGTGAAAAATACGTTTTACCGCTTTCGCATGACGAAGTCGTGCATGTCAAAGGCTCTATCGTAAATAAAATGCCGGGCGAATATGCGGACAAGTTTGCCGGTGAGCGCGCGTTGCTTGGTTTTATGTATGCGCATCCTGGGAAAAAACTCAATTTCATGGGTTATGAATTTTCTCAGTTCAAGGAGTGGGATTACAGAACAGGTCTGGAATTTTTTCTAAAAGACTTTGAGTTTCACAATAAAATGAGTGTGTTTGTTAAAGAACTCAATTTCTTTTACAGAGCAAACGCTCCATTATATGAAATAGAAAATGATTGGACGGGCTTCAAGTGGCTTATTGTGGATGATAAGTACCATAATGTAATTGCTTTTTCAAGACAATCTTTGAGTGGTGAAAATATTGTCGTAGTAATAAATTTTTCGGGAATAGATTTGCCTGATTATAAAATACCCGTTGAACAAGGCAAATACCGCGTAATTTTAAATACGGACGATAAAAAGTTCGGCGGGCGCGGCGTTTTACGAAAGAAAAGTTATATTATTGGTAATCAAACCGGTAAAAGTGAAGAAAATTTATTAAATATTTATCTTCCGAAACTTACCTGTCTGTATATAAATAAAGAAATCTTATTGGGGGATTTTAAGCAATGCTAAGAAAAAAAGAATGTGTTGCAATGTTGCTTGCCGGTGGTCAGGGTAGCAGACTCTATGCACTGACGAGCAATATAGCAAAACCTGCGGTTTCGTTTGGCTCGAAATACAGAATTATAGATTTTCCGTTGTCAAACTGCATTAACTCCGGTATTGATACTGTCGGAGTTCTTACTCAGTACCAACCTTTGGTACTCAACGAGTACGTAGGAAACGGACAGCCCTGGGATCTTGACAGAACTTTCGGCGGTGTTCATATACTTTCGCCTTACGAGGCAAAGCAGGATACTTCATGGTATAAAGGAACCGCAAACGCGATTTATCAGAATATAAGGTTTATGAAAATGTATGACCCTGAATATATTCTGATACTTTCGGGCGACCATATCTATAAAATGGATTACGACAAAATGCTTAATGCGCACAAGAATGCAAACGCCGCGTGTACTATTGCATGTATGCAGGTGCCCATTAAAGAAGCGTCGAGATTCGGAATTCTGAATACTAATCCTGACGGAACCATTTATGAGTTTGAAGAAAAACCCAAAGCGCCCAAGAGCGATTTGGCGTCAATGGGAATTTATATTTTTACCGCATCCAAACTTTATAAATATCTTGAGGATGACGATAAAAATCCCGAGTCGGAAAAGGATTTCGGCAAAAATGTTCTTCCCGCAATGCTGAACGCGGGAGAAAAAATGTATTCTTACCGTTTCGAAGGATACTGGAAAGACGTGGGAACCATCAGTTCGCTCTGGGAGGCCAATATGGACTTGTTGGGCACGGTTCCGAACTTCGAGCTGAACGACAGAGACCGCGTTATACATTCCAGAAGTCCTTTAGCGCCGCCGGCGTTCGTCGAAGGCGAGGTTGTAAACTCAATTGTTGCAACAGGCGGTGAAATAGAAGGCAAAGTGGTTAATTCCGTCGTAGGCACCAATTGCGTAATCGAAAAAGGCGCGGAAGTGAGTGATTGCGTTCTCATGGGCAACATTACCGTAAAGGCAGGCTCGAAACTCAATTACGCAATTATAGATGAAGATGTTACAATCGGCGAAAACGCAGTTATCGGTGAACCCATAGATACCGCAGGTAAACTTGAAGGAAAAACTTCCGGCATAACGGTGCTAGGAAGAGGTATTTCCGTTAAGAAAAACGGTAAAGTACCCGCCGGCGAAATTGTCGATAAAAACGTATAAGGAGGAAATGAATATGGCATCAACGGTCGGAGTTATTTTTTCAAGTATAAACGATGAGAGTGTTCCGGAACTTACCCGTGCAAGGTCAATGGCATCCATTCCTTACGGCGGCAGATATCGTCTGGTCGACTTTGCTCTTTCGAATATGGTGAATTCGGGCATTACAACTGTCGGTATGCTTACTAAAAATAATTACCAGTCGCTTATGGACCATCTCGGTTCGGGCAAAAACTGGGATTTGGCAAGAAAAGAAGGAGGACTTATACTTTTGCCTCCTTACAGCGACGAAAGCGAAATTCTGTATAAAAACCGTTTGGAGGCATTGAAAGGCGCTACCGCGTTTCTGAAAAAAGCCAAAGAAGATTTCGTTGTGTTGACGGACAGCGATTCGATTTACAGACTCGATTACAGCAAAGTAATCGAGTATCATATAAGTAAAAATGCCGATATTACAATGGTCTATCACGAGCACGAACTCGTTAAATCTCATTATTATATGACATTGAATACGGCGAAAGACGGAAGAATTACGGGACTGGAAATCAATCCCGCTGCCTCCGGAATAAAGAAAAATTATATTAATGTAATGGTTGCGCGCCGCACATATCTTCTAAGACTCGTTCAGGATGCCATACAACACGGTTATACCAGTTTCGGCAGAGATATTTTAAGCCCCGGTGTAAAATCGCTCAACATGTATGCCTACAAACTCGAGGGATATTACGCGAGCATAACATCTATAAATGCATACTTCAATGCAAATATGGACCTTTTGAATAAAAACATCAGGAACGAGATATTCGGAGACAGGGACGTTTATACAAAAGTCAACGACAGTGCGCCCGCAAAATTCTTATCTGAGGCAAAAGTGAGGAATTCGCTCATTTCCGACGGCTGCGTTATCGAAGGAGAAGTTGAAAACTGTATTCTTTTCCGCGGCGTTAAGATAGGTAAAGGAGCAGTCGTTAAAAATTGCATTCTAATGACCGATAATATTATAGGCGACGGTTGTAATCTTGCTTACGTCGGGAGTGATAAAAATTCGGTTATTCGCGACGGTCGTGTGCTTGCCGGATGCGAAATTCAGCCTTATTTTATAAACAAAGGCTCACTTATATAACATAATCGGGGGAAAATCATGGCAACAACCAAAACTTCAAAGACAACTAAAACTCAAAGTAAAAATACGACTGCCGCACCGAAAAGTGTCAGAACTACAACTAAAAAACCTGCAGTAAAGAAAACCGCGACTTCCGAAAAGAAAAAAATTCTTTTTGTAGCTTCGGAATCTACACCGTTTATAGCTACGGGAGGTCTTGCTGAAGTAGTCGGCTCACTTTCAAAATCGCTTGTGGCTGACGGAGGTTATGACGTAAGAGTTATTTTGCCACTGTATTCCGATATCAGAAAGGAATACAGAGAGCAGTTTACTTATTTGGGAAATCTTTATGTTCATCTTGCATGGAGAAATCAATACTGCGGAGTTTTCTCCTGCGTTAAAGACGGCGTGACGTTTTATTTCATCGATAATGAATTTTATTTCAAACGTCCCGGTTGTTACGGCTACTATGACGATGGCGAGAGATTTGCTTTTTTCTGCAAAAGCGTTCTTGAAGTAATGCCTTTCATAAACTTTTATCCCGATGTTATGCATTGCCACGACTGGCAAGCTGCATTGGCGGCAATTTATTTGAAAACCAACTATTGTTTCAGAGAAGAGTATCAATATATAAGAGCGCTTTTTACAATACATAACATAGAATATCAGGGACAGTATTCTCTTGACCTTTTAAATGATTTATTCGATATTTACGGTACTTATCAGTATCTTGTCGAATATAAAAATTGCATAAATCTTATGAAAGGCGCAATAGAATGTTGCGAGAAATTTTCGACGGTCAGTCCCCGATATGCCGAAGAAATCAAAAACGAGTATTATGCGCACGGTCTTGACCCCATAATAAGAAGAAACGAATTTAAATTGACAGGTATCCTGAACGGAATCGACGATGTAAGTTATAATTGCGCTCTCGACAGTCATTTGTTCGCTAATTTCACTCCAGACGATTTCTCAAATAAAGCAATATGTAAAAAAGAATTGCAAAAAATGCTCGGTTTGCCACAGAAAGCCGAAGTACCTGTTATTTCAATGGTTTCGCGCCTTGTATCCCATAAAGGGCTTGACCTTGTTACTACGGTTGTTGAAGAATTATTGCAGGACGATGTGCAGGTTGTTATTCTCGGAACAGGGGATTCGCATTTTGAAGGATATTTCCGTAGCCTTGCAAGCAGATATCCGGAAAAATTAAGCGCAAATATAGTTTTTAACGGCGATTTATCAAGAAAAATTTATTCCGGTTCTGATATTTTTCTTATGCCGTCCAAATCAGAGCCCTGCGGGCTGTCTCAGATGATTGCTTGCCGCTATGGCACGATTCCCGTCGTAAGAGAAACGGGAGGTCTCTACGACAGCATTAAACCGCTTGTAAACGGTTATACATTCACTAATTACAATGCTCACGATATGTTGTATGTAATACGCGAAGCTATAACCGATTATAAAAATAAAGACGAATGGTCAAAATTAATGTACAGAGCGGCGACAACCGATTTCAGTTGGAGTCATTCTGCAAAGGAATACGAGTCTCTGTATCTGTCATTGCTTAAATAATTTTACTGAACAGGAGAACAGAATGAGTAATACCGCTATTACCGAGAAAGAAGTTAAGGAGTTAATAAAGGGCAAACTTGCGAGATATTTCGGGGTTGCGCCCGCCGAGGCTTCCAAAGAACAAATCTATAAAGCGGTTGTCTTATCGGTAAGAGATATTTTACTGGAAAAAAGACAGCACTTTCACAAAAAAGCTAAAGCAAAACGTGCAAAGAGAGTTTATTATCTTTGCATGGAATTTTTGATGGGACGTTCGTTAAAGAATAGTTTATACAATCTCAGCGCTACGTCCGTATTTGAAAAGGCCGTTTCGTCGCTTGGACTTTCGTTGGAAGATTTGTATGAACTCGAACCCGACGCAGGATTGGGTAACGGCGGTTTGGGCAGACTTGCAGCTTGTTTTATGGATGCCCTCGCTACAGGTAATTATCCTGCAATGGGATATTCGTTGCGTTACGAATACGGACTGTTCAAGCAGAAAATCGTAGACGGTTGGCGGATTGAATTGCCAGATGTTTGGTTGCCCGGCGGCGAAGCATGGTTAACGCAGAGGACCGATAAATCTTTTATCGTGAGATTCAACGGACAAATCGAAGAGAAGTGGACAAAGAATGGACTTCAAACCAATTACGTAAATTGTGACGAAGTTCAGGCTGTTGCATACGATATGATGGTATCGGGCAAAGACAGCGAAGCCGTATCTGTATTGCGTCTTTGGAAGGCAAAAGCGGTACAGGACTTTAATATGAAGCTGTTTTCTCAGGGCGAATATTATCAGGCCATGACGCTTGATAACGACGCCGACCTTCTGACAAAAGTTCTATATCCTGCGGATAATCACAATGCCGGAAAATCTCTTAGACTCAAACAACAATATTTTCTTTGCTCTGCGTCCATACAGAATATCGTAGAGGACCATAGGCATAGATACGGCGATTTGCGCGATTTACCTAAACTGGCAGCAATTCATTTAAACGATACTCATCCAGCGCTTGCAATACCCGAGCTTATGCGCGTTTTAATCGATGAATATTATTTCGACTGGGAGCAAGCCTGGGCAATCACCACCGCAACTTGCGCTTATACAAATCATACCGTATTGGCTGAAGCGTTGGAGACTTGGTCGGAAGAGCTGGTCGGAAGGACTTTACCGAGAATTCATTCTATAATCAAGGAAATAAACAGAAGATTATGCGTTGAATTATGGGACAGATTCCCGGGTGAATGGGCTAAAATTTCGAGGATGTCCATTATCGAGCACGACCGCGTAAAAATGGCCAATTTATCCGTTTACGGCGGTCATTGCGTAAACGGCGTTTCCGCATTGCATAGCGAAATCATTAAAAATTCGGTTTTCAAGGATTTTCATGATTTTACACCGGAGAAGTTCACGAACGTTACCAACGGTATTGCACATAGACGTTGGCTCAATCAATCGAATCCGGAGCTTGCAGCACTTTTAAACGAATGCATTGGAACGGGATACGAATTAGACGGTCCACAACTCGCCGAGTTTGCAAAATACGAGAACGACGAGACCGTTTTAAAAAGACTTGATGAAATAAAACTTTTAAAGAAAAAGCAGTTTGTAGATTTTGCAAAGAAAAAGCAGGGAGTTATAATCAATCCCGAAACACTTTTCGACGTGCAGGCGAAACGGCTCCACGAATATAAAAGACAGCTTTTGAATGTCCTTAATATAATCGACTCGTATCTTGAATTGCAGGAAAACGAAAACGCTATGATTGTTCCCAAAACTTATATTTTCGGAGCAAAGGCGGCGCCCGGATACGATATGGCAAAGAAAATTATTAAACTTATAAACTTTCTTGCCGAAGAAATCAAATCAAATCCGAAAATAAACGAAAAACTGAACGTCGTTTATATGGAAGACTACAATGTCACTATGTCTGAAAAACTGATGCCCGCATCGGAAATTTCGGAACAAATTTCTCTTGCCGGTAAAGAAGCAAGCGGCACCGGCAATATGAAATTCATGATAAACGGTGCTTTGACAATAGGAACTCTCGACGGCGCAAACGTAGAAATGGCGGAAAGTGTAGGCAGAGACAATATTTTCATTTTCGGATTCAAAGCTAACGAAGTTGATGAAATATGGCGTAACGGTTATAGCTCGAGTGTTTACTACAATGAGTCGACTAAACTCAGAAGAATTATAGAAGCCTTGATAATCGGATTTAACGGCGAATCATTTTCGGATATTGCAAATTATCTTTTAACTTATTTGCCGGTTGCCGACCCGTATATGTGCATGGCCGATTTTGCCGATTACAGCAACACTCAGACCAAAATTTCAAAACTTTATCTTAATGATAAAATGCAATGGAATAAAATGTCGCTGAGAAATATTGCGGCTTCAGGAATTTTTGCCGCAGACAGAGCGATTTCGGAATATGCTCAAAATATTTGGTCACTGAAAAGTTTTAAGTGATTTTATTGACGTTATGTCAGACATAGTTCGGTTTTATTGTATTTTAAAACCGACTTTTATGTTGTTTTTCTCAGATATTTAATAAAAACAATAAAACACTTCGTAAAACCTGTGTTTTACGAAGTGTTAAACATACTACCTCAAACAGAAAATCAATGGCAACTAACTATTATACCGAAAGAAACAATAAAAATCTGCAAACTCTCGAACGGCTCCTCGATGAAGAATTGCCGTCATTTTGCTATGATTATTTTCTTTCGATTGACAGCCGCACCTCTACATTGACCCGTTTGAATTACGCGCACGATTTAAAAATATTTTTTTATTTTTTACAGGAAAAAAAGTTTCGCGGAAACAAAAAAATCAAAGAATTAACTTTGTTCGATTTGGAATCCGTTTCAAGCACCGACGTCGAACTTTTTTTAAGTTACCTCTCCCATTACTTCTATGCCGGCAAAGAACATACATGTAGCGAACAAGCAAAAGCGCGCAAACTTTCTTCCTTACGCGCGATGTTTAAATTTTATTTTAACAGAGGATTAATCGCTGTAGATAATTCGGCAAAGGTTTCTTCGCCTAAATTACATGAAAAACCTATTGTCAGACTTGATTCCGACGAGGTTTTCAATATCATAGAAACTGCTGAAAGCGGATACGGGCTTACCGCCCACCAAAGAGTTTACCACGATAAAAATAAAGTCCGCGACACAGCAATAATTATGCTTTTTTTAGGTACGGGCATAAGAATCAGCGAGCTTGTCGGACTGAATAACGACGATTTGAACTTCAAAGACAATTCTTTTGTGGTTACGCGCAAAGGCGGGAATAAAGCCATCCTATTCTTTGATGCAGATGTAGCCGCCGCGTTGAAACGATATATTGATTATAAAGAAGAAAATGCAATCGATTCTATGGATCCCACCGCTCTCTTCATTTCCGCAAATAAAAGAAGAATTACGGTGCGTGCGGTAGAAAACCTCGTTCAGAAATATGCGAAAATAGTATCCCCTCTGAAAAAGATTTCGCCGCACAAGTTGCGCTCTACTTACGGCACGCAACTATACAAAGCTACAGGCGATATTTATGTCGTTGCGGATGTTTTAGGACATAAAGACGTAAACACAACGAGAAAACATTATGCCGCTATAAGCGAAGAAACACGAAAAGGTGTTGTCGGCAAAGTCAAATTAAAACCCGACGGCGAAGATTAAGCCGTCGGGTTTTTTATTCTTCAGTTATTATTTTATCTATTTTAATTATTGCGTCATCCTTTATATCCAGACACTTTCCGCAATTATCGCAGATTTTATTTTCGTCAAGGTCGCAAATATCACATTCTCCACAATTTATGCAGTCCCTCTCGTATAGAACACATTCTTTTTTTTCCATTTTTGAACTCCTGATTTTCTATAATTCAATTTTAATATTATATAAACTAAATTTCAAGTAAAAATAAGCAAACTTATGTTTGATTTTTAAAAAATTTTCTGATACAATATATTTGAGGTGAAAAATGGCACGCAATAACATAGAAAAAGTTAAAACTGAAGACGCAGTCTTTAAATATATTCAAAAATACATATCAGAAAACGGTTATGCCCCTTGCGTACGCGAAGTTTGCACCCAGTGCGGAATCAAATCCACCGCCACCGCTTTTAATATTATAAACAGGTTGAAAGAGCGCGGACTTCTTGAAAAATCCGATGTCAAACGTCGGGCAATTGCTTTAAGAAGCAAATCCGTTTCGGTACCTTTAATCGGTACTGTTGCGGCAGGACAGCCGATTTTTGCAACAGAAAACTATGACGGCTTCTACTCTCTGCCTGAAAATTATTTCGCAGGCGAAGACCTGTTTATGCTTACTGTCAAAGGTTCTTCTATGATTAATATAGGCATGTTTGAGAATGACAAAGTTGTGGTTCGGAAACAGGATGTAGCCGAAAACGGAGATATTATAGTCGCTTTGGTTGACGACAGCGCTACCGTAAAAAGATTTTTTCGCCGTGACGGAAAAATAATACTTCATCCCGAAAACGACGAAATGGAAGATTTCATATTTGACGATGTAACGATACTCGGAAAAGTGATTGGCTTACTCAGAAACTTTTAAAGAACCGCCTTACAGCGGTTTTTTTATTGGCTATCTTTATATGGATTGACGTGAACGGTAATATGCTTTACAAGCGGAAAATTATCCTCTATTCCTTTATGCACGGTTTCAGCAATACTGTGTGCGTCAAAAAGCGATATATCGGGTTGACAAGCTATTTCGGCAATAACATAAATACGGTTTCCGAACATTCTGGTCATAAGCTCGTCGACACGTATCACACCTTCACAACATTCGATATAATTGCGTATTTCGCTTTCTGTCTTTTCTTCGCATGCCTCGTCGGTCATCTTCTTTACTGCGTCGATGAAAATCTGCACTGCTGCTTTTATAATAAGCAGACTGATTACTATACATGCAATTGAATCCATAATAGGCACACCGCACATCGCACCTATTACGCCGACAAGACTACCTATAGACGACAGTGAATCGGAACGATGATGCCAGGCATCCGCTTTCAATGCCGAAGAATTTACTTTTTTAGCGGCGGACATTGTATACCAAAACATAAGTTCTTTAACCACAATCGATACCGCAGCGGCAATCAAAGCGATTATTTTAGGGATTTCAAAAGAATTATATGCTCCTTTGACTATATTTACAACTCCAGTATAACCTATTCCCACTCCTGTTGCAAATAAAACTACGGCAAGAAGAATTGCCGCTACACATTCAAAACGTTCGTGACCGAACGGGTGTTTTTTATCTGCTTTTTTTGCGGATATTTTTACTCCTATAATTACGATTATCGTAGAAAACACATCCGAAGCCGAATGAACCGCATCGGAAATCAAAGCATAAGATGCTCCAAAAATACCGGCAAATAATTTGAAAACCGTAAGCAATGCATTCATAATTATTGTTATAACCGATACTTTGACCGTAATTTTTTCAATATCGTTATTTTGCATATTTACTCCCGAAATTTAAACCGAAAATGACGAAAAATGAATTGACATTATCAATAAATTAAAATATAATATTCAAGTAAGCAAAATAATGCTATTACCTTTAATATTCGCTGCTATGGCTCAGCAGGTAGAGCACGTCCTTGGTAAGGACGAGGTCACCGGTTCAAGTCCGGTTAGCAGCTCCAAAGTAAAAACCACCAAATACGGTGGTTTTTACTTTTTTACCCCATATTTATTATGATTTTAAATTTTTATTTTTAAATTCCGCGTTCACGAAAACTAAAAATGTGTCTTTAGGTGTCAAATGCATTATTAGTTTGTATCTAATTCATAAAAAAATCAACCGCCTAAAGGCGGTCTAAATCGTTTAAATGTGTCAAATTCTGACCATTTTGTATAGAGTTATTGTTTTTATGTTCATCTATAAGATTCTTACATTAAAACCGTACAACTGAATTAATTGACAGAAATCATATTAACCTAAAATATAAAAACAAGGCACTCGAATTAGCGCTTTCTTTTTGCAACAGCAATTCTTATTCGCTTTGTCGTCGAATCATTCTCCGATGTAACCGGTTCCTCGACGAATTCATCTTCAGCCGCGGCAATTTCCACCTGCATACCCTCGGCTTGTTTCATTTTTACATAAGAAACAGCGCAAGGATATTGCAACGATTTGTTGCAGTTATCACAAAAAGGAGCGTATTCTCCGCACAAATCACGTTTTAATAGCTGGCTGTTAGTAAATTTGTCGACATCAATTGTTTGCTGAATATCACGCAAATTATCTTTACTGAGTTGTGCGGGCATTGATTTTAATAATTTCAAAGGTGCTTCGTTATCCCACATATTTTTTCTCCTTGGAACTTATAACAACATTATACACCGAATTATATGTTTTTTCAAGTGTTTCACATAATTTCTTTAACAGTAAGCGACGAAAGAATTTCTTTGTATTTGTCTTTATTAAAAGAAATACTGTCGGGTGACGTTACCGCGGCTGTTCCGGCGGCAACGCCGCATCTGAGAATTTCCGGAAGCGGAGCCCCGTTAACCAAAGCGTTTGCGGCTGCCGCAACCATACCGTCTCCCGCTCCCACAGTCGAGTTCATGGCGACGTTAACGCTTTTACTATAATATTTTTTATGTCCGTCCGTGATTAACGCACCGTTTTTCCCCAAGGACAGCAAAACGCACTCGGCGCCTTTATCAAGAAGCTCGTAACAACCCGATAACATCTCGCTTTTCGTCTTTAAAGCTCTGCGCAATGTGCGCTCAAGTTCGCCTATGTTAGGTTTGACAAGATGAACCCCGTTTTTAAGAGATTCGAATAATCTTTCGCCCTCGGTATCTACAATTTTTTTAACTCCGGCAGGTACTGCTTTGAGCACTTTGCCGTAATAATCAGAAGACATTCCCTTTGCTAAACTTCCGGAAATTACAATCCCCCTGCTATCCGAAGAAATTTTCGAAATCAGATTTATCAGTTCAAACTGCTTGGCTGAGCTTACTTCGGGACTTGTATCGTTTATTTCGGTCAGCATTGACCTATGGTCGATAAATTTATAATTTTCCCTTACGCTGCCAGGACACCAGACAAATTTATACGGCACGCCCTCTCTATGTAATTCCTGTTCGAAACGGTTACCGTTCATTTCGTACATAAAGCCGGTTGCAAATACTTCCGCGCCGAGTCTGGCAAGTCCGTTTGCGACATTCAATGCCTTACCGGTGAAATAAGTTCTTTTGTTAATAACTTTATGGGCTTTCCCGACACTGAGAGAGTCTACTTCAATATTTACGTCTATGCACGGACTTAAGCATACAGTCAAAATCATCTGATTCGATTCCTTAAAAATTGTCTGCAAAATAAAAGCCGCTAAGGAAGCGGCTTGAAAATTACATAGAAATCATCTGAAGAGTTTCGTATAACTCGTAATTGAATTTCTTTTTCATACTCACTGCTTCGATAATATCCATATCGATTATTTCATTTTTACGTATACCGACAACTCTGTTTCCGATACCTTCGTTAAGAAGTCTCACCGCTTTATTTCCGAATTGTGCGGCAAGCATTCTGTCCGCCATTGTAGGCGAACCTCCGCGCTGAATATGCCCGATAGTCGTAGGACGAACGGAATAAGTCGTGACGGACTGAAGTTGCTTTGCAAATTCCTCGGCAGTGCAAACGCCTTCGGCAACTACTACGATATTGGAATGTTTTCCGTTGGCACGCGAACGATTGATTTTCATGACAATATCATCCAAATCGAATACGACTTCGGGAACTACTATAATTTCCGCACCGCTTGCAATTCCCGCCCAGAGCGCAATGTCGCCGCAACGTCTTCCCATAACTTCCACTACCGAAATTCTTTCGTGCGAAGTCATTGTATCGCGAAGTTTGTTTATTACGTCTATACAAGTATTGACGGCGGTATCGAAACCTAAAGTATAATCGGTATATTCAAGGTCGTTATCGATAGTACCTGGAATTCCGATTGTCGGTACTCCGTATTCTTCCGAGAGACATTTCGCTCCCCTGAACGAACCGTCGCCGCCAATAACCACAAGTCCGTCTATTCCGCGCGCTTCAAGCGTCTTTACAGCTTTTTTCTGACCTTCCTTAGTCAGCATTTCAAGACAACGCGCAGTACGTAATTTGGTTCCGCCCCTTTGAACGATATCGGAAACGGAGCGCATCTCCATAGACTCCATATCGTCGTCGATAAGGCCCTGATAGCCGCGCTTTATTCCGTAAACTTCCATTCCGAAATAAATCGCGGTACGAACTACAGCACGAATACAAGCATTCATACCGGGAGCGTCGCCGCCGCTTGTAAGTAAACCTATTCTCTTCATACAGACCTCCGTACTTATCGCTGCCTGCCGCGGACAAAACCGCGTTCCCCGTTACGCACCGAGTCAAAATAATTTAACTTATCATTCCAAAGATTATTATATCAAAACTATTTTCAAAAGACAACAGTTTTTATGAACTTATATAACTAATTATTCAACATATTTTATGTCGCGCTGCTCCAGCAAAGAATACAGCTCGGCCAACAAACCCTTACAGTAATTTACGCCGAAAGGCATTTTATAACGCTTATCGTTGCGCACAATTTTACATACTGAATTTCCGCTGTAATTGGACAAAACCGAAACAAGTTCATCGAATAAGCCGTCGTCAAGAGAACTTGCGTTTATCCAAAGAACGCTTTCGCTTTTTTCTGTATGCACTGTTTCGTCCGCCGAGGGAGCCGAAACTTCGATTTCCTTCAAATCGTCAACGATACAGGAAATACCTCTTTCGGGGTCAACGTCGAGTTTTCCGACGATTTTTACGATTTTATCGTTTCCGAGATACGGTTTGACCTTTTCGTAAACCGCAGGAAAACATACACATTCCAATGCGCCATAGACGTCTTCAAGATTTAAAAACGCCATAAATGCACCCGTACGACGAGTCGTTGTTCGACGATAAGAACCAATTATGCCAGCCATAGTAATACGCATACCGTCACTTATTCGGTTATAACTACGGTTTCCGTCTTCATCTTCGGAATAATCATCCAGAAGCGAACAATCGAAAGTGCAATCGTTGACTATGTGCATATATTTCTCAAACGGATGACCGCTTACATATACGCCAAGAACCTCTTTTTCTTTTGCAAGCTTTTCATTGAGTTCGAATTCCTGAATTTCAGGATATTCAACTTCCAGTTTTTCCTCTTCTAGAAAATCGCCGAAAAGACTCATCTGAGCGCTGTTTTTCTGTTTATTTATTGCTTTTGCACGACTGCACAACTGCTCGTAAACCGCCGCAAGCTGAGAGCGTTTAACGTTCATCTCGTCAAATGCCCCCGCATAAATAAGTCCTTCGACAAGTCTCGAATTGAGCACATTGATGCAACGCGAAATGAAGTCGGGAAAATCTTTAAATTTTCCGTTTTTTGTGCGTTCGTCTATAATTTCATCTATTACGTTCTGTCCCGCGCCTTTAAGTGCAGACAATCCGAAGCGAACACCGTCGTTTTCAACCCTGAAAGCCGTGCGACTTTTGTTTATATCCGGGGGAAATACTTTCATTCCCTTGTCCTTTAAATAAAGAACATATTTTGTAATTTCTTCGATTTTACTTAATCTGTTATTTAAAAGAGCGCAGATAAATTCCTTGCAATAATATTTTTTCAGCCATGCAGTCTGATAAGCAAGCGTTGCGTATGCCGCAGCATGCGATTTGTTGAATGCGTATGAAGCAAACCCCTCCATATCGGCAAATATTTTGTTTGCCGTTTCGGCGTTTATTCCGTTATGTTGGCACCCCTTGATTTCCGAACCGTTTGTGGTGCTTATGCCGCCGAAAACGAACTTATCTTTTTGCGCCATAAGAGTTTTCTTGTCTTTTTTGCCCATCGCGCGGCGAACGAGATCCGCTTCACCCAGCGAGAATCCGGCAAGGTCCTGAAATATCTGCATTACTTGTTCCTGGTAAACAGGGATGCCGTAAGTAACTTTGAGAATTTTTTCTTCCTGAGGACAATCGTATACTATTGGTTCCGTTCCGTGTTTACGGTTACAGAAAGAATCAATGAATTTCATCGGTCCCGGACGATACAGCGAAACTCCCGCTATCAAATCTTCGAGACAGTCGGGTTTCAACGTCTTCATGAATCGCTTCATTCCGCCAGCTTCGAGCTGAAACACGCCGTCGGTATCACCTTCGGCTATGAGCGAGTATGCTCCGGCATCTTCGTAACCTATTTTGGTGAAATCCACGTCAAAGCCGTGGTCTTCTTTAATGTAGTCTACGCATTTTTTTATATCGGTGAGAGTAACCAGCGCAAGGAAGTCCATTTTCAGCATTCCGAGCGCTTCGATTTCTTTTGCAACAAATTGTGTGGTAATATCTTCGCCGTTTCTCGACAGCGGAACATTATCTGCTATTCTTTTCTGACATATGACCACTCCCGCCGCATGCATGCCGGTCTGACGCGGCATGCCTTCGATTTTAAGAGCCATGTCGATAACTCGACGCAAAGTGCCGTCGGTTTCGTATATTTCGCAAAATTCGCTGTTCCTTGCAGCTTTGAGTTCGTTATATTTGCTCTCCAGGTCGACTTTCTTGTCTTCGTCGGTTTCCGCTTCGTATTTGCTTTTAGCGCCATCGATTCTGCGCCCGAGCAAGTCGCTTATAGACGTTTTACCGTCCATTATTTTAGTCAATTTATCCGTTTCTGAATACGGAACGCGCATTACGCGCCCAACGTCTTTAATTGAGTTTTTCGCCGCCATCGTGCCGAAAGTAACTATCTGGCACACATTTTCTGCGCCGTACTTTTTGCGAACATAATCAATTGTTTCTTCGCGTCTGTCCGTACAGAAATCAATATCGAAGTCGGGCATCGAAACACGGTCGGGATTCAGAAATCTTTCAAACAGCAAATCATATTGCAAAGGCTCCACATCGGTGATTCCGATTGAATAAGCAACTATAGAGCTTACACCTGAACCTCTGCCAGGACCGACGGGGATGCCCTGTTCTTTGGACCAGTTAATGAAATCCCACACGACAAGATAGTAATCGGCATAACCCATGCCGCATATGATGTCGAGTTCGTATTTCGCCCTGTCCAGTTCTCTTTGCGTAGGAGTCCCGTAACGTTTTTTAAGCCCCTCGTCAGTCAGCTTTCTCAAATAATCGGAAGCTGTAGACCCGTCCGAAGGCACGTATTCGGGTATAAGAGATTTATCTTTAATCGGGTAACCTTTTTTATCGAGATTGAAAGCCGGTTCTGTTACTTTATCGGCAATTACCCGGGTATTCGATATTGCCTTAGGCAAATGCGGAAAAAGCGCAGCCATCTGGTCGCCCGTTTTAAAATAAAATTCGTTTGTGGAGAACTTCATTCTTTTCGGGTCGTCGATCTGCTTTTTCATTTGTATGCACATAAGAACATCCTGCATCTCCGCGTCCGATGCTTCAATATAATGCACATCGTTCGTCGCAACCAGCTCTACTTCCGTTTCCGCGGCAAGTTTTACAAGCAAAGGCAGTATTTTTCGCTCTTCGGGAATACCGTGGTCCTGAATTTCGATATAGAAATCGTCGCCGAAAATTCCGCGCAATTTTAAAGCCAGTTCGCGCGCCCCCTCGTAATCATCCTCCAAAAGTCGCCGCGGGATTCCGCCTGCGAGACACGCCGACAGACAAATTACACCCTCCGAATGTTCTTTGAGCACATCATAATCAATCTTCGGTTTATAATAGAATCCGTCCACAAACGCCATAGAGTCGAGCTGGACAAGATTTTTATAGCCTGCTTTGTTTTTCGCAAGCAGAATCAAATGTTCGGCGGTATTCGAACTCTTGTCGTTCATGTCTCTCGTCATATAGAATTCGCAACCGATTATGTATTTAAGCCCTGCAATTGCCGCTTTTTCGGCAAGTTGAAGTGTTCCGTACATATTCCCGTGGTCGGTAATGCATACGGTATCCACTCCGTTATTTTTGCAGTGCTGAATAAGATTATCAATCTTGCACGCGCCGTCAAGAAGCGAATATTCGGTATGAAGATGTAAATGGACGAAATCGGTCATAAGTTTTCCTTCAATCCTTTAGCGAACGCGCAATATCAAGGATTTTTCTCATTCTGTGGTTCAAACAACTTTTGGAAACGTTTAATCTTTCGGAAAGCTCCTGCATGGAAGCGTTTTTATCTGCAAGCCTGCACTCGGCGACATCAAATAACTGCTTTTCCAAACTCTGCAACCCTATCGTAGTGGCAATAATTTCTATTGCCTGAACCTGATTTACGGAAGCCGTAAGAGTTTTATCTATGTTGGAAACGGAACAATTATTTACTCTGTTTGCATTATTCTGTCTGTCTTTCTTCTCCACAACGTCATTTAACTTTTTAAGGCACTTCAAGCACCCCAAAAGGTTCAAAACATCGGATATCACTTCCTTACTTTTAACATATATAACGGACGTATCTTTTCTTGAAACCGACTTTGCCAAAATTTCGAACTCACACAATAAGTCACAAAAATCAGCGGCGGTCATCCTGTTTGAAAATACAAATTCGAGATGATATCCGGTGCGACTGAATATTTTCTCGTCCGGTAACGTACAGCTGCCTCCGCCGAGAAACGCACCTTTCAGAAAAGCAATTTTCTCGGCATCACCCGCTACAAGTCGTTCGTCTATGCCGAAATTAACGTAATTACCCTCTTTATCCTCACCGACAAGCCTTAAATTACGCAATAATTCGTCGGATTTTTCATCAGCCGTCCCGAAAACCAACTTATCGCGCCCCCCAAGCGCGTCGAATCTCGCACCGGAAACATTCATAGCAAGACCGAACTCCCGCTCAATTAATTCAAAAAAATAATCGGCGGTATGCTCGTTTTCGGTTACGATTTCAAAACCGAAATTACCGTTATGCGATATAATGCTGCCGCTCGTCCTTATAAATGCCGACAGCATCGCCAGACGGCACTTTTCGCTTTCATTTGACTGTGATATTATTTCGTTTTTTAGCTCTTCGGTAAAATTCTGCATTTTATAAGTGTCTTAATTTATATTCCGTAAATCTGAAATCGGGTAATCTGCCGTCGATATTGTCTATATTTTCGGTTGAAATTCCCGATTCGCGAATCAATTGTTCTGCAATTGCAGTATCGCCTACGCGGTCGGACGAATGTGCGTCGGAATCAATTAAAAATTTTACGCCCGTTTCCGCCATTATATTCAGTTCCTCGGCGGACACATGGCGTTTTTTAGTATTGATTTCAATATAAGTACCGTAATCGGCACAACATTGAGCAACTTCCTTCAGATTACAGCAGCATTTGTAATTTATATGCGTGAGAATGTCCACGGGATTTTTCTTTACGGCGTTTATATACGCCTTGGTTGTAGAATCGACGACGCTCTGTGCCGGTTTTCTTCCCAAAGAATATGCAAAATAATTTTTTAACATTATATTATACATATCGGAAAAACTTTTGTATTTAAGCACCTCGTGAATACCGAAAAGAAACAAATCGAAAAATTCGAGGTCTCTCTCTTTCATATCCGTATCTCCGTCGACGGAAATAAGGTTGCTTTCCATTCCCATTAAAACTTTCAGACCGGTAAGCTTCTCTGCCTCGTCTATTTCTCCTCTCAAATCGACAAGATTTCGGCGTTTCAATCCAAAAAGCAAATGATTAAAACCGTGGTCGGTAATACCGATTTGTTTAAGTCCGAGTTTCTTCGCTGCGGTTACATTTTCAAGCACGGTATTTTTGCCGTGCGAGTACGGCGTATGGGTATGATAATCAGCTGTAAGAATCATTGAATTCACCTATGTAAACGACTTCCTCTTCAAGCCTGATGCCGAATAATTCATACACCCTCGCTTTAACTTCGGAAATCAACGAATAAACCTCTTTTGCGGAAGCGCCGTCATTCAAAATAAAATTTGCATGCTTTTCGCTTATTCTCGCTCCACCCCTTTTCAGTCCTTTAAGCCCCGCTTTGTCGATAAGCTGTCCGGCACTCGTTCCCGGAGGGTTTTTAAATACGCAACCACAGTTACCTAACTTCGGCTGACCTCTTCTGCTTTTTAATACCGCTAAAATTTTTTTTATAATTTCTTCACGCGAATTATCATATATCCTGAGCACAATTTTCAAAATTACGCAATTTATGTCACGCATAATACTGTGCTTATTTGAAAATTGACACTTTTGCGCGTTAATTTTCTTTACTTTCCCATCAAACAGCTTAACAAACAGAATATCATCGCCTATATGCCTTGACGGTATTCCGCCATTCATATGTGTCAATCCGCCCAAACTCGCAGGAATACCCGCCAGATATTCGAGCCCGCCGACACCTTGATTGATACAATAATTCATAAGTGCGGCAACGGTTGTCCCGCTCATAACGTGCAATTCGTTCCCAATGCGAGTTATGCCCTTTAGTTTCAACGTACTTATTACTGCTCCGTCAAAGAACTCGTCAGAAGCCAAAACATTAGAACCTTTTCCCAAAATCACAAATCTTTCTTTGCTTTTACTGAAATGCTCGTATATCAATGTCATTTGGGCTTCATTTTCGGGAAAATATGCAACTTTAGCTACTCCACCTAATCGATAGGTCGTATTTTCCGCAAAGCGGAAATCGTAAACTTTATTGACACTTTCGATTGTTTCCAAACCGCACCTCTAATATCATAACATTTTTTTATACTTTTATCAATTAAATACATAAATTTTTCAATTTTTTTAAATCGTTATTTGCAATTGCCGAATTTAATTCACCCCTCACGCTTTCACTTAGCGGAGAAATTATCTTGTTCTGATATTCAAGTCCCTCCATGACTCGCATTTCGTCTTCATACAGAGTTTTGCCTTGATACATTAAACCCAGCTTTACTATTTCATTACTCCCAAACAAAAGATAATCGATAAAATTGCGAGCTATTGCTTTTTTTGCCGGTTCGGATGTTGTAATTGAAATATTCTGGTATAAATCATTGAATTCGGTCAATGGTTTGACCGAAAATTTTACACCGCGCGTTTTCAATCTGAATATGTCGCGTTGAGTGCCGAGCAGATATTTATAGTCGCCGTTTATCAGTTTAACATATGCCCCTGTAGGGCGTTCGGTTGCGGCGCCATGCAGTCCGCAAAACAATGCCGCTGCCGCGGACAGATTTTCCGTACCTAAATTTATAACAGTGTTTTCTTTTGTCACTGACTCAAAATTATCTGCCTCGATAAGAGAAAGCAAACAATATCCGCCATATGCCCAGGTATAAAAAGACTTGTTGCCTGTAATGTAGCTCTCTATACCGTATATCCCGGCACCATAAGAAATAAGGTCAGGGCAATTTCCGTTTTTTAAATTTTCCCTTGCGGCTTCGGAGCTCAGTTGAATAACGTTAAAATAAGTATTCTTGTTAACCGAAAAACCGTTTGCCGCAGATTGGAGATAGGACGCACGCGAACCCTTACCACCCTCAAAGCAATCAATCTGCCATACCGACATTACCACCATTTCGTTTTCGGCTGAAACACCGTTTTTGTTTTTTAGCGCCATAAAAGGCACCGCAATCAATATTGCTACGGATATCAGCGAAACTATTATTCTGAATACAATAAGTTTTCTTTTTTCAGGCATAATATATTTTATTTGACAATTACGCCGAAAATACATAGGGAGTACTCAATATTATTGAATACTCCCCCGTCCGTTCGCCTGAATGCTTTAAAAACGTTCAGACAAACGAACATATATATTAAAGCGTTTCCGCTTGTAACAGTAGCTTGCGTCAACTTTAAAATAATATGCATGAAAATAAAAAAGTGACACGGATTTTACCGTGTCACTTAATATTTTTTAATTTTCTTCATCGGGAAGCTCTACATTATGATATACATCCTGAACGTCGTCAAGCTCATCGAGCTTATCAAGCATCTTACGGAAAGTTTCAAGTTTTTCGTTGTCAAGCGTGATATAGTTCTGAGGTATCATTTTAATTTCGGCTTCAAGAAAAGTAACGCTCTTGCTCTCGAAATACTTTCTTGCCTCCGACCACTTCTCCGGAGTCGTGTAGACTTCATAAATATCGTCTTCGGTTATATAATCTTCTGCCTCTGCTTCAAGACAATACTCCATCATCGTGTCTTCATCGAGAGCAACCGTACGCTCTATCACAAAAACGCCCTTATTGTCAAACATATACGATACACAACCCGTAGCCCCCATCTGTCCGCCGCATTTTCCCATAGCGGAACGAATATCGCCTGCGGTTCTGTTAACATTGTCTGTTAACGTCTTTATTATAACGGCAGCGCCCCCCACGCCGTATCCTTCATAAGTAAGTTCCTTATAATCTTTATCGCCCAATTCACCGGCAGCTTTTGCAATAGAGCGCTTGATATTTTCGTTGGGCATATTTGCCGCCTTGGCTTTGGCTATTACGTCCGCAAGTTTTGAATTTGTGTCGGGATTGGGATTACCCTTTGCCGCTACGGCAAGCTCTCTGCCGATTTTTGTAAACATAGCGCCGCGCGCCGCGTCTGTCTTACCTTTTTTAGCCTGAATATTGTGCCATTTGGAATGTCCTGACATTTTTTTACCTCTGCTTTGAATTTTTAAGTTGATACATTGCAATGCCTGCCGAAACAGCGGCATTCAAACTTTCGCATGTATCGGTCATTGGTATTTTCACTTTATAATCGGAAATTTCGAGAATTTCACGACTTATGCCTCCGCCTTCGTTTCCTATACAAAGACAGAACTTGTCCGGAGGAACAAAGTTGAAAATATTTTCCCCGTCAAGTGCACCACATACAAGCGGTATGCCTTTAAGCGTTTCTATTATCGTTTCCCTGTCTCCGGCATGAACTTTTACAAAGAAAATTCCGCTCATACTCGCACGCACGCACTTCGGCGAATATGCGTCCGTGCAATTGATAAGATAAATATCCTTGTAACCCGCGGCGTTTGCGGTACGCAAAATCGTTCCGAGATTACCGGGGTCCTGAATCTTATCGAGCAGCAGACAACTGCCTTCGGGCGGCAACATATCAAAAACAGGCGTTTTGACAACAGCAAGTACGCCTTGTGGCGATTTTTCGGAAGAAACAGACTTGAATACACTTTCCGTTACGACAATCGCAGACGGATAGTTGTTCGCCAAACTCTCGACGCATATGATTTCCGTAACACCGCATTTTGTCGCAATACATTCGTTAACGGGTTTAATACCTTCGACAACATATAACCCGGACTCTTCCCTGTATTTTCTGTCGGCAATAAGTTTAGCAGTTTCCCTTATTTTTGAATTGCTTTTAGATGTTATAATCATAAAAAATTAAGCCTTATGATAAGGCTTAAAATCATATTATAACGCCTGTTTGGCTTTCTCTGCCAACGCAGTGAAAGCAGCAGCGTCGTTAACCGCGATTTCCGCAAGCATTTTTCTGTTCAGACTTATACCCGCAACTTTAAGACCATGCATAAGTTTGGAATAGGAAAGACCGTTAAGTCTGGCGGCAGCGTTAATACGCGCTATCCAAAGGCTGCGCATATCGCGTTTTCTGAGCCTTCTGCCAATATAAGCGTAATTCAAAGACTTCATAACCGCCTGACGTGCGATTCTGTAAGACTTGGATTTGTTTCCGAAATAGCCTTTTGCAAGGCGGAAGATTTTTCTGCGCTTTTTTAAAGCGTTTACCGTTCTCTTTATACGCATTACTCTATACCTCCCGATTAACCTTTATATGGAATCATCGCTTTTACGTTTGATTCCTGCGTAGTAGAAACAAGCGTATTCTTACGCAAATTTCTCTTTCTCTTTCTGTTCTTTGTTTCAGCTTTATGGTTTTTACCGCCGTGAGGTCTTTTAACCTTGCCGGTGGAAGTCAGCCAAAAACGTTTTTTAGTACCGCTATGTGATTTCTGCTTGGGCATATTTACGTCCTCCGAATAATAATTTTGAATTTATGCTTTTACGGGAGAAAGCATCATAATAATGTTTCTTCCTTCCGTTGTAGGCCTTTTGTCCTGTACAGCTTTTCCGTCCAAACCTTCGAAAAAGTCCTGCATAACCTTCACGCCCTGATAAGAACGTGCGTTTTCACGACCTTTCATTCTTATGGAAACCTTGACTTTATTTCCCGCTTCAAGGAATTTGAGGCACTGCTTGGTCTTTACGGCAATATCGCCCACGTCTATAGTCATTGACAGACGAATTTCTTTCAGTTCCACTACCGCCTGATTTTTACGGTTTTCCTTGTCGCGCTTGGACTGCTCGTATTTGAACTTCGAATAGTCCATAATCTTGCACACGGGCGGCACGGCGTTTGGAGAAATCTTAACCAAATCGAGCTCGGCGTCTTCGGCAAGTTGCTGAGCCTGAAAACTGCTCATAATTCCCAACATAGAGCCATCTGCACCTATTACCCTTACTTCCTTGTCACGGATAGCACCGTTGACGGAATACAAGTCTTTTATAATTATTTACCTCACAAAGATTTTTGACAAAAAAATTTCGGACTGCAAAAGCAATCCGAAATAATGTAAGACAATAAGTCCTTTATACACTATTATGCCGAACAGAATGTCCGTACGGCGAAAGGGATAACCTTTGCTTCACTTTTATATAATAACCCGATTTAAAGAAAATGTCAAACGATTTTTATCAGAAAATCGACTTTTCTCTGTCTTCTTTCAATACTTTTTTGACAAAAGCATCAAAACTAATACTTTCTTTATCTTCCGAACCGCGCCTGTTAACGTTTACGCTCTTCTCCTCGGCTTCTTTATCGCCAACGACAAGGATATACGGAATCTTATCCATTTTAGCTTCGCGTATTTTATAACCGATTTTCTCGTTACGCTTATCGACTTCGCATCGAATGCCGCTTAATAAAAGTTTTTCCTCGATAGATTTTGCGTAATCGAGCGTTCTGTCGGTGATAGGGAGTACTTTTACTTGCGTAGGGCACATCCAGAGCGGGAATGCCCCGGCATATTTTTCTATTAAAAACGCAAGAGTTCTCTCGTAGCAACCTATGGAACTGCGATGAATGACATAAGGAGTCTGCTTGGTACCGTCAACGTCGATATACTGCATCTCAAAACTCTCGCCCGCGGCAAAGTCAATCTGAATCGTGATGAGAGTATCTTCCTTGCCGTGAACGTTCTTAATCTGAATATCGAGTTTGGGACCATAGAACGCCGCCTCGTCATCAGCCTCGACATAATCGATTTTCAAGTCGTCAAGAATAACTTTCATCATTCCTTCGGTCTTTTCCCACGCCTCGTCGTTATCTATATATTTATCAGACCTGCTCTTGCCGCGCTTGGAAAAACGGAACGTCACGTCCTCTCTCATTCCCAAAGCGTCGAGGATATAATAAGAAAGGTCAAGACAACGTTTGAATTCCCCTTCAATCTGTTCTTTAGTACAGATAATATGTCCGTCGGAAAGGGTAAATTGTCTGACTCTTATAAGCCCGTGCATTTCTCCCGACGCTTCCTTTCTGAATTCGGACGCCGTTTCGGAATATCTGCAAGGCAAGTCACGATAAGATTTGAGACCGTTTTTAAAAATCTGATACTGGAAAGGACAGGTCATGGGTCGCAGAGCCATTATCTCTTCACCGTTTGGCGATTCGCCCTTATCGTCAACCTCCCCTAGAACAAACATCTTATCACGGTAATGGTACCAATGCCCGGATATTTTATACAAATCCGATTTAGCCATATTCGGAGTTTTAGTAATCATAAAACCGCGCTTAGCTTCTTCATCTTCGACAAAGCGCGTTAAAATCTGTAAAATTTTAGCGCCCTTAGGCATCAATATAGGTAATCCCTGACCGACAACGTCGCTTGTCATAAATATGCCGAGGTCACGTCCGAGTTTGTTATGGTCGCGCTTTTTCGCCTCCTCTGCCGCAATCAGATATTCCTCAAGCTGAGACTTCTTTTCGAAAGCCGTACCGTATATTCTTGTGAGCATTTTGTTCTTCTCGTTACCGCGCCAGTAAGCACCCGTAAGAGAAGTCAGTTTGAAAGCCTTGATTTTTCCCGTATTGGGAAGATGAGGTCCTCTGCAAAGGTCGGTAAATGTTCCCTGCTTGTAGAAAGAGATGACAGCATCTTCGGGCAAATCGTTTATAAGTTCGATTTTGTATTTTTCACCGTATTTGCTCATGAGTTTCAATGCTTCCGCGCGAGGAAGTTCGAATCTTTCTATCGAAGTCTTTGCATTAATGATTTTCTGCATTTCCGTCTCGATTTTCGCAAAATCTTCCTGGGAAATGGGAGTTTTGAAATCAATATCGTAATAAAAACCGTTTTCTATAACCGGACCGATTGCGAGACTGCTGGTAGGAAAAATATTCTTTATCGCCTGCGCAAGAACATGCGCGCAGGTATGACGATACACATCCAAGCCCTCTTTGTCTTTGAGCGTAACTATTTCCACCGTGTCACCGTCAGACAGCGGGCTAGACAAATCACAGAGGTTTCCGTTGATTTTCGCCGCAACTGCAGAACGCGCAAGTCCGGCGCTGATTGCTGCAGCTGCATCAGCGCAGTCTGCGCCCTCTTCAATGTCTATTTCCTCACCGTTTTTAAGTAAAATTTTCATATAACCTCCAAATAAAAAAGCCTTAAACGCAACAAAACGTTTAAGGACGCAAATTCAATTATGCGCGGTTCCACCTTAATTGCTTACTTTCAGTAAGCCTCTCTTAAAAATACGGATTGATAAAAGCGGTTTCCCTTATCCTTTGAAAATATGCGGCTCTCAGCACCCCGCATTCTCTGTAAAATTCTCTGGCAGTACTTGTCTTTTTCCGAGTGGTTTTATTTTATTACATTAAGTTTGGTTTGTCAACAAGTTTAGTAAGCTATTTACTTAAAAATATTTGCCATTTCTTTAATTTGTCTGTATAATTAATACAATTATATAAGTTTAAGGAACAATAGTATGGCTTACACCGATTTTACCGCCGTAGAAAAAAAATGGCTCAAATTCTGGGACGACAATAAAACGTTTCATACCGACCTCCGCGATTTCTCAAAGCCCAAATATTATATTCTTGATATGTTTCCTTACCCCTCGGGCGCAGGTCTTCACGTGGGGCATCCCGAAGGTTATACGGCAACGGACGTCATTGCGAGAATGAAGAGAATGCAGGGCTTCAACGTACTTCATCCCATCGGGTTTGACAGTTTCGGTCTTCCTGCGGAACAATATGCCATAAACACGGGAAACAATCCGGAAGGCTTTACGCAAAAAAATATCGCAACTTTTACAGAGCAGCTGCGCATGCTCGGTTTTTCATACGACTGGGACCAAACGGTGTCCACCTGCGACCCCTCTTATTACAAGTGGACGCAATGGATATTCAAACAGCTTTGCAAAGAGGGGCTTGCACGCTATGTGGAAACACCCGTAAACTGGTGCGAAGAGCTCGGAACCGTACTTGCAAATGACGAAATAATCGACGGGAAAAGCGAACGCGGCGGATATCCCGTCGTGCGCAAAAACATGAAGCAGTGGGTTATCGATATAAATAAATATGCCGAAAGGCTTCTTGAAGGGCTTGACGAACTGGACTGGCCGGAGTCCTCTAAAACGGCGCAAAGAAACTGGATAGGAAAATCCGCGGGAGCGTACGTCGATTTTAACGTTGACGGCACGAATTACTCGTTTACCGTATTCACCACTCGTTGCGATACTCTCTTCGGCGCAACTTATTGCGTTCTTGCGCCAGAGCATAAACTTGTGGAGAAAATTACGACTAAAAGTAACCGTTCGGCTGTCGAAAAATATATCAATGATTGCACAACGAAGTCCGAACTGGAAAGAACGGAACTGAACAAAGAAAAAACAGGAGCATTTACAGGCGCTTTTGCGGTTAACCCCGTCAACGGCAAAAAAATACCCGTCTATATTTCCGATTACGTCCTGACATCGTACGGAACGGGCGCGATTATGGCGGTCCCCGCTCACGACGGGCGCGATTACGAGTTCGCAAAAAAGTTCAATCTTGAAATCATCCCTGTTCTTGACGGCGGAAACATAGAAAATGAAGCGTATACGCAGGACGGAAAACATATTAATTCCGATTTTCTGAACGGTCTCGATAAAAAAGATGCAACGGAAAAAATGCTCGCATGGCTTGAAGCTAACGGAAAAGGGAAAAAAGCGGTAACTTATAAACTGCGTGAATGGATATTTGCACGGCAACGCTATTGGGGGGAACCTCTACCCGTTATTCATCTTGAAAACGGAGAAACAGTTCTGCTTTCGGATGAAGAACTCCCCCTCACGTTACCCGAAATGAAAGATTATAAAGCCCGCGGCGGCAATGCTCCGCTCGAAAACGCATCAGAATGGGTAAATGTCGAAATCGACGGGGTGAAAGGAAAACGCGAAACCACAACGATGCCCGGCTCCGCGGGTTCGAGTTGGTACTTTCTGCGTTACTGCGACCCTCATAACAAGCAGACTTTCGCCGATTACGAACTTTTAAAATACTGGATGCCCGTTGATTTATATCTCGGCGGAAAAGAGCACCTTGTAGGGCACCTGCTCTATTCCAGATTTTGGAATAATTTCCTCTTCGACAAAGGTCTCGTTCCATGCAAAGAACCCTTTAAAAAACTTTTTCACCAGGGACTCATTCTCGGCGAAGACGGAAACAAGATGTCCAAAAGCCTCGGCAATGTAGTAAATCCCGACGATATAATTAAAGATTTCGGTGCGGACGTTCTCAGAATGTACGAAATGTTTATGGGTCCCGTTGCCGACGCAAAGCCCTGGTCCACCGCAAACATCGAAGGCGTAAAGAAATTCGTAGACAGAATATACAGATTGTACTGCGAATCGGACGTTATTACCCCCGATAAGAACGCTAATCTGGAAAAAATCTATCATCAGACAGTTAAAAAAGTTACCGAAGATTATGAAGCAATGAAGATAAATACCGCAATTTCCCAGATGATGATTTTTGTCAATGCAATTTATAAAGAAATTGCGGACGGTCGTTCTTTCCCCGTGGAATACGCAGAAGGCTTGATAAAACTGCTTAACCCCGTAATTCCTTTTATTACGGAAGAAATCTGGAACACAAAACTCGGTCATATCGATACAATAGCTTACGAAAAATGGCCCGAATTCGACGAATCGAAGTGTGCGGAAGACGGATTCGAATATGCCGTTCAGGTAAACAGCAAGATAAAGGCTAAAATCGTCATTCCCGCAAACATGAGCAATGCTGATATTGAAAAAACCGTTAAAGCTCATTCCGATATTGCTCCCCTAATCGACGGAAAACAGATAAAGAAATTTATCATCGTTCCCAAAAGACTGATAAACGTAATAATTTAAAGGAGGACTGCAATAAAAAACAGCGGAGCGAATTTCAAAATTCGCTCCGCTGTTTTTTTATAATATTAAAGCGATTCAAGCATTTTAACCACGTCGCCGACGGTTTTCAAATCGCTTACTTTATCTTCCGGAATTGTTTTGCCGGTATTGTCCTCAAGAGTCATCAACAGTTCGACGACGTCAAGAGAATCGGCGCCCAAATCTTTGACTATATCACTTGCCTCCGTAATTGATGACTGAGGTATTCCCAACTGGTCCGCAAGTAATTTTGCAACTTCTTCAAACATATATGTTCCCTCCTGTAATTATAGTAAAATTTTACAATATTCATAAAAAGTTGTCAAGTCAATTAGCTTGTTTTCTGACTTGCTTTAAAGATAAACCTATGCGCTGTTTTTTGACGTCCAGATTTATTATAACGGCTTTAACCTGCTGTCCGACTTTAAGAACGTCCGACGGATGCTTGATAAATCTGTCCGTAATCTCGGAAATATGCACGAGACCGTCCTGATGAACGCCAATATCGATAAACGCGCCGAAATCTATTACGTTTCTTACCGTTCCCTCAACTTCCATACCGACGCTCAGGTCCTCTATCCCCAAAATATCTTTTCTGAGTTTTCTCTGAGGAAGCCCTTCGCGTATATCGCGTCCGGGTTTAACGAGCTCGGAAACGATATCGTTCATCGTAGCCACATCGAGTTCGCATTGAGTAGCAGCCTTTTCGGCGCCGTACGCTTTTACCTTTGCGGGAAGTTCCGTCAATCTGCGCTCTTTCACGTCTTCTTCGGTATAGCCGAAAAGTTTTAAGAGGTTTTCAGCCTTTTTATATGATTCGGGATGCACCGCAGTATTATCCATAATATTGGAACCGTCGGCTATACGCAAAAAGCCCGCGCACTGTTCGTACGCTTTAGCGCCGAGTTTGGAAACTTTCAAAAGTTGCTGACGAGCGGTGAATTTGCCGTTTTCTTCACGATAAGCAACGATATTTTTCGCTATACCGGAATTCAAGCCCGCAACATATTTCAAAAGCGAAACACTGGCGGTGTTCAAGTCTACGCCGACGCTGTTTACACAATCTTCGAGCACTCCGCCGAGTACGCTGTCAAGCCTCTTCTTGTCCATATCATGCTGATACTGACCTACGCCGATAGATTTGGGGTCGATTTTAATCAATTCAGCAAGAGGGTCCTGCAATCGTCTTGCTATTGAAATCGCCGAACGCTTGGTAAGGTCCAAATCGGGGAATTCCTCGACGGCAAGCGGACTTGCGGAATAAACGCTCGCGCCCGCTTCACTTACTACGGCATAGGAAACGTCGCCGTTTAATTCTTTGAGAAGCTCGGCAACGAATATTTCCGTTTCTTTGCTCGCAGTACCGTTTCCGATGGAAATAATATCCACTTTATATTTTGCGATAAAATCTTTTACGATTTCTTTTGCTTCTTCGATTTTGTTTTTCGGCGGAACGGGATAAATTACGGAAGTGTCGAGCACTTTACCCGTTTCGTCAACGACTGCGACCTTACAACCCGTTCTGTATCCGGGGTCGAGCCCCAAAGTTACCTTACCTTTTACAGGAGGCTGCAAAAGAAGCGGACGAAGATTGACTTCGAACATTTTAATTGCCTGTTCACTCGCTCTGTCGGTGAGAATTGCGCGCACCTCGCGCTCAATAGACGGCTGTATCAATCTGTCGTAACCGTCGCTTGCCGCCTCTTCGATAAGTTTTGCGCAATCGCCGCTCGTCTTTATGTATTTGGCTTTGCAAACACGCTTGGCTATTTCTGGCTCGAAAAAGATTTTTACTTTAAGAAAATCTTCCTTTTCGCCGCGGTTAATCGCAAGTATTCTGTGATTCTTGATTTCAGGTACAAGCTCCGCATAATCAGAGTACATTGCGTACGTACCCTTTTCGTCGTCTTTAACCATTTTAACTTGCATTTCGCCGTGGTTTTCAAGCAAAGCACGAAGTTTTTTGCGCAATTCCGCATTGTCGGAGATTATTTCGGCAATTATGTCTTTTGCTCCCGCAATAGCGTGGGCTCCCGTTTTTACGCCTTTTTCCTCGTCTATGTATTTTTCCGCTTCGACATAAGGGTCGCCGTTCTGAGCGAGAATGAAATCGGCAAGCGGCTGCAAACCTTTCTCTATTGCAACTGACGCGCGCGTTTTTTTCTTTTGCTTGAATGGACGGTAAATATCCTCAACTTCCGTAAGCGTACGCGCGGCGCTCAAAGCCGCACTAATCTCATCCGTCATCTTTTCCTGTTCGCTAATGGCGTTGCCGACTTCCTGCTTCCGCTTTTCCAGACTTTTAAGATATTCGTATCTGTCGTTCAGTTCCCGCAACCCCTGGTCGTCAACCGAGCCGGTCATTTCCTTTCTGTACCGCGCGATAAACGGTATGGTATTACCTTCATCAAGGAGTTTCAGAATATTCTGAACATGTTCGGGGCGGAGTTTGAATTCCTCTGTGAGCTGTACTGAAATTTCCATATTATCTCTTCAAACCTTTTAAATAATTTTTTTGATTTTCCGTAAGCCTGTAACTTTCACAGGCTTTTTGAATTGCTTTGTTGTGAGTTTTTTTATCCAAAAAATCAACCGATACGTTTTCTTTAAGAAATTCCGCCGTATCGTCGTAAAATTTAATCATAAGCTCGGCAAGCAGCCATGCCGCCGCCATATGCACGTAATAATAACCCGTGTCGATTTTGTCACGTAATATGTTTAAAATACTCTGATAGTACTTTTCCTCAACATAGAAATGCAACAGTGTAGTAAGCGCAAAACGCTGATAAAATTCCTTTCCTTCGTTCAGATATGTATAAATAAAAGGCAGAAATTCATCCTTGTTCTTAGAAATACACTTTGGCGCAAAACAATCGCATGTAGCCCAGTTGTCAATAATTGCAACGCACTCGTTGACGTATTTTACGAAAGATTCGTAAGGCAAAAGCGATATTATGGTAAGTTTTACAAAAGTGACTTCGTAAAAATCGTCGGGAAACGCCATAAAATCGGCAATGTAGATTTTATATTTTTTTGCGAGCTTTCTCAAAACCGGAACTCTTACGCCGAGAACTTCGATTTCGTCGTTTTTCAAAAGTCTCTTGTGAAAAGTACGATACTCTTCATCCGCATAACTTTTCAGTTCATCCAAAAACTCTTGATAATGCGGCATACCATTCCTCCTTGGAAAATCGAACGTTAGCGGGACTTGTCGAAGGCAGTTTTATGTAAGGGATTTCGAGATTTGCATATTTAGCGTAAAAAATCGAATAAGCCTTGCTACCGTTCAATATTATAAAACTTATTTCAGAATTTTGCAACAGGTTTTCAAGATTAGCCGTTTTATAATTTTTAATGGTGACGTCCTGAGACCCGACTATTTCGCACTCGGTTACAATATCCCAAAGCGCAATTCCACGTTTCAAAAGAAACTGCTTTTTTTCTTCGACAGTTTGCGGTATTTCATCGCCGAAAAAACCGCAGACCGTTTTCCAGAACCTGTTCTGCTTATGTCCGTAGTAAAATTCGACTTCCCTGCTTTTAACGGATGGAAAACTTCCGAGTATCAGAACTTTACTCGATTTATTGAACACGGGTTCGAAACCCATTTTTACAGTATCCATCTTAAATCGGCTTGTCCACCGCGCCGACAAGCGCCACGGCTCTGTTCTTTTCGGCGAAATTGTATTCAACCGCTTCTTTGACGTTATCCAAAGTCACGGAAGTAATTCTTTTTACTCTTTCCTCGTAATCATAAACTCTGCCGCTATACAACAGTTCTTTACCGAATAAAAGCATCTGTGAGCTTGTACTTTCCTGAGAGAAAATTTGAGAAGAAATCATCTGTTCTTTTCCGCGGACGAATTCTTCTTCGGAAATGTCTTTGGTCTTGATATCGGCAATACATTTTTCGATTGCCTCCACCGACTGAAGATATTTTTCGGTATTTACCCCTGCGTATACGGAAAGAACGCCGGCTTCGTCATACGAAGAAACATAGGAATATACGGTATACGCAAGACCCATTTTTTCTCTTACAGTCTGAAAAAGACGCGACGACATGCTTCCGCCGAGAATCGAACTCAAAATCTGCGTAGCGTCGAAAAGTTTATCGTAGCGCTTTACGGAAGGATATGCAAAGCCGATGTGCACCTGTTCGATATTCTTTTTTCTGACAAGAGAACTTCCCTTAAATTCCACTTCCACGCAGCCGCGTTTCGCGATTTTACCCGTCATACCGGAAAAATATTTTCTGGTTAGTTCTTCCGCAAGAGCTACGTCTATATTTCCCGCCATGGAAATTACAATGTTGTCGGGCACATAATATTTTTTCATATAGCGCTCTATATCAGCTCTTGTAAAGCCTGATACGTTTTCGCGCGGACCGAGAATATTTCTGCCGTAACCTTTTTCTCCGAAATACGCACGCGAGAGCAAATCGAGACACAAGTCGTCGGGAGTGTCCTCGTTCATATTGATTTCTTCTATGATTACGCCTTTTTCCCTGACCATTTCGTCCTCAGGGAAAACGCTTTCAAGAAACAAGTCGGCAAGAATTCCGAACGCCTCAGCCGCATGCCCCGTAGTCGACTTGGCATAATAACACGTCAAATCTTTACCGGTAAACGCATTCATCTGCGCGCCTATTCTGTCCATTTCATCTGAAATCCGAAATGCGGAACGATTTTTTGTTCCCTTGAACATCATGTGTTCGATGAAATGCGAAATGCCGTCCTCTGCATCGGTTTCGCGCGAGGACCCGGTATGGACGAGAATACCCATAGTCACAGACATGAGTCCGTCCATTTTGTTTACAATAAGTTTTATTCCGTTTTCAAGTTGTTTATAATGAATCATTATTCTCCTAAACACATAGAGACGGTGTCGGCATTTTTACCGTGTTCTCTTATGTATGTTAATATTTCAGGCAGCGCCTGCACCGTAACGTCTTTCGGATGCATTAGCACAAACTCGCCCGTTTCAAGATTTTCCGTGGCGCGCTTGATGATAAGATTGACATCTTTGTCGCGCCAGTCGATTGTGTCCCTGCTCCACATAATCGCTTTCAAATCCAAAGCGGCGCAGGCAGATAGAGTATTTTCGGCAAAAGCGCCGGAAGGCGGAGCAAAAAGCGAAATTTTCCGACCGCAAATCATTTCCAACAGCTTTACGCTCGGCCTTATTTCTTCCATATTCTGGTCGTAGGTCATCTTGGAATGGTCTTTATGAAAATAACCGTGACTTCCCAGTTCGTGTCCGCGTGAATAAATTTCACGAACGGTATCAACGTTGTCGTCTGCCCAGGAACCGCCTATAAAAAAAGTGGCTTTAGCCTCGTATTCGTCTAAAATATCCAGTATCTTTATAACGTTTTCCGTACTCTCGTAAACATTGAACATAAGTCCGACGGAATTGCCATCGTCCTTACCCGAATAATAGAGATTTTTGTTTTCAAAAGAGACAGCTGCCGCGTTGCCGCCGAATATACCCACAAGAGTGACGGCAAGAACCACCGCCATCAATACGGCGTTCGTAAAAATCGAAATAAATTTGCTTTTCAATTAGTTTACCCCTAAAATTTCTATACTATTAATATATTATTAATTTTTGGGGTAATTCTTGCTATTTAAGTTTAATAAACGTTACGCCCGTTTCGCCCTCGCCGTATATACCCGAACGAAAACTTTCAACGTTTTTATGTCTTTTAAGATGTTCGGCTATTGCTTTTCTGAGCTTGCCCGTACCGACTCCGTGAATGACTTTTATTTCCTCCAGATTGTCCGTTACGGCTTTATCGATAAAATTATCCACTTCGTAAAGCGCTTCGATAACCGTCATCCCAAGCACGTTGATTTCGAGAACAGGGCTGTCCTTCGGAAGATTTTTTACGATTTTTACTTTACGAATAGTTTTTTCGGCAGATTTCGTCACCACCAGCAAATCCCTGAGTTTAAGGTGCATTCTGAGATTTTCGCATTGCACTTCCGCGTCGCCTTTATTCCGTGAAAACGCAACCACTCTTCCACACGTTTCCATCGGCTTAACGTATACTTCCGTCCCGACACCGATATTATCCGACGTCGCGGGAAAGTAATCGTTAACTTTTTCCAAATCGCTTTCCTCTTCGAAAGCTGTATTTTTCAGTTTATTTCTTAACGTGCGTGCGGCAACTAAATCGTTTTCGGAAAGCCTTTCTTTTTTGAAGATTTCCTCTATTTCCGCTAATATTTCCTCCGCGCGCTCCGTTCTCTCCGATATAATTCTTCTGCTTTCCGTTCTTGCCGAACGGTTTATCTTTTCCCGTTCTTTGTTCAGCTTTTCTATCTGCGCGTTTACTTCCGCAAGTTTCTCCCGCCATTGAATTTCGGCTTTTTTTATTTCTGTAAGCCGTTCCTCCGCCTCGATTCGACTCTCTTCGGCCCTGCGGACAACGTTTTCGAAACTTCTCGCCCCTTCCGAAAGCTCGTTTTCCGCCGCTTTAAGCAATTCTTCGCTCATGCCGAGCCTTTTGGAAATCGCAAGCGCGTTACTCGCACCGGGCAAGCCTCTTTTCATTCTGTATAAAGGCTTGAGCGTAGTCATATCGAATTCCATGCTTGCGTTTTCAATGCCTTCCACACCGTAAGCAAACTCTTTGAGCGCGGTAAAATGCGTCGTTACGATACCTTTCGCGCCTTTTGAAAGAAGGTGTCTTACAACCGCTTTTGCAATAGCCTGCCCCTCGTCGGGGTTCGTACCGCCGCCAAGTTCGTCAATCAAAACAAGACTGTTGTCGCCGACGGAATTACAGATATCAATTACGGCAGATATGTGCGATGAAAAAGTGGACAATTCTTCCTCGATACTCTGGCTGTCTCCGACTGCGCAGAATACGGTTTGGAAAACGGATACCGAACTGCCTTCCGCCGCAGGTATAAAAAACCCGCACGCCGCCATGAGGCAAAACAGTCCCGTCATTTTCAAAGTGACGGTCTTTCCTCCGGTATTAGCCCCGCTCAGTAATATGAAATTATAGTCTGAGCCGAGCTCCACCGAAACCGGAACAACTTTCGCTTTATCGATAAGAGGATGCCGTCCTCTGATTATATCGATGTGACCCTTTGTGTTGACCTTCGGTTCCGTGCATTTAAGTTTATAACAGTACTCGGCGACAGCTAAATACGAATCGAGCTCCGACAGCGCCGTAATATCAACCGCAAGCTCTTCAGCCATATCTCCTATACGCTTTGACAAAGCTCGCAATATTGCTTCAACCTCTTCCCGCTCGTCAACCGTAAGCGCGATTATCTCGTTATTAAGTTCGAGGAGATCTTCGGGTTCGATGAAATAAGTCGCGCCCGTTTTCGAGCGGTCGTGCACGAAACCGCGCACACGACCTTTATGTTCTGCCTTGACCGGAATAACGTACCTGTCGTTTCTGAGCGTGACGATTGCATCCTGCAAATATTCTTTGTCTTTGCCCGAAACATATTCCGACAATCTGGAACGCACTCTGTCATTAAGATTTTTTATTTTCGAACGTATGGCAAAAAGTTTATCGCTTGCGTTATCGCTTACCGAATCTTCCGAAAGAATTTTTTCGGTTATATCTGATTCAGCCGATTTATCGAAGTAAAGACACTTAATACATTCTTTGACAAGCACAATATTTTCGTCGTCTATTCGGGACACCGACTCGTATACAGTTCTTGCCGAACGCAGCAGCGCGGCGCACTCCAAAAGTTCTTTACAGGATAAAACAGAGCCCTTGCCCGCTCTCTTAATTTGTTCGGCAACGTTACCGAACCGTTCAATTTTACCAAGCCCGTAAGTAAACAGCAATTCAGTGCATTCGCGGGTAAAGGAAAGACGACGGCGAACCTGCGCAATCTCCACAGACGGACTCAGAGCCATAACAAGCGACCTGCCACCGTCGAGTACCGCATATTCCGCGGCTGCGCTCAATATTTTATTAAGTTCGAGTTTTTCGAAATTTTTGCAAAGCATATTTTTTACTTAATCGGTTGAACCGAATGTCCGCGCGTGTAATTGCGGAAAATATCCACAAGTTTTTTCTCGTCTCCGATGCTGTCTACAACGATATCGACATCCTCTTCAAGTGTGCAATCGACTAAAACACCATTACGTAAAGATGTAACTAAATTTGCGCAATTAAACACTTCAAAACGACATTCATCGGTTTTATAACGTCTGAGGGGAAACTTCCTCCCGCTTTCGTCGGTCAGAACATAGCGACTTCGGCGGTCGCAGGTTTTACATTTTTTCCCGAAAGGACAGTAAATCAAATCCATCAATTTAATATTCCCTGCGCCCTGATAAAAACATATCTCCGTTTTAATTTCGTCGGACTCGATTACCGTAAGCTCTTTGGAGAGCGCAATATATTTAGCCGCGCACCCCGCAACCGCAACCGAATTGCCTATATTCAGTCCCGTTCCCGCAAACAACGGCTTATTTATCTGCTCCGCCAAAGTAAAACCGTAGAGCCCTTCGCAATAAATACCATCGAAATTTTCCGCAATTGATTTGATTTTTTCGTACTCCTTCCCCGTCAAAAACGGAGGCAGATATAAGTATTTCTCCCCGCTGAATTTTTCAGTAAATTTATTATCGTATTCAAAACAATCGTTTAATTTCAATATACCTATATCCGCCGCAACCGCATTGAGGTCAGTACTTATTACTGCGGTTTTTTTATTTATGCCGCGTTTTAGTTCGGGGAAAAAAAACGATGCTTCGCACTGTCGATTGCAATTATCGGATATGGCGGCAAAATAGCCGGCAAAAACTTCACGGCGCAATGCGTTCAGCTCCGAAGCGGGAATAAATACACCGTCCGTGAGCAATTCACCGAAATTAACCGCAAAAGGATACTTATCAACTTTGGCAAAACATTTACGCAAGTATTCATCGTCGACAGGCTGTTTTTGCGCCGCGGCAAGAGGACTCTTCCCGCGAAACAGCATACCGTTAATTTTTATTTCGGCGACTCTTCCCGTAAAAAGTCTGCAATCGACGGTAACGGGAATTTTTTTCGTTTTTTTAAGGAGCTCTTCATTCAGGGCGATATCTGTAGTGATAAATGCCTTGTCGCCGTTTAAAAGCCTCGACGACGCAGATAAAACAACTCCTTTTTTGCAATTTCCCGAGCAGACGGCTCCGCATACTTCTTTACCATCCCTTAAAATTTTAAAACCGTCGCCCGATACTGCTTTTTTATCGGTTATACAAATATTTTTGCCGTTCTCGATTTTAATATTTCCGAAAAACTCGCCCAAATGTCCTTGCACGGAAGAAGAAATAAAATTTTTGTCCTGCCCGAAAGCAAGTCCGCGCGTATAATTTCCGCGGTTGAAAGTACGCTTCAAAGCGCTTAAACCTACTTCGGTATCTTTCTTCAAGACATTTACGTAATAACTTACGGCGGCGGCAACATATTCGGGCCTGCGCATTCTGCCTTCAATTTTAAATGAATGCACGCCTGCGTTTTCAAGTTCCTTTATATCTTTTCCCACGCATAAATCAGAAAGAGAAATTCTGTATGCTTCATCATCTAAATCTTCTCTGTCTATACGATAACGCTTTCTGCACGGCTGCTTGCATTTACCGCGATTCCCACTGTTTCCGCCCGCAAACGAAGAAAAATAGCATTGCCCCGAAAAACAGGTGCAAAGCGCCCCCTGAACGAATACTTCCGTCTCGATTATAGAGGCAATCTCTTTTATATCCTCGAAAGATGTCTCTCTTGCCGCTATTACCCTTGAAAATCCGCATTTTTTTGCAAATAAAGCGCCTGCCGAATTGCATACTCCCGCCTGAGTAGAAAGATGAAGTTCTATTTCGGGAAAATTCTTTTTTATAAAAGCGCCTAAAAAAACGTCGGACAAAATTATTGCGTCGGCGCCGTTATTCCAGGCTGACACTGCGACACTTAAGAAATCGGCTTTCTCACTTTCTTTCACAAGCGTATTCATTGCAACGTAAACTTTAACGTTGAACGCATGCGCAAGAAAAATTATTTCACGGAAATTTTCCTCATCGAAATTTTCCGCTGAACTTCTCGCGGAAAATCGCTTCAACCCAATATAAATAGCATCCGCGCCGTTATTTATAGCGGCTAACGCGCTGTTTTTATCGCCCGCAGGCGCCAATATTTCAGACATAGTACTATTCAAAACCGAATTTTTCTATAATTTGAGCTACCGCTCCTTCATTATTGGTAACAGTTACAGCGTCCGCAGCAAGTTTTAATTTATTATCGGCATTTCCTACGGCAATTCCCGTTCCGGCAGTTTCTATCATGGATAAGTCGTTCATATTATCCCCGACAGCCACCGTTTTATCTGTGGGAATGCTATAATAACGCGCAAGAAACTTCAAAGCCGCGCCCTTGGTTTCTCCGAGTTTTGAAATTTCGACCAAAACGCGGGCGCTGCAAGTGACGTCATAACGCGCCCCGAGCCGTTTTATAAGTTCGGTATACAGTTCGTCCCTTTTATCGGGAAAAACCAAACAAGCGACTTTCTGACAAAACAGCCTTTTATCTCTTACAAATTCGGAAACCTTTCCCTGTATGTGTTTCGATTCGACTCCGATAATTTTTTCATAGAGTTTCAGATGTTCGTTGTCTTTGGGTATATCGGTAAATAATTTATCACCCGAATAAATATTGACAGGCTGCCCGAGAATTTCGAGGGTTTCGCAAACTTCCGCGGTTTCGTCACAATTCAAACCGTCGTTTTTTATAAGTTCTCCGCTCTCTATATCCGCGATAACGGCGCCCTGCTGCGCAATCACAAGCCCTTTGAGTCCCAATTCACGTACGCGTGGAAGTATTGATACAAGCATTCTTCCCGTACATACCGCAAATATTCCTCCGCAAGCGATATATTCGTTAATTTTCTCTCTTACTTCCGGCAAAACTTCCTGATTATCGTCAATCAAAGTTCCGTCAAAATCGGAAACAATCAGTTTATTTTTTATTTTTCTCATAAGTTTTCGTTAAGATATGCTTTGATTTTTTTTGACAGAGACAAACTTATTCCCTCGCAGGAAGCAATCTCGTCCTCGCTCGCGGCAAGCAATTTATCAAGCGAACCGAATTTTTCAAGCAAAGCCATACGCCGCACTTTCCCTACGCCTTCTATTTCAAGCAAAACACTTTGAAGATTGCGTTTCGAGTGTAAATTTCTGAAATAAGTAATTGCAAACCTATGCGCCTCGTCGCGAATGCGTTGCAACATTTTCAAAGAATAGTCTCGGTGCGAAATTTTAATACTTTCCGAATTATAGGGAGTAAAAATTTCCTCTTCGCGCTTTGCAAGCGAGATAATCTCTATTCCCGAAATACCCGTTTCATTGAAAATATCCGTTACCGAGGAAAGCTGTCCCTTTCCTCCGTCTATAATAATCAAATCAGGTTTGGGAAAGCGTTCTTCCTCTTCAGTTCCGAGCTTGTCCAGTCTACGCCGCAAAACCTCTTTTAAAGACGCAAAATCATCCGCGCCTTCAACGGTTTTGATTTTAAAACGACGATAAGAGCTTCTGTCTGCATCCCCGTCGATAAACACGACCATAGAGCCGACTTTATCCACTCCGCTGACATTGGATATGTCGTAACACTCCATACGTCTCGGATAACATTTCAGCCCCAGCAACTCCTGTAAACGCTTACAGGCATTAACCGTCATGTCATCTTTATGCTTTATCTGCTCTACGGACTTTCCGAGATATTCGGCAGCGTTCTGCTTTGCCATTTTTAAAAGCCTGGCTTTATCGCCCTGTTTTGCAAGACTTATCTCAACTGATTTTCCGAATTTATCCTTGAAATAATTCTGAATGAGCTCTTTCTCGCAAAATTCTTCGCAAATAATTTCGTGCGGTAATTCGTGGTTTGCGTAATACTGCGTTATAAAGCCCGTCAGCGCCTCGCCGTCCGACATATGCGCCTCGTCCAGAGCATAACTACTGCCGCCCTGCATAATGCCTTTTCTCGTAATGAGCACGCTTACCGCCGAATACAAACCGTTAGTTTCATAAGCTATTATATCCGCGTCTAAGTATTTATTCAGAGAAGTAATACGCTTACCCTCCAACTTGGACAGCATTTCTAGTTTGCTTTTATAATCTAATGCAAGTTCGAAATTCTCGCCCTCCGCAGCTATAAGCATTCTTTCATTTAACAGTTTCGCAGCCTCGCGATAGTTGCCGTCAAGAAACGCCAGAGCTTTTTTAACCTGTTCCGCGTAATCTTCGCGGCTTACCTTGCCCGCGCATGGCGCAGTGCAGCGGCCGATATGATAATTCAGACATTCGCGCTTTTTGCCCGTCGTTGCCGTGTGACAAAGCCTGACCGAAAAAGCAAGTTGTAACGTTTCGAGAATTTCTTTGCAGCTGATACCGCCCATGAACGGACCGAAATACCTGCATCCGTCCTTTTTTATTCTTCGCGTTATCGAAAAATTGGGAAACTCTTCACGTACAGCAGCTTTTATATAAGGATAAGTTTTATCATCCTTTAAAAGTATATTGTATTTAGGTTTATACTTTTTAATAAGGTTATTTTCAAGGGCTAACGCATCTATTTCCGACCCCGTAATTATATAGTTGAAATCTTTTATGTTTTCAACCATTTTCATTACTTTTTCCGGTTTAGGCGAATTATGAAAATACTGTCTGACTCTGTTTTTTAAAACCCGCGCTTTGCCAACGTAAATTACGTTACCGTACTCGTCAAGCATTATATAAACGCCCGGATTTTCAGGCAAAAGTCTGAGTTTTTCTCTTATTACGTCCATAATCAACTGTCTTAAATTATACCATATATCTCATTTATTTGCAATATATTATTTAAAAATGCGGCAACAAAGTTGCCGCATTTTCTAACACCCGAGAAATTCAACGCCTTTCAGCATTACGTCGTTAACCGTATCGTTTACAAGACTGTAAAAAATTATTTTCCCCTGTCTGTCGCTTTTAACTATTCCGAGATTTTTCAAAAGCCTTAGCTGATGCGAGACCGTGGTCTGATTAATTTCGAGCACCCTCGATAAATCGGTTACGCACATTTCTGAAATTGCCAGAGCCGACAGCATTCTTACTCTTGTAGGGTCGGCAAAAATCGAGAAAAAACAAACTATACTGTCAAGCACGTCGCCTTCCGGAACATATTCCCTAACCAAATCTTTCGTGCGTCTGTCTAAAAGCATCGTGTCCTGCATCGAACCACCTCCGCCTTTAATTATAAAGCCTTATATGCGTATATGTCAAAACGTAACAATGGCGTATTATGTCACAAAAGAACTTAGTTTGTCATTTCACTTATTTTTTCTCGACAAGCACAACTTTATACCCGGCTTCGTTTACAAGCGACGAAATCTCGTCATCCGACACTTCTTCGCGACTGCGTATCACTGCGATATTTTTTTTGAGTTTAACGTCGACGGAAATAACGTTGGAAGCGGCGGAAAGCTGATTTTCAACTCTTTTTGCGCAATGCTCGCAGCACATACCTTCAATGTGAACTATTTTTTTCATAACATCGTCCTTTATAATTTTTTTATTTTTATATAAAAGCAAACGCAATGCGTTGCACACGACAAACAGAGAACTGAGGCTCATGCATGCAGCCGCAAGCATTGGATTGAACGCCAACCCGAACGCAGAAAACGCGCCTGCCGCAACGGGCAACATAATTATATTGTAAATGAAAGCCCAGAACAGATTTTCTTTTATATTCCGCACGGTAGCGCGGCTTAAATCAAACACCGTATCGAGAGTGCGCAAATCCTCATTCACAAGAACTACTCCGGCGGAATCAATGGCAATATCCGTTCCGCTCCCGATTGCAATTCCGACATCGGCTTGCTTTAAAGCGGGAGAATCGTTTATACCGTCCCCGACCATAGCCACACATCCGCCGACATTCTGCAAACTAACCACCGCGTTATATTTATCCTCAGGCAGAACTTCGGCATAAAAGTCGTCTATACCTACGCTTTCGGCAACCGCCCGGGCGGTATTTTCACTGTCACCCGTAAGCATGCCTATCCTCATATTTCTGGCTTTCAGCAACTCCACAGCATGCGCGCTGCCATCCTTCACCGTATCAGCAACGGCAATCAGCGCAACCACCCTTTTCTCGTCCGAAAGATAAATCACTGTATTTCCCTGTGAGGCAAGATTACTTGCCGCCTCATCGACGTCCTTACCGATTTTTGCATTCGAATTCAAAGCACGGTTGCCGAGAAAATATTTGCCGCCCCCATATGACGCAATTGCGCCTTTACCTATTATATACTCGAAATCACAGACTTCATACCCCTCATCCGCATACTCGACTACGCATTTTGCAAGCGGATGGTTTGAATTTTTCTCTATTCCGCACGCAATTTTCAATGCTTCGTCACTATCAAAACCGAATGCATAAATACCGGTAACCTTAGGCTTACCTTCGGTAAGTGTCGCAGTCTTATCAAGCAATACCGAATTAATTTCGCATACTTTTTGTAAAGTTTCCGCGTCTTTATAAAGTATACCCAAAGAAGCCGCTTTTCCCGTTGCCGTCATAATCGCAACAGGCGTTGCAAGTCCCAAGGCACACGGACATGATACGACAAGCACGCTTATGGCGTAAGTAACGCAATGTTCCGCAACGAAAGTTCCGTCGATTATCAACCAAACCAAAAAAGTAATTAGCGATATCAGCACTACGACCGGCACAAAAATGCCCGCCACTTTATCGGCAAATTTCTGTATGGGCGCTTTGCTTGCGCCGGCTTCGCGTACCATTTTTATTATTTTGGAAAGAGTGGTTTGCTCGCCAACCTTGGTCGCGCGCATTTTTATCAGACCGCCCTTAACAAGAGCCGCGGAAGTAACGGCGTCACCGACGGTTGCCTCCACGGGAACGCTTTCACCTGTAATTGCACATTTATCAACAAACGCATTACCGTAAACTATATTGCCGTCAACGGGGACATATTCGCCTTGTTTTACGATTATAATATCGCCCGCTTTCACGTCTTTGACCGAAATCGTTTTCTGTTCTCCGTCTATTTCCGTAGTGACGACGTCGGGAGCAAGTTTAAGAAGTTTTTCTATTTCGCCGCCGGTACGCTTTTTGGATTTTTCTTCCAGCCATTTCCCGACATCAACAAGCGCAAGAATCATCGCCGCAGATTCGAAATGCAAATTCATTGCATTGTGCATAGAATCCATATCAAGAAATATGAATACCGTTAAAACTACCGAATATATAAACGATACACCGGACCCGAGTGCAACAAGCGTATCCATATTCGGTACTCTTTTAAATACCGCAACGACGCCGTTTTTAAAATATGCGTAATTAACGCCTATTATCGCCGCGGATAAAACCGCCTGATAGAGCGCAAACCACTTTTCGTTTCCTATTGACGGGTCAATAAAGTATGGCACGGGAATTCCTATCATATGCCCCATCGAAACATACATTAAAGGAGCCAAGAGGCAGACTGAAATAATAAAGCGTATAAACAGACTCTTTTCCTGCGAGACCGTTTTTGCCGTCGGCTCGTTACCCTCTTCGAATATCCCATAACCGAGTTGTTTGACAGCAGAAATAATGTCCTCTTCGGAAAGAAGAGTTTCGTCAAACTCTATTTTCAATTTCTTAGCCATTAAACTGACTTCGCAGGTCGTCACGCCTTTCATTTTTACTACGGCTCTCTCTATCCCCGAAGAACAAGCCGAGCACGTCATTCCCATTATCGTGTAATTTCTGAGCAAACAGCACCTCAAAATTAAGTATTTACATTTATAAAACAATTATAAAGCCTAATTCCTACTTTGTCAATAGGAATTAGGCTTTTCCAAAAAATTTAACCCGCGGCTCGTCTATTTCAACATTTCGAAAAATCTGTTTTCTTTCAGTTCATCCTCAATTTTAAGCCCCGACCCCAAAGCGAGCAGCACCTTGACCGTCGCCATTTCAAAGCTCATGTCGTACGCAACTATGCACTCCTTATTCAGTCCAAACACGCTTTCGTAAATGCGCGCTTTACTGTCTACGGGCGCAATAACAACTTGTATTTCCAAGTTCTTACAGTACGCGAGAAAGTTCCTGAAATTTGCTTCTTTGCCCTCGGTACAAACCGTTCCGCTATGATAAAGTTGCACCATTACCGCTTTAGGTTTTACAGTAGTAAATCTGTAAAAATCGAAATTCAACAACGAATGCGCCTGTATTGTAACCATGTCGGTACATAACTTATCGGCGGTACAGTGACTTCTCGAAATTCTCAAATCGGACAGCGAAGGATTCAACGAATTTTCGTTATATACGAATTCACCGTTCACCATTTCACCGAAATGAACTTTCAGTATACTCTCGTATTCTCCGCTGAATTGAGTTGCGGAGACAAGACGGCTCGCAAGATGTATTTTACAGTTTTCTCCGTAGTTCTGAAAACTTACGAACACCCCGCCAAAATCCGCGGATTCGATAAATTCTACCGCGCCCGCGAAGTTTTCCACTCCTCTGCTACGCTCGTCGTCAAGCGGATAGAGCGCGGAAACAAACACTACGGGAATATTGATATCGCAAAATAACTGACTGAACAAGTTAGCAGTAAAACACAACGTATCCGTCCCGTGAGTAACTATTATTCCGTCGTAAACCGATTTATCTACAGCCCGAACGCAGTCCGCCATTTTCTTCAAATCGGAAGGCTGCACGTTTTCGCTTAAAATATTGAGCGGACGAAGCTCGTCAAAAATTATTTCGCCGCCGTAACGATGTTTATATTTTTCTATAAGCGCGCTTTTTCTCTCCACTACGAGACCCACGGTATCCGCGGTTGCCGACGACCCGATAGTTCCGCCCGTAAAAATCACGCAAATTCTGTTTTTCATATGCATACAAAAATCAAAGACTGCCGACCGTTCTGGGATACAGCAAAGTATCTCTTATATTCTGAACGCCCGTGATATACATAAGAATGCGCTCCATACCAAGACCGAAACCGCTGTGCGGCACGGTACCGTATTTGCGCGTATCGAGATACTCTACATAGGATTCAAGCGGCATATTGCGTTTGAGCATAGCGCTTTTGAGTTTTTCGGAGTCAGCCTCTCTTTCGCTGCAACCTATTATCTCGCCTATGCCGGGAACAAGCAGGTCTGTTGCCGCGACGGTTTTGCCATCCGGATTCTGCTTCATATAGAACGCCTTGATGTCTGCGGGGTAATCGGTCACGAACAAAGGCTTCTTGAAATATTCCTCAGTAAGATAACGTTCGTGCTCGGTCTGCAAATCACAACCCCAATATACCGGATATTTGAATTCTTTACCTGAATTTTTCAGCACTTCCACGGCATCAGTGTACGTAATTTTACCGAACTCGCTTGTCAAAACGCCGTTGAGTTTGTCTAAAAGCCCTTTTTCCGCACGCTCATTGAAATAAGCAAGTTCATCCGGACAGTTTGAAACCACGTCACTTATTATGAATTTTATAAATTCTTCCGCGATTTCGATTATATCGTGAAGGTCGGCAAAACAGACTTCAGGCTCAATCTGCCAGAATTCGGCTGCGTGGCGCGTAGTGTTGCTGTGTTCTGCCCTGAACGTAGGTCCGAAAGTGTAAATTCTGCCCAGCCCCGTCGCCGCAACCTCGCCTTCAAGCTGTCCCGAAACTGTAAGCCCCGCTTTTGCCGCAAAGAAATCTGCGGAATAATATTCGTTTTCGTTTTTTGCCGCAGCATTCCAGGGCTGAGTCGTTACCCTGAACATCTCTCCCGCGCCTTCGCAATCGCTACCGGTAATTATGGGGGTGTGAACATATTTGTACCCGTGCTCCTGAAAATATTTATGGATGGCATAAGATAATCTGCTTCGCACGGCAAAAACCGCTTCGAAATACTTCGTGCGCGGTCTGAGATGAGGTATTGTGCGCAAAAATTCAAGCGTATGATGCTTTTTCTGCAAAGGATAATCCTGAGGACACTCTCCCAAAACAGTTATGCTCTTTACAGACATTTCGTAGCCGTTTCTTTCGGAAGGAATAAAATTGCCTTTTACGCATAGAGCCGCACCCACCACCAAAGCGGGCTTTATTTCGTTTTCCGCCAACGAACCTTTCTCTATTATAAGTTGAAGATTTTTAAAAGAAGTTCCGTCATTGAGTTCGATAAACGCAATGCTTTTCGAATCGCGCCACGTTCTTACCCATCCGCAAACGGTTACTTCGGTATTGAGATACTTTTCGGAAGAAGCGAAAAGTTCTTTAACATCGGTATGTTTCATAACTACCTCCGGTTATTTTTCGAATATCAAAAATACGGACTGCCTTAAAAGACAGTCCGCTTACGAGTTACGCTTTCTTTTCTTCGTGGGAAACTACTTCAACCTTGTCGTAATAGCCGCAGTTTCCGCAAACTCTGTGCGCCTGCATTTTAGCGTGGCAATGAGGACACTCTACGAGGGTAGGCGCCGTTGCTTTATAATTTGCAAATCTCTTATTAGTCCTGCTTTTGGACTGTTTTCCCTTGGGTACTGCCATTTTATTACACCTCTTTAATCATTTTCTTTATCGGCGGCAATACCTTCACAGTCCTCTTTGCATAAAAGAATCTGAGGCTGACTTATCAGTATTGCATCGTCCACAGCGGTCTTCAAATCGATATTAAAACCGTCGTAGAAATAATTTTCATCGTCTTTTTCCGGTACAAAAAGCAAATCTGAAGTAAAATTAACCTCTTTCTCCGCATCGCATAGACAATAAGAACATTTTCCCGTAATTTTGTAGTTCACGGTCAACATTACGCCTACAGTGTCGTCATCGTATATTTCGTATTCCGCCTTAACCTTAGCCCCGTTTCCGAGCTTGCACAGGGGAATTACACACAAATCTTCGGGTATCGGATAATCAAATAGGAAACTTCCCGTGTATTTACCCAATGAGATTAACTTTTTAACTTCAATTTTCATACCGACAGTTGACTGTAAAATTATATAATAACGTCAATTCTTTGTCAACTCATTTTGTTTGACAAAGCGAATAATTTTTATAAAAGTTCGGCGGTTTCTCTGGCAATAACGAGTTCTTCGTTTGTAGAGATTATAAGAACCTTAACCTTGCTTGACTTTTCGGATATTTCGCGTATCTTTCCGTTGTTTTTCAATAAATTAGCTTTACCGTCGAATTTTACGCCCAAAAATTCAAGCCCCTCGCATACTTTTTCGCGGACAAGCTCGGTATTTTCGCCTATTCCCGCCGTGAAAACTATGCAATCGAGTCCGCCCATTGCAGCCGCATATGCCCCGACGAATTTTTTCGTCTGATAAGAAAACATATCCAAGGCAAGTTTGCAACGACTGTTCCCGCTTTCCGCGCCGGCAATCAAATCTCTGAAATCGCTCGAAACTCCGGATATACCCGCGACCCCACACTTTTTGTTAAGATAAGTAATAGTATCGGCATGATTCATACCCTTTTTCCTTGCAAGGAATTCGACAGCCGACGCGTCAATGTCTCCCGAACGAGTACCCATTAAAACTCCCGCCAGAGGCGTAAAGCCCATGGAAGTGTCAACGCATTTCCCTCCGTCCACCGCAGTAATCGACGAACCGTTTCCGAGATGACATGTAACGATTTTCAGTTCTTCGGGCTTTTTCCCAAGATATTTCGCAGCTTCCGCGGCAACGAACTTATGGCTCGTACCGTGCGCTCCGTATTTTCTGACACCGTATTTCTTATAATCTTCATAATCTATACCGTACAAATACGCTTTCTCCGGCATAGTCGCATGAAAGGATGTATCAAATACGAGCACCATAGGTGTTTCGGGCATGACGTCCATGCAAGCTCTCAGTCCGGTAGCCGCCGCAGGATTGTGCAGGGGCGCAAGCTCGAACGTCTTTTCTTCAAGCACCTTTAAAACCTCGGGTGTAACGAGCGTGGACTTAGTGAAATATTCGCCGCTTGCAACTACACGGTGTCCCACCGCGTCTATTTCAGCCATAGAGGCAAGAACGCCGACCTCCTCGTCGGAAAGCGCTTTAAGAACGAGTTCTATCGCAACTTTGTGATTCGGCATATCGACATTGAATTCTTTTTCGCTGCCGTTACCTTTTGCTTTGAGAAGGGACCCTTGAATACCTATTCTTTCGCACCCGCCTTTCGCAAGTACTTTTTCGGTTTCCATATCTATTAACTGATATTTGAGCGAGGAACTACCCGCATTGACAACTAAAATTTTCATTATAATTCTCCCTTAATTTATTCCGCCTGAAGCGCGGTAACCGCTACGGTAGCGACTATATCTTCCACATTGCATCCGCGGGACAAATCGTTTAAAGGCTTTGCAAAGCCCTGACAGACCGGTCCGATTGCCATATAACCGCCGAAACGCTGCGCAATCTTATAGCCGATATTCCCCGCATTGATATTAGGAAATACAAAGACGTTGGCATTGCCTGCGACTTTTGAATCGGGCGCTTTAAGTTTGCCGACTTCGGGTGCGACGGCTGCGTCGAACTGAAATTCCCCATCAAGCGCAAGTTCGGGCGCCGCAGCCTTGGCGAGCGCGGTTGCCTGTTGAACTCTGGACACTGACTGAGTGAATTTATCATCGTTTCCGCTGCCTTTGGTCGAGAAAGACAACATTGCCACTCTGGGCTCGATTCCCGCTATCTGCTTTGCGGTGCTTGCCGACGTAACGGCAATATCAGCCAACTGCTCCGCGGTAGGCTCTATATTTATGGCGCAATCGGCAAACACAGCAACGCCGTCGGGGTTGTAAGTATTTTTCCCTTCGGGAGCAATCATTATGAAACAGCTCGACACCGTTTTTATCCCAGGAGCGGTTTTCACCACCTGTAAACCGGGACGGAGAGTATTTGCAGTGGAATGGCAAGCACCGGAGACATAACCGTCGACATCGCCTGCTTTCAGCATCAGCGCACCGAACATCGTTCTGTCTTTCGCCTGTTCTTCTGCCTGTTCCCTTGTCATACCTTTCGCTTTTCTTGCCTCGAAAAGCATTTCGGCATAATGTGCCGTTTTTTCGGAAGTCAAAGGGTCCACCAACTCAATTCCCGTAAGGTCAGCATCGGGGGCAACTCTTGCGCACTCCTCTTTATTTCCTATAAGAACTATTTTTGCTATCCCCTCTTTGGTTATTCGCGCAGCGGCTTCGACAACGCGCTTGTCCTCACCCTCGCAAAGAACTATGGTTTTTTTGAGAGCAGCCGCTTTGGTTTTGATTTCATCGAGTAACGACATATCTTTCTCCTTTAAAACACTTTATTTTTAGGACAAACCGATATATAATGGTTTTGTCAAGTTTTTCCAGAATGTATTATACGACTTTTTTTTTCGGTTGTAAAGGTTATTAATGAAAATTTGTGCGGTTATTTGCGAATTTAATCCTTTCCATAACGGACATTTATATCTGCTCGAACAAGCCAAGAAACTTTCCGGTTGCGACAGGCTTATTTGCATAATGAGCGGAAGTTTTACTCAGCGCGGCGAAATCTGTATATCCAACAGATTTATAAGAGCCTCTCATGCCGTCTCTGGCGGTGCTGACTGTGTAATAGAACTTCCGACGGCGTTCGCCGTAGCCCCCGCGGAAATATTTGCGGACGGTGCGATAAAAACGCTCTCATCCATACCGGAAGTAACAACTCTTGCTTTCGGCTGCGAGAACGATACCGTGAATTTCGTCAAAACAGCGGAACTGCTATCAGATGAAAACAACGAATTCAAAACCGCACTTGAAAAAGAGCTCAAAAAAGGCAACAGCTACGTCAAAAGTTATGCTAAAGCATTCGAGAATAGCGGCGGAAGCGGCGAATTTCTGTCAGGACCGAACAATATACTCGGCATAGAGTATGCAAAAGCCGTCCTTCGCAGAAATCCGAATATAAAACTGTTGCCCGTTAAACGTATTGGCGCGCAATACAATGACGGAAAAATAAAAGACAATTATTCTTCCGCAAGCGCGATAAGAAATAACTTAAACTCCGATTTTGTCAAAAACAATGTTCCCGATTACGTTTTCGAAGAACTTAAAAGCTGTAACGTGCCGAACGATAATTTCAGACGAATCGCGGCATTCGGGCTTTTCAACACTACTGCGGACAAATTAAAAAAAATATTCGGATGCGGAGAAGGTCTGGAAAACAAACTTGTCAATTGTGCGGGCAAAAGTTACCAATCCGTTATTTCCGAATGCACAACCAAACGTTACCCTTCATCCCGTATAAGCAGAATACTCTGCGCGAATTTGCTCGGACTGTATGAAGACGAATGCAAAATATTTCTTAAAGAGAAACTTTATATAAGACCGCTCGCAATAAAAGACGAATGCGCGTCGGATATCCTCTCATCCTTATCGAAATCGGAATTTCCGCTCATAACACGCGGACGCGAAAGAAAAAATCTCACCGAAATCGCCGGGTACTGCCTGAGTATTGACGAAAAAGCTGCAAAATTACGCAATTTTATTGCAGAAATAAATTAAAGAGCGGCTATGCCGCTCTTTTTTATAATGTATTAAGATAAGCTATTTCCTGTTTTGTAAGTTTCCTGTACGTCCCTCGGTTAAGTCCGCGCAAATTAATTTCTCCGATTTTTATACGTTTTAACAGCATAACTTCCTTGCCGATTGAAGCAAACATTTTTCTGATTTCTCTGTTTTTTCCTTCGGTCAAAGTAATGTGTACTTTTGTATAAAGTTTGTTTGTTTCAACAATATGCGCTTTACACTTTTTCGTCATAACGCCATCAATCTCCACCCCGCTGCGTATAGGGTTCAAATTGGACTCCGTAAGCGTGCCTTCGACTTTGACAAGATACGTTTTGGGAACTTCGTTCGAAGGGTGGGTAAGCCGTTGCGCGAGCTCTCCGTCGGTAGTCATTATCAGCAGCCCTTCGCTGTCGTAATCGAGTCTGCCTACCGGATAAATCCTGCCTGCATTCTGCGGCATTAAATCCATAACGGTTTTTCTGCCTTTATCATCGGATACCGAACAAATGTAACCCTTGGGTTTATTGAGAATATAATATTCGTTCTTTTTTACGGCAACGCGGTTTCCGTTGACGAAAATTTCGTCGTCGTCGCTTACTTCAAGACCTATTTCCGCGCATTTGCCGTTAACGGTGACTTTACCTTCACCTATTAACCTGTCGCATTCTCTGCGCGAAGCAATTCCGCACGTTGCGAGATACTTATTTATTCTCATACGGTACCAACTTTAAGTTTATCTACCGTTAATACTATACAAATTTGCCGAAAAAATCAAGCCGTTTTCGTCTGAAATTTCAAGTTTGGCAATTATATCGCCCATTTTGAATTTTTTAATGTCGAGCGGAACCACTTTCATTTCAAGCCGCTCTGCACATTTAACCACCAGATTTTTGTCCTCTTTCAGCTTACATAATGCATTCCCTGCCGCAAAACGCATATTTTCATCGAGCTTCAACAACTTATAATTTGCAAAACAATCGTCCAGAATCTGCGCGCTGCGGTTGTACATATCGGGACAGTTGAGAACCACTGTCACTACGTCCATACCGTCCCTCTCCGCTGAGGTTACAAGACACCTGCCGGCTTTAACCGTATATCCGGTCTTTACACCGTTTGCACCTTCGTAATTATACAACATTTTGTTCTTATTCACAAAAGTGCGGTACTTCCCCGAATGATTTTTTGTTGAAACAATTTTACGGAAAACGGAATTCATCATACTGTGACAGGTAATTGCGCATAAATCTCGAGCAGTCGTATAGTGTTCGTCGTCAGGCAAGCCGCTGGGATTCTTAAAGCCGGTATTTTCGGCGCCCAGAGCTTTCGCACGTTCGTTCATCACCTCTACAAACTTATCCACGCTCCCGCTATGATGAATTGCGAGCGCAGTTGCCGCGTCGTTTCCCGAACGCAACATCAGTCCGTATAAGAGGTCGCGCACGTCTATCTCTTCATTTTTTTGAAGATAAATACTCGACCCCTCTACACCGACAGCAGCGTCGGGAACGGTTAAACACTCATCCAAATCGCAATCTTCCGCTATAATGAGAGCAGTCATAATTTTGGTTGTGCTCGCCATGGGAAGTTTTAAATCGGCGTTACTTTCTTTAAGAACCGTACCCGTCGTCAGCTCCATCGCAATCTCCGCCGAAGCTCCTGCTTCGGCGTTTTGCGACGAAACGCCTGAAACCATTCCAAATATACAGAATAAACCCAATAATAACGATAACCATTTTTTACGCATTGTCTGAAAACTTATTGACGAGCTCTCCCGTCTTTTCAATCAACGTATCGACGGCGCCCTCCTCCATTTTAAGCAGTCTGCATCCCTTTCCGTCATCAACGAGAAACCCCCTGGGTTTCACCGTGATAACGGTACCGTTGCCGCCGGCAAGCTGAAAACCGTCGGCTTCCCTGAAAGTTTTTACGTCTCCGTATTCGCCGCCGCCGCTTAAATTTACCACGGTAACCGAAGAAAGCGGAATAACTTCCGACCCACTTACGGTTATAATCGATTTGCCTATAACGGTGTTTGCGTCCGCAACCTTTTCTATAGCGAGTGCGGGACTGTCGAATTCCTTTTCTCTGTTTTTTCTGTTCTTTATCATTTAAGTTTCTCCTTGATAATTATAAGAATAATTTTCGCGACGACTAAAAGATTTAAAACCGTAACGGCTTTAGCATAATACCGTACTTCGGAATGCTCCTGATTAAGCACCGAATAATTTCTCAACTTACAGAAGTTGCCGTTTATCTGTATAAATTTATATAGCGCCGTGGTAAGCGCACTCTGAGCTAGAGCTACGTATGCATTATTTTCGTTCATCATACCGTAGTCGCCCAACTGTATGATTTTATAAATACAGAGCGTATTGAATATTTTATAGAATACCGACTTAAATTTATTCGGTTCTATTTTTTCATTCTTTCCGTTGATTTGCATTTCCCGCGGTTTGTCTTTTACCGTATTCATATTGTAAAAGTTAAAAAAGAAAACGCCCGCATTGAAACTTGCGTACTTTTCTCCCGTATTAATATATAAATAGTTATAAATATGAACGGGAAAAACCGACAGAGCAAACAGCGCAGCGGAAATATAAACCATTGCGGTGCCCATAACCTTATTATTTGTAACGCGAAATTAAATTATACAATAAAAAAGGAGGACGCATGTCCTCCTTTATATTCTGTCAATCTATTTTAATCAGCTCCTCGTCGTCCGGAACAAAATCAGGCAATTCGTAACCGTCTTCGGTAGTTCTTGGTTCCGTCGGTTCCTCTTTCACCGCTTGTCTGGCGCTTACCTCTTCGACGTACTCGTCTTTTCTGTAAAGATAATTTTCCTCGTTTTCTTCGTCAGTCAGCAAAGTGTTGTTAAGCTCGGCAATCTGAGCCATTAACTCGTCGTAGTCGGGGAGTTCGTCTATCGAATTCAATTTGAATCTCTTCAAAAAATTATCAGTAGTCGCGTACAAAATAGGTTTTCCGACAGCGTCTTTTCTTCCGCAGGGAACAATCATTTCGAGCTCTAGGAGCGTATGAATTGCGTAATCGCAGCTGACCTGTCTTATTTCTTCCAGTTCGGGCTTGGTTATGGGCTGCTTATACGCTATAATTGCAGCGCATTCCAGAATTGTTTTTGTAAATTCCTTCTCTTTTATCGGAATAAGAACTTCGGAAATCTGCTGTTTATATTCCGGATTGGAAGCAAACTGAAGTTTTCCGTTGAAAACCAAAAGATGAATTCCGCTCTTGCCGTCGTAACGCTCTTTAAGTTCGTTGATGCAGGAATTGACCTCTTTAACCGTACAGCCGAGTTTTTCCACAATATATTTTACAGGCACGGCTTCTCCCGAAGCAAAAACTATAGCCTCAATTATATTCGTCAAATTGTTCACTTGTAACTTCCTTCAAGTCCCGGTCGGGATTTAATCTGATATTGATTGAGCCGAAAGATTCCGCCTGCACCACGGTTATAAACTGGTGTTTAAGCATTTCCAACAGCGCCTGAAAAGTAGTAACTACTTCGTTTCTGGAAAACGAGGTAAACAGACTTTCAAAATCGACTTCGTTTTTTTCCGCCAATCGTTCTTTAATAAAAGCAACTTTCTCTTCAACGGTGTAAACGTCTTTTGGAATTTCCTTGACGTTTTCCTTTTCCCTGAGCATGCTTTCGTTTTTGAGCATCATTTTCGCGAACGCTTCCAAAAGCGCGTTCACTGTAAAATCTTTATATACAACCCTCACTGTGTTCAGTGCTTTATCCGGCTCTTTAAAATAATATCCTATCGTTTCAAGATTTTTGAGCTTGGGCGTTTCGCTTTTTATCAACTCGTATTCGCGCTGTTTGAGCTGTTCTATGAGCGCCTGCTTTTCTTCTTCGGCACCACCCATGTCCTCGCCCGCGACCTCCACGACGGGAACCATACTCTTAGATTTTATGTAAATTATCTGAGCGGCAAGCGCCAGATATTCGCTTTCTTTATCCACGTCGCGGCGCGGCTGCGTCTTCATAAATTCTATATAATCGAGAAATTGCTCGGTAACTTTTGATACAAATACGTCCTCTATATTTATTTTCGCTATGTTTATCAAATGCAAAAGTAAATCCAAAGGACCTTCGAAATCATCAAGTACCGTATTATAATCGACTACCGATTCGAAATTTTCCAAATTAAAAGCCATAAAAAATCACCATATAAAAGGCATAATTCTTACCGGATAACCGAATACAGTATTCCATAAACCGATTATGGGAAAGCCGAGAATTTCGCGGGCAAACCACTGAACATAGCCTAAAATATCGAAGTATCTCGCATAAGTCCATCCGACGTCCACATACAAAATATCGCAGATAAAACTCTCGACGACAAGAAATATAAGAATATATTGACCGTAATTTTTCAAAAATCTGCGGACAGGATTTATTTCCCTTGTACATGATTCAACGACCCTGAATCCGTCAAGCGGATAAAGAGGCAGAAGATTGAAAATAAATACGCTCAAACTGTACAGAAAAGTCAGCTCAAAAATACTTTGGAAAAAAGAAACAAAAAACATTGCCGTTTCACCGTGCGACTGAATTTTCAAGGTAAGAAGAAACAGCGGATAAGCAATGAAAGCAATTATATAATTGGTTACAACGCCGGCTATTGCCGTAAGAAACATCCCTCTGCGGTAATGATGAAAATTACCGGGATTGACAGGCACGGGCTTAGCCCAACCGAACCCCGTCAAAATACAAAGAACAAAACCGTAAGGGTCTATATGCTTTACAGGATTCAAAGTCAGTCGTCCGTACATTTTTGCCGTCGGGTCGCCGCACTTGTATGCGACATAACCGTGCGCCAGTTCATGCGGAACGAATACAAAGAGAACGGCAATAACACCTGCCAAAATCGCTATTAATCTGTCCATTTATTTCAACCTTTCAGGAATACAATCGTTCCTGACTAAATCCTCATATGTCTGAGGTCTGATTATGTAGTCGGCTTTACCGTCCTTCACGAGAATTGCCGCGGGAATAAAATTCCTGTTATAATTGCTTGCCATCGAATAGTTATATGCCCCCGTCGTGAGTACTGCCATTATATCTCCGCTTTCGGCTTTCGGAAGCGGGACGTCAACGGCAATCAAGTCTCCGCTTTCACAGCATTTTCCCGCTATGGAGACTTTCTCCGTACACTTTTCATCGGCTCTGTTTGCAAGTAACACTGTATATTTTGACTGATACAGCGCATAACGCGGATTATCGAACATTCCGCCGTCTATCGCAATGTATTTTTTAATTGCGGGAATGTCCTTTATTGCTCCGACCGTATAAAGCGTAATTCCGGCTTCCGCAACAACGGAACGACCGGGCTCGATAACCAAAAAGGGAGGCTTCAAACCGAGCCTTTCGGAGCATGATTTTACTTCATTTATAATGGCTTTCAGATAATCCGCATAATCGGAGAGTCCGAGACAAGGTTCTTCGTCGTTATACCAAACGCCGAAACCTCCGCCGAGATTCAACTCTTCCGCTTCGTACCCGGTTTTATCTTTTATTGCCGCAATAAACTCCGTTAATTTTGCCGCAGCAAGTACAAACGACTGTTTTTCGAATATCTGAGAGCCTATATGACAATGAAAACCTTTCAAACGAAGATTATTTTTGGACAAAACGTATTCGGTTATGTTTGCGGCAGTGCCGTCGGCAACCGAAAAACCAAATTTACTATCGGTTCTCGCCGTCTGGATAAACGAATGCGTATGCGCTTCGACCCCTGGATTGATTCTTAAAAGCACATTCTGTTTTTTGCTGCGTTTAGCCGCAAGCCCGTCAAGGATGTCCGCTTCGCGAAAACTGTCAACGACAATGGTTCCGACACCGCAGTCGAGAGCATATTCCAACTCGCGCAACAACTTATTGTTACCGTGCATATAAATTTTATCCGCTGGAAAACCGGACTGAACAGCGGTATACAGTTCACCGCCCGAAACCACATCTACGCCGACGCGTTCCTGTGCCGCTATTATATACATCGCTTTACACGAAAACGCTTTGGAAGCATAAAGGACCAATCCGTTGCCGTCGTATTCCTCTAAAATAGTATCCCTGTAAACGCCGAGCATATTGCGAATATGCTTTTCGTCGAAAACATACAACGGCGTACCGAATTTTTTCGCAAGTTCTACGGTATCGGCACCGCCCAATTCAAGATGTCCTTTTTCGTTAATTCTCAGCGTTTCGCGTTCATTCATAATCAGCTCCGTTCAATATAAAATTATTTTAACAAAATTCATAAGATTAGTCAAATAAATTGCTTGATTTTCTCACCCGAAACACAAAATACGGCGCACGTTTGAACGTGCGCCGCTAAATATACGTTAAATTATATTGTCCATTCTTTTGCGATATCTCTGAAATAATCACCGAAACTTGCTTTTTCCACGCTGCCTGCGGCAACGACGTTAACCGTATCGACCAATACGCCGTCTTTATAAACTTCTATTGTTCCGACAACCTGGTCTGCGGAAACAGGGGCTTTCAAATCGAAAGCGGTAACTTTATGAGTCACTTCGGGAGACTTGTCCGCAGCGGAGAACACATAACTGTTCCTTTCGGGACGAACCGCAACACTGTCTCTCTTGCCTCCTCTTACGGCAAAGTCGTCGTTGAGCGTAACGTCTTTATCGAGAACGATTTTATTTTTATAATTGGCAAAACCGAAATCGAACATCTTCACTGTCGAATCAAATCTGTCGTCGCTCGACTTCGCGCCGAGCACTACGGAAACAAGTCTGAGATTATTTTTGGTGGCCGTTGAAGCAAGACAGAAGCCCGCCTCATTTGTAAAACCGGTCTTTCCGCCGTCGCAGAACGAATACTTACGTATAAGTTTATTCGTATTCGTCATAGAAGTCGTACGGTTATCGGGATGAACAAAATCTTCAAGCCAAATTTTGCTGTATTTATAATACCCGTGATGTTTAATTAAATTGGAAAACATCAGAGCAACGTCTTTTGCGCAAGAATACTGGGTTTCACGCGGAAGTCCGGTACAGTTCGCAAAAAGCGTATCGGTACATCCGAGCGATTTTGCCTTTTCATTCATTCTCGCAACAAACTCCTCTTCGCTCCCCGCGACGGTTTCCGAAAGAGCAACGCAACTGTCGTTTGCCGAACATACGATTATGCTCTTTATCAAATCGTCGACTTTATATTCCAGACCACTCTGCAAAAACACTTGCGAACCACCCATGGATGACGCGTTCTCGCTGACGGTAATCATATCTTCCAAAGCAATTCTGCCGTCTGATACCGCGTCGAAAACCAGAGTGAGCGTCATAACTTTACATACGCTCGCAATAGGCATACGCGCAGTTTCGTTCTCCTTGTAAATGCACTCTCCGGAACCGTAATCCATAAGGTAAGCCGACCTACAATTTTCCGTCAGCTTCGAACTTTTTACCTCTTCAACCGTAGTAAAACCCGTACAAACCGCGCATGTCGCGGTAATACAAGACGCAAATAAAACCGTAAATAACTTTTTCATATCCTCAGTATGCCGCAATACCAAGATTTTATACCATAACTATCACTACCCTGAAAAGTACGTTTATGAGTAAAAAAAGAACTACAAAGCTGACAAAAGCAAAAACCGCGGGCATAAAACACACATATTTTTTGTTAATGCATTTGCAGGTTTCAACAATCAAAAAACAAAGCATAAGAGAAATCAACGAAGCGGGAATAAAAACAAAGCAGGCAACTATTACTCCGCCGACAGAATTTACCGCAATTAAAATCACCGAATAAATACTGAAAAATATTCCTCTTAAGAACACGAAAAATAATGAAAAATATTTGAATCTCGTAAAATAAGCCAAAAGAAAACAAATATAAAAATACAGGACGTCGCCGAGCAAATGCGGGAACAACAACGCCGAATTCTTGAAATTAAACACATTATAAACGTAATCATCGGCAAATTCAACAAAATAAATATTAAAAGTAACGGGTTTATATAGTACTATGCCACATATAATAGCACAAATTAGCGTAATTAAAAAGGCAAAAAGATACTTTTTATCAAATTTTACGCCACGAAAAGACAAATTCCTCATATACAATTATATGAGGAATGCAAAATTAATATGAACTGAGCATCTTATCTATTCCTATACCGTACCCACGCGTAGGGTCGTTGACAAATACGTGAGTAGATGTCAATAAGTTACAACCATTTTTTTAAAATATTTTGTCGTCCCGTGTCACTTTATGGGGATAAATTCGACCAAATACTTTATTAATAGATATAAATCGACTTGAATGAGTTAAAGCAAGGAATTTATTACCTCAAACAACGCTCCGCATAAATTTATGCCACAGTTTGTAAGATGACAAAGCTATTTTTAGTAGCGTTCGCTCGAAACAATGTCGTTCTTATTTTACATCTAAAACGAACAGCAAGTCATATTCACCGCGAATATCTAAACAACATAATTCATAATCGATTTCAACATGAATGTCTTATTGGCTTTTATTATAACATAGTTTTAGTATTGTTACAAGCATTTAGAATTATAAAGCGCTCACAGTAAATACTGTGAGCGCTTTATAATTGTATGATGATTTACACAACTTTAACTTTTTCTTGAAAGACAATACTATCAAAAAAGTTTTTGTTGGTTTTGGCTTCTATGAGTTCTATTGCGTCCTTAAAGGCATCTTTAAAGTTGAACTCAATACTTATACCACCGTCTTTATCTACGTAAATCATATTAATTAATTCCTCAATCACGTTACGTGTTAAGATTGTAATATTTTGATGCTTCTTAAATGTTTCTACAAAACTGTTCCCAGTTACAACATCAGAATTTGATTGAGTAAGATCAATGTTTAGTTGTGAGATTTTTGAGTCTAGTTCGGTAATCCTATCTGAGTATTGTTTTTTAAAATGAAAGTATTGGTCTTTTGTTATAATTTCATTTTTAAAGTCCATATACAAATCATTTTGGAATTTTAAGACCTTTTCTCGCTCAATCTCACAAGACTTTATTTCTTTTTTTAATCTTGATGATATTAGTTCGGTTGGCGAATTGTCTTTTATATCTTGTAAAAGCTTATCCATCTCAACTGCAATATATATATATTGTTGTATTACGGTTAAAACTATTTCATTTAGCTTATTTACCCTAACAGCATGTCTAGTGCACTTTTTTCACTGTAAATAAGAGCCGCAGACAAAATAGTAAAAAGATATCCCTCTCTTTTTGTAACCGGTTTTCTGCATTGCGCGTCCGCAAGCGGCGCACTTAATATATCCCACGTAAATTGATCCTGTTTCTACTTCATCCTTTGATGTAAACTTGCTAGTATCTTTATGTTGCCAAGTATCACGAAGGAATCTTGCTTGGACTTTTTCAAAAGTAGCTTTATCAATGATTGCTTCATGTGTGCCTTCTTTAATAATATAATTATCTTGTGGAACGGGTACACTTTTCCTAATCTTATGACTAATCGTTTGAGTTTTTCCTTGCACCATATCACCAACATACATTCGATTTTTTAACATTCGCCGAATTGTTTGAATGGTCCATCCAGAATACTCAGAATCAAATATGAGCTTTTTATTGATTTTTAACCCTCTGCTTAATCTATAAGCAGTAGGATTTTGAATACCCAACTCATTTAAACGTTGCGTAATATTATAAATGCTTACCCCATCTGCAAACATCCGAAAGATAAGACGTACATTTTCTGCCGTTTCTTCATTTATTATAAGTTTATGTCGGTCTTGGGGATCTTTCTCATAGCCATATAAGGCATAAGTACCAATATATTCGCCTCTCTTTCTTTTAGCATTAAAAGAACTGCGAATCTTACTTGAGATGTCTCGCGCATACTCATCGTTCATTACATTTTTAAAAGAGACCGATGAATTTTTCATTGACTGCGGATTTTTATAGCTATCTATATTATCATTTACGGAAATAAAACGCAATTGAAGTAATGGAAATACCACTTCTAAGTAGCGTCCCGTTTCGTGATAATTACGACCGAATCGAGATAAATCCTTAACAATAAGGCAATTTACTTTACAAGTTTTTATATCTTCTAAAAGTCTTGTCATGTCTGGACGATTAAAATTTGTACCAGAATAACCGTCATCAGTATAAATGTCATATATATCGATATCTTGGTTTTTTTCTAGATAGCGATCAATAATTTTACGTTGATTTATAATGCTATCGCTTTCAATTTTATCACCGTCTTCACGTGATAGCCTTAGATAGATACCACATCTCCAAATATTTGATTTTTCCGGCGAAAAAACGGATGTATCGTATTTACTTTGCCTGCCCATATTTATATTGCCTCCACCAAGTTAACGCGTTCTTTAAGTTCATTTGTAGGTACAAAGTTGCTATCAGCAATGAGACTCTTGTTAGTGTTAATATAATCTACTGCTCTTTGGAAAGCATCTTGAAATTTAAATACTATTTCCACTCCTCCGCCTTCATAGACAAATATTATATCAACAAGGGCAATCAATAACTCTCTAGTCAACTTGTCAACGTGTTTAAATTTTACGAAGTTTTTTATAAAATCATTTGTACCATCGATACCTTCTTTTTCTTGTTCTAATATTTTAGTTAAGTTATCAATGTTAGCTTTAATTTCATTAATTTTCGTCTCATACTTTTCTTTAAGACAAAGATATTGTGCTTTAGATATGAGTTCGTTCTTAAAATCAGGATATAAATCTAACAAGATATTTTCGATTTTCAATTTTTCTTTTTCTTTGGCTCTTAATAATGCTTCTATTTTTGAATTAGATGCAGTTTTTTGCGGTGAAGAGTTTATTGATTCAATTAACTTTTCCATATCAATGGCCATTGAGATATATTTTGTAATAACAGTATAAACAACTCTTTCAAGAACATCTGACCGTGTAGTGTGCCTAGTGCAGACCGCTTTTGTCTGCATATCATAAGTCGCACAGGTATAATAATGATAGATATCACGAAATTCTTTATGTCCAGCTAACCTTTTCACCATTTGGCGTCCACAATCGGCACACCTTAGAAATCCAGAAAATAATGCAAGTTCTTTTGTCTTTTGAGAAACTCGCATATCTCGGTTAATTATTTGCTGCAAATTGAAAAAAAGTTGTTTATCGACAATTGCTTCGTGATGATTTTCTATGATCACCCATTTATCCGGGGGAGTTTTACGAATTTTTTTAAGCTTATGGCTTATTTTTTCGTGTACGCCTTGAACTAAGTCTCCCGTGTAAGTTCTATTTTTCAAAATATTTTTTATAGTTTGAATATGCCAAAGCCCTCTTTCACCTATATCTTTTCGATAATTAAGATATTTTTCACTTTTATATTTTGCAGGGTTTGGAACTCCCAATTCATTTAACTTAAATGTTATCCAACGGTATGTTTTCCCCTCTGCGAACCATTGAAATATCTGCTTTATTACTTCGGCTGCTATGGGATCAAGCAATAATTTGCCTCTATTAACTGGATCTCTCTCATATCCATATAAAGCAAATCCGCAGAGATATTCTCCATTCTCAAATTTAGCAACAAAGGTGCTTCGAATTTTTTTAGAAATATCACGACAATACTCCTCATTCATAACATTCTTGAATGATACCGAAATATTATCCATTGAACTGGGAAATATATGGCTATCAATATTGTCATTTATAGAAATAAATCGAACGTTCATTACAGGAAAAAATATATCTAAATACTGTCCTGCTTCTAAGTAATTTCTGCCAAAACGTGATAAATCCTTAACTATTACACAATTAATTTGTCCCAAACGAATGTCGTCAATCATTCTCTTAAAATCTGGTCTATCAAAATTGGCACC
>CATKEF010000054.1 GCA_949747905.1 uncultured Eubacteriales bacterium
GGTGACATGAGGTTGTAATTTCAAGTCACACTTGTCATTTCGAGCGTAGCGAGAAATCAAAAAAAGCGTTTCTTTTCGCTTATGTTCAAAAAACCAATAGCGCCCGCGCATTTGCGCGGGCGCTATTGAAGCAATTATATCAAATTCTTTTATTCATAATTTAAATATCAGTTAAACCAAGTAAATAGTCTGAACTTATTTTAAAATAATCTGAAAGCAAATAAATGTTTTCCGCTGTCGGCTGAATTTTTCCTGTTGACCAGTCCGAAATACTTGATGCGGATACACCTATTTCATTTGCAAGTTTCCTTTTTGAAATTTTATTTTCATCAAGCAATTCGCTTAATCTGTCTGCCAATTTATTTTTCACATACTTATTGTAAGATATATCCGACAAAAAATGCTTGACGTAAGACATATCTTACATTTATAATGATTTTATTAAATAATTTTTAATAAACAGAAAGTTTTCTTAATCTACAATATTATCATGGGCAAAGAGGGGTGATTTGAAAAATTCTTCTAATGACATATTCAATCCTTCACATATTCCGTAAATAAATTTTATTTGATATAACTCATTCATTTTCTCTTTTAAAAGAACGTAGCATATTCATAAAAGCAGTTTTTTGTTCTGTGGATAGAGCACTCCATCTTTCAAATAACTCTTGATGTTCTTCTTGAATCGCAAAAATGTCTTTTTCATCCAATAGTAATGAAATAGGGTTTATATCAAATGCGGTAGCGATTCTATCGATTAAATATAAAGTAGGTGAGGAACCTCTGTCACGCCAACTGTATATAGAATTAACTGAAACTTCTGCAACTTCGGCTAAATGATATATGCTCCAACCTTTGTCAAGTCTCATTTTATCAACTTTTTTATATATGGTTTTAGAATTAAAATAAGGTTTCTTACTCATAAAATCTGTTTTTAGTTGAAAATTTTTTATATTTATATTAACGCTCAATTTATATTATACATACGCTACACTGTTATTCTATTACGCTAAATTTATACAAATATATAAATTTAGCGTAATAATTGCTTGCGTATGTATTTTTATTTTGGTATTATGTTGGTGTGCCAACAATTAATCCGATAAATTATCTTTTTTAAAAATTTCCGAATTAAAAAAATCTTGCAATGAAATATTTAATCCGTCGCATATGCTGTAAATTGTTGAAAGTTTTACAGTTGAGCTTCGCGGCATGGTAACGATAGTGGAACGAGGTACACCGCAAATATTTGCTAAAGCATTTATACTTATTGTTCGTTCTTTTGCCAATATAACTATTCTTTTATAAACAGCGTCAACTAATCTCATAAAAAATACTCCTAATTTGGTACGGTGTGCCAACATATTTAGTATATTTAATAATTAATTTTTATGTAGTTGGTGTGCCAACAGTTGGCGCGCCGTATATGGAGGAAATAATAATATGGATAAAAAAACATGCTGTTGTACGGGTCATAGACCGAAAGGGTTTCCTTTCGAATACGAGAAAGAGATATGGAAACATATGAAGTATTTGTTCGGTTTGA
>CATKEF010000055.1 GCA_949747905.1 uncultured Eubacteriales bacterium
AAAACTATTTTCTTCTTCCCGAAATATATTCGAACGCGAGTTTTGCCATCGCTTTATATGCTTCCTCGCTGGGGTGAAGATGGTCGCCGCTGTCAAAACCGTCTTCGAAAGCTCTTCTGTCGTCGTCCGAACGCAGAAGCTCGTCGAAATCGATACAACCGTCCGCGCCTTCGAAGTTGCGCAGAATTTCGTTGAAATCGTCTTTAAGAGTTTCTCTGAAAGGCGCGTATGTACGCCAACCGAAAATGGGCAATAAAGTACCCGTATACACCTTCAGAGAATGTTTTTTTGCAATATTGACGTAATTTTTTATGCCTTCCGAAAGCTCGGAAACAGTCGGAAGGTCGGACATGGGACGGAAAGGATTGACTTCCGTTCCTACGGGATGAATTATATCGTTTATACCCTGTTGAATAATAACGGTATCGGCGCCGCTGACGGAGGAAATTTCGCGTTCGAAACGTTTTTTGCCGCAAAGACCGTAACTTTCATAAGTTATACAGTCATACTCTCTTAAAATGCGCGTACCGCTCGCCGCGCGACGGATTACCGCGGTTTTATTATAAGGGGCGTCCATACAAAGTCCTGCAAGATAATCCGGCCAACTCTGAGCGGTTATGGAGTCACCGTAGCATATAACCGCGCGGGCGCAATCTTCCGTAAACAAATCTAACCCGGTAAGAAAATAAAAAGTATCCGTCGTACGCGTTCTCTCAAGCGGCAGTACGGACGAAAACACACAATTTCCCACCGAAAAAAAACCTTTGCTCAAAGGTCCCGTGATAACGACAGCCGAACGCATAAGCGTAAAATCTTTCAGATAAACGCTGACCGAAACGGTTTCCTGAGGCTTTACGCGGAAAGGAATTTCATCCGAAAATATCTCTTCCCCCGCCCCGATGGTTACGCTTTCTTTACCGCCGAAAGTGACAAGCGCCGCATCTTTGAGGTTTATTTCCCTGTCCGAAATGGCGGGCGCAAGCGAAACGGCGGAAAGAGTTACAGGCTCCGTTCCGCAGAAATTCGAAAAATGAAGCCTTACGGCGTCACCGCCGAAAGCGCATTTCAGAGGATAACGGAGAGTTATATTTTTAGCATAATTTGCCGGTCGGCGTTCCGCAACGGAAGTTGCGTTGCCCCAGACCGTCACCCATTTGGACATAAGCACCTCTCAGATTATTCGCCGTCGGGAAAAACGACGCTTTCTATTCTTCCGATTACATTTTCCATCCCCTGCCGCGTTTGAGAAGAGACGGCAATTATATCCCCCTCTCCGCATTTGTACGCAGAGGCAATGACCCGCACGTTTTTAACCTGAGCGGATTTTGAAAGTTTATCGGATTTCGTAGCTATTACAGTAAACGGCATAGCGTGAAAATACAGAAATTCAATCATCTGCATATCGTCGGCTGTCGGTTCGTGCCTTATATCGGAAAGCGCGAAAACATGCGCGATGTTTTCTTTCTCTTCGAAAAATTCGTCCAAAAGCCGCGCCCATCTGAGTTTTTCTTCCTTGGAAACGCGCGCGAAGCCGTACCCGGGCAAATCGGCAAGAATAAACTGTCCGAAATCGAAATAATTTATCAGCCGCGTCCTGCCCGGTTCTTTGGAAACCTTGGCAAGTTTTTTACGATTTGCAAGCGCGTTGATAAAACTTGATTTCCCGACGTTGGACTTGCCGCAAACGGCTATTACGGGTTTATCGGTTTTCAAAAATTTATTTTTATCCGCTACGCTCGTAATAAATTCTGCATTTGTAATTTTAATCATTTTTCTAAACCTTCCGTTCACGCGACGCAATAATTTTCGAAGACGTGAATTAAAAGCGGATTCCTCGGCTGCGCCTCGGTATGACATTTAATATCGCGAATTAGGAATGACATTTAATCGAACGAATAACGTTGTCCTATTCGGAATGACATTATTCAACAAAAACCGCAAAACGCCGCAAGAAAACAATAAACAAATCAAATGCCCACTATTGCATTTTTGAACACTGCGTCAACATCCGTTACGGTTATAAAATTTATTTGCTCGCGCACGTTTCCGGGAATTTCTTCGATATCCTTTCCGTTCTCCGCGGGAATAATGATATCCTTGATTCCCGTTCTGTACGCGGCAAGCGCTTTTTCTTTAAGCCCGCCTATTGGAAGCACCTTTCCGCGGAGAGTGATTTCTCCCGTCATCGCCACATTCATTTTTACGGGCTTTCCCGTAAATGCCGAAAGTATGGCGGTAGCCATGGTTATTCCCGCGCTCGGCCCGTCTTTCGGGGTTGCTCCCTCGGGAACATGGACATGAATATCCGTTTTCTCAAACACATCGCCGTCTATTCCGTAGCTGCCGCTGTTGGAACGTATATAACTGATAGCCGCCCGCGCGCTCTCTTTCATCACATCTCCGAGTTTACCCGTAAGCAATATGTCGCCTTTGCCATGCATGGTAGATACTTCTATGGTCAGAGTAGTCCCGCCGACTGCGGTCCACGCAAGCCCTGTTGCCGCACCTATCTCATCGCGGTCGAGAGATTTATCGCGCGCATAGCGCCTTGCTCCGAGAAATTCGCTTACGTTATCGACCGTAATGCGAACCTCTTCGTTCTCGCCGACGCCGAATTTCACCGCGACTTTGCGGCAGATATCGTCTATTCTGCGTTCGAGATTTCTTACGCCCGCTTCCAGCGTATACCCGGAAATTATTTCGTCTATCGCTTGTTCGTCAAAAGCGAGCGACCGTTCTTTAAGACCGTTCGCACCAAGTTTTTTGGGAATAAGATAGCGAATTGCTATTTCCCTCTTCTCTTCCTGCGTGTATCCGCTAAGCTCTATGACCTCCATTCTGTCCAGAAGCGGACGTGGAATAGTGTCGAGCGTATTCGCCGTGGTAATAAACAGAACTTTGCTCAAATCGTACGGAATTTCCAAATATCTGTCGCGGAAAGCAGAATTCTGAGCGGGGTCCAGCACCTCTAAAAGAGCGCTCGCTGGGTCTCCGCGCATATCGGACGACAGCTTGTCTATTTCGTCGAGCAGAAATACGGGATTTATCGTGCCCGCATTTTTCATTCCCGCCATTATACGACCCGGCATCGAGCCGATATAAGTTTTTCGGTGACCGCGGATTTCCGCCTCGTCTTTTACTCCGCCCAGACTCATTCTCACCATTTTTCTGCCCAGCGCCCGGGCAACGGAATTGGCTACAGACGTTTTGCCCACGCCGGGAGGTCCCACGAAACAAAGTATTGGCGCGTTAAGCCCGTCCGTAAGTTTGAGTACGGCGAGATATTCCGTAATTCTTTCCTTTATTTTTTCAAGACCGTAGTGGTCCTCGTTGAGTATTTTAACGGCGTCGGAAAGATTATCCGTATCCGTCGTCTTTTCCGTCCAGGGGATATCCAGAAGCCAGTCGATATACAGGCGCAGAACGTTATATTCGGGTGAGGAAGTCTGCATTCTGCTCATGCGCGACAGCTCTTTGAGCGCCTTTTCGCGCACCTCGTCGGGCATTCCCTTTTCCTTGATTCTTTTTTCGAGTTCGTCCCTTTCCTCCAAATCGTCGCCAAGTTCGGCGTGAATGGCTTTGAGCTGCTCGCGCAGGAAATATTCCTTTTGGTTCTTGTCGATATTTGCGCGCACAGCCGCGTTGATTTTCTTTTCCAGACGTGAAATTTCAAGCTCGTCGTTCAGAACTTTATCGAAAAGTCGCAATCTCTCTGCGAGACGGAAACATTCAAGAAGCGACTGTTTCGTCTCTACGTTCAATCTGAGATTGTGCGCGGCTATATTTATATAACGGTCGGGGTCGTCGCAACGTTCGAGCATAGTAAGCGTTTCTTTGCCTATCCGCGAATCGGAACCGCCTATTTCGGAAACCATGTCGCGAGTCGTACGGAAATACGCCTCCTCCAAAGCCTCGTCGCCGTGCACGGTTTTTATTGCGTCGACTTCGGCGATAAGCGCGCCGTCGGCATTTTCCATACTGCGCGCCGCCGCGCGGTAAAGACAGTCGACGGTTATTCTGAGGTTATTTCCGGGCAGACGTACTATCTGTCTGATTTTTGCAACGGTACCCGTGAAATATAAATCTTCGGCAGTAATTTCGGTCTTTGTCGCCGTCTTCTGCGCACACACAAAAATATACGAATCGCGCTCGGAAGCAAGTTTTACCGCAGAAAGCGAAACAAGTCTTCCGGCATCGAAACTGGTAGACGTATCCGGGAAAAACACCCTGTCCCGCATTGCGACAACCGGGAATGTTTCGGAAACTTTACGCGCCATTTCTCCTCCTTGAAAGTAAACTCATTTAAAAGGCAAACGCGCAATTTCTCTCTATGAAATTGCGCGATAAACAATCGTTATTATGCCGAACGCTTATAAACGATTTTAGGCTCGGCTTTATCGGTCACGCACTCTCTCGTGACAATTACTTCTTCTATATTTTTCTCCGAAGGCAGCTTGTACATTACCGAAGTCATAAAGCCCTCGATAATAGTTCTCAGTCCTCTTGCGCCCGTCTTCAAACGGATTGCGGTATTTGCGATTTCACGCACGGCACCGTCCTCCACGGTCAGCTTTACGCCGTCCATGGCAATCAGTTTCTGATACTGCTTTATAATGGCGTTCTTGGGTTGCGTCAAAATATTGACGAGCGCGTCCTCCGTAAGAGGATGCAGACTTACCACAATGGGAATACGCCCGACGAATTCGGGGATAAGCCCGAACTTAGTCAAATCCTGAGGCTTGACGTCGGACAACATTTCGTACACATTCTCCTCGGTATCCTTTACCGTACCACCGAAACCGAGTGACGTGTTGTCCCTTCTCTTTTGAACGATTTTATCAAGCCCGACGAACGCGCCGCCGCAGATAAACAGAATGTTGGTTGTATCGAGGCGGATGCACTCCTGCTGAGGGTGCTTTCTTCCGCCCTGCGGAGGAACGTTGGCAACGGTACTCTCGATTATTTTGAGAAGCGCCTGCTGAACGCCTTCGCCGGAAACGTCGCGCGTTATGGAGACGTTCTCGCCCTTTCTCGCGATTTTATCGATTTCGTCGATATAGATTATGCCGCGCTGAGCTTTCTCCACGTCATAATCTGCGTTCTGTATCAACTTTAAAAGTATATTTTCGACGTCCTCGCCGACATAACCCGCTTCCGTAAGCGTGGTCGCGTCCGAAGACGCGAAAGGAACGTTGAGAATTTTCGCGAGAGTGCGGGCAAGCAAAGTCTTTCCGCATCCGGTAGGCCCCAAAAGAAGAATATTGCTCTTCTCTATTTCGACGTCCGCGTCCTCTTCCTTGTCTCCGAGATGATTTATTCTCTTGTAATGGTTGTATACCGCAACGCTCAGTACTTTTTTCGCCTCGTCCTGTCCAACGATATATTTATCGAGCTCTTCCTTGATTTCCGCGGGCGCTTTGAGTGGCACGGGCTGATTGGGTTTTTCATCGGCCTCCTTTACCATATCGTTGCATATGGCAATACACTCGTCGCAAATAAAAGCCTCGTCTCTGCCTTTTATTAATTTCTTTACCAGATTTTCCGGTTTCCCGCAAAACGAACAAAAATTACGTTCTTTCAAATTACACCTCTTGTCCTTATTACATAATAAGGGTAGTTGCAAATAGCAACTACCCTGCGGTTGCCGCTTAAATTGCCTTTATCTCTTGTAGAACACCTTGTCTATAAGTCCGTATTCGAGCGCTTCCTGCGCGGAAAGATAGTTGTCCCTGTCGGTATCCTTTTCAATCTGCGCCAGAGGCTTGCCCGAATTTTCGGCAAGTATCGAGTTGAGTTTTTGTTTGGTTTTAAGAATATGCTCCGCGGCGATTTTTATGTCGCTCGCCTGTCCCTGCGCGCCGCCGAGAGGCTGATGTATCATAATTTCGCTGTTTGGAAGCGCAAATCTCTTGCCTTTCTTACCGCTCGAAAGAAGGAACGCGCCCATCGACGCCGCCATTCCGATACATATAGTCGCAACATCGCATTTGATGTAGTTCATAGTATCGTAAATAGCAAGCCCTGCGGAAACCGAACCGCCGGGACTGTTGATGTACAGGGAAACGTCCTTCGACGGGTCCTTTGACTCGAGATAAATGAGCTGAGCCACAACGGTGTTTGCGACGGCGTCGTCTATTTCGCCGCTCAAAAATATTATTCTGTCTTCTAAAAGTCTGCTGTAAATATCATAAGAGCGCTCCCCGCGGGAAGTCTGCTCCACGATGTAGGGCACAAGCGCCCCTCTCTCGTTAACCATAATTAACTCCTTGACTGATATTCGATTATTCGGCTTTCTTTTTGGCTGCACTCTTTTTAGCCGCAGGCTTTTTCTCGGGCTTTTCTTCGGAGTACAACTCGTTGTTTTTCATAAGAAAATCGAAAAGTTTGGTTATGACGATATCGTTTTTAATATAGTCCAACTGTCTGGGATCCATATTCTTTTTGTAATCTTCGGCGCTCTTTTCGACCGATTTTGCCTGTTCTGCGATTTTTTCATCGACTTCGGCGTCTTCGGCAGTAAAGTTTTCCGTTTTTACAATCTTTTCTATTACAAGCTGAGACATAACTCTCGGTGCGGCCTGCTCACGATACTGCTCGCGGAACGCTTCCATTGTCTGACCCATATAGCGGAGATAATCTTCCATTTTAAGACCCTGATACATTAGACGATAAGAAAAGTCCTGTACCATTCTGTCTATTTCGCTCTCAATCATAGCGTTGGGGATTTCGGCTTTGGCATTTTTTACAATCTCGGAAACTATGCTGTTTTCCGTTTCGTCGCGCGAACGGTTCTGCGCCGTTTTAAGAAGTCTTTCGCGGCATTTTTCCTTATATTCCGCGACAGTTTCGACGCCTGCATTTTTCTTTACGTACTCGTCGGTCAGCTCGGGAAGTTTGTTTTCGTAAATTTTATTGAGCTTTATAGCGAAAACGGCGTCCTTTCCGCGAAGATTTTCTGCCTGATAATTTTCGGGGAACTTGACGGTTATATCTTTGTTACTGCCGATTTCCATTCCTTCGACCTGCTCTTCGAAGCCGGGAATGAAACTCCCGCTTCCGAGTACGAGGTCATAGCTTTCCGCCGTGCCGCCCGCAAACTTTTCGCCGTCTACGCTGCCCGAGAAATCTATGTTGACCTTATCTCCGTTTTTGGAGACTCTGTCCGTGACCTCGACTTCTTCGGCGTGACGTTCGAGAAGTTTTTTAACTTCGTTCTCAACGTCCTCGTCGGTAACATTATACTCAAACTTTTTTATTTTTAAACCTGTGTATTTCTCTATTTCCACGTCGGGTTTTACGGGCACGACGGCTACGAGAGTAACCCCTTTGCCTTCCGTCATATCCTCTACGGAAAGTTCGGGCTCGCCAACCGCGGTGAAATTGTCCTTTTCTTTTTCGATTATGCCGAAATAGTGCTCCCCGTAAAGAACGTTCAACGCGTCCTCGAAGAAAAGACCTTTGCCATAGTAATTTTCAAGTACGGGCTGAGGCGCCTTGCCCTTTCTGAAACCGGGAACGGTATACTTGCCGCGCGTCTTTTTATACGCGGTTGCAATAGCGTTCCTCCACTCTTCTTCCGTAAAGTCAATGGTTATTTTAACCGTGCTTTTTTCTCCTGCCGCCTGAGTATAATTCATCAGAATATCTCCTAATCGTAAAATATTGTACTTTTTTAATGGCGTTTATGTATTTTGCCAAGTTATATTTTAACACATCAGCCAAGTTTTGAAAAGCGTTTTTTCGTAACAAATAAATTTACTTTTCAAAAAATTTGCTGTATAATGCAGATAAAACACCGTAGCGAGGAAGACCTTTTTTGCCGCAGGACGCTTTTACCATAGGCTTTATTGCCGATGAACTGAATAACAGACTACGCGGCGGAAAAATCTCCCGCATAACGCAGCCGGGTCGCGACGATATTATATTTATTATATACACCGCCGAAGGCACCGTTAAACTCGAAATGTGCCTTTCCGCAAAATGGTGCAGAATAAATCTTACCGACAGGGAAGCCCCCGCCCCGAAAACCGCGCCGGGGTTTTGCATGCTTTTGCGAAAACATTTACAAAACGCAAAAATAACAAAGATAGAACAAATTCCCGGAGAAAGAATCGTCTACTTCGATTTTGAGTGCGTTTCCGAATTCGAACTTACCGAAATGCGGCTGTACGTCGAGCTTATGGGAAAATATTCCAACGCCGTACTTACAAAAGACGGAGTAATCTCGGGCGCGCTGAAAACCACCTCCATAGGGGAAAACACGAAACGCGTACTCTTTACGGGTGTAAAATACGCGTTGCCCGAACCGCAGGACAAAATTTCGCCGCAATCGCTTTGCGAAATAAGAAACCTTCTCGAAAACGATTATTCAGACAAGGCAAAATTATTGGCGGACGGAATCCGAGGAATCGCTTACTCCACCGCGCACGAAATAGTACAATCTTTCAACGGCAATCCTTGCGCCGAAGACGTTAACCGCTATATATGCGGGGGTCAAAAGAATCCGTGCGTCGTTTTCACGGAAGGAAAACCGACCGACTTCAAAGTGCGTTCCGTCGAAAAAAACAAAATTTCTTATGACAGCGTGTTGAAAGCGCAAACCGCTTACTACGATTATGTCACCGAAAGACGCGATTTCGAAGAGGAAAAAAGCAGGCTGAGTTCCGCACTCAATTCTTCCGTCAAAAAACTGGAAAAGAGACTGGCATCCATATATTCCAAACTGGACGAATGCGCCGACGCGGAAGAAACAAAACTCAAAGGCGAACTTATTACCGCCAATATATATGCACTCAAACGTGGCATGGACAGCTTTGAAGCCGTAAACTATTACGACGAAAACGGCGGAAAATTACAGATACGACTGGACAAAACTCTTTCGCCGGCGGACAATGCTCAGAAATACTATAAAAAATATGCAAAGCTCAAAAGAACCGCGGCTGCGGTAGGGCTGCAAAAATCGGAAACCGAAGAGAATCTTCGCTATTTAAGCAGCATTGCCACCCACATATATGCCGCCGAATGCCTTGAAGACTTGCGCGAAACCGCGCAGGAGCTGCAAAATTCCGGTCTAATAAAGAGCCGAGACGACGGAAAGAAAAAGCAAATCGCGACGTCGCCCTTCCGCGAATTTTCAAAGGACGGATTCAGAATAATCTGCGGACGCAACAATTTACAGAACGACAGACTTCTGAAAAGCGCAGCCGCGGACGATTTGTGGCTGCACACTCACACCTACCACTCCTCTCACGTGGTCATAGTTACAAAAGGAGGAAAAGTTCCCGACGAGGTGTTGCTTGCCGCCGCAGAAATCTGCGCCTATTATTCCGAGGGACGTGAGGGGACAAAAGTCGCGGTCGACTATACCCTGAGAAAATTCGTAAGAAAACCGCCGAAAACCAATGCGGGGTTCGTAACCTATACGGAATATAAAAACATTCTCGTCACGCCGGACAAACACGGTGAACTTAAAACGGAGTAATCAATGCAAAACGACGAAGAGCGTAACCAAAACAACAATTCGAACAAGACGTATTTTTATATCGCAGCCGTGTGCGCGGCGCTCGGAGTTATTTCTTTCGGACTCGCTTTTACCGTGCTCGCCATTTACGCTTTAATATGTTCGGTGCTTTTTGAAATATGCGCGCTTTCATTTTGCCGCGTACAGAAAAAGAAAAGCGATTTCAAAGCGCTGCGCATACTCACTGCGGTCAGCTATGTTCTGCTTACAGCCGTTGCCGTATTTTTTATCGGAGGAATAATTTACGCCTCGCTTTAATTTTACTCAAACGGTATAAAATACGGGAAAAGTTGCCATTATTAATATTGATGGACAGAATTTGCAACGCGGTTTTTGAAAAAATCAGCTCGCTTGCTCCCGTAGGCAGGTACGTTATAATTTCGGAAGACGAATTTTTCGAAGGCTTTCCCGACGGCGGCGACCGCAACGAAAGCGAACTTAAAAGAGCGCTCAAAACGCTCACTTCGGGAAATTTCGTCGATTTGAAGTATTCGGGCGGGAATCTTTATTGCGTTTCGCCGCTCAAAAAGTATGTACCCGAAGAACTTGCGGAACCCGAACCCGAGCTTGAAGAAGCGCCCGAAAAGCGCGAACGGACTGTAAGCGGCAATATGCTTGCATTCGTGGCGGCTTTCGCAGGCGGCGCGGCGGGAAGTTTTATAATATCGTTGATATTCTCTCTTCTCTGATGCTGAACAGATACGAAAGCGAGGTAATGGCGGCTATTTACAGCCTTTGCGACGGCGAAGAAAGCTGCCTGGTCTCACCCCTCGACATACTGTCCATTCTTCCCGCAAAGCATAAGTTCAGCCCGGAAAAACTCGACGAAATTCTTAACGCTTTAAAATGCGACGGCTATTTCGACGTAATTCACTCGGAAAGAAAGGGTGAAAAAATGTACGTCATACATCTGAAAGAGAGCGGTTTTGCATTCAAGCGTGAAGCGAAACAGCGCCAACGCGACGTGGGATTCAAAATCTTTCTTGCATTCGTAGGCGCTTTGGCTACGTTTATATTCGGTCTTATACTGAAAGGTATATTCGGTTGAAATAAAATTTCTTTATTTAAATAATAACGCGCCCGCGGCAACTGCCGCGGGCGCATTTATTTTTACTGCATTCTTTTCTGTTTTACTTTGCAATCGACGACGCTGCGTTTTTTCATTTCGTCGATTATATCTTCGGGCTTTATATCCATTTCCGCCATAAGCACGAACACGTGATAAAGAAGGTCGGAAATTTCGAATACCGTTTCCGCCTTATCCCCGCCTTTACCCGCGACAATTACTTCCGTACACTCTTCGCCGACTTTTTTCAGAATTTTGTCTATGCCCTGCTCAAAAAGATACGTTGTGTACGACCCCTCTTTTCCGTTTTCCCTTCTGTCTTTTATCGTCGCGTATAAACTTCCGAGCGAGAACTCTTTCAGCGTATCCGAACGATAAATATAATCGTTAAAACAACTGTCCGTGCCCTTGTGGCATGCGGGGCCGTCTTTCACCACTTCCGCAGTCAGCGCGTCGCCGTCGCAATCGGCTTTTAAAGAGACTATTCTCTGAACGTTCCCCGAAGTTTCACCTTTTCTCCAAAGCGTTTTGCGCGAACGGGAATAGAAGCAGGTTCTGCCTTCCTCCAAACTTATTTTAAGACTCTCCGCGTTCATATAAGCCAACGTCAGCAGTTTTTTCGTATAAAAATCAGTAACGGCAACGGGAATCAGCCCGTTCTCGTCGAATTTCAGCTCGGAAATATTCATAATCTCACCTCGATTCCGTTTTCTTTCAGCGCTTTTTTTAGCGCTTTTATTTCTATTTCGCCGTAATGAAACACCGAAGCTCCCAATCCTGCGTCAACGTCCGTATATTTGAACAGCTTTATAAAATCTCCGACGGAGCCCGCCCCGCCGCTTGCTATTACGGGCACTTTCAAATCCGAAGCAACCGCGCGAAGCATTTCTATATCGAATCCTTTTTTCACGCCGTCCGTATCTATACTGTTTAAAACTATTTCTCCCGCGCCGCTTTCAGCACAACGTCGCACCCACTCCACGGCGTCCAGTCCTGTATTTATGCGTCCGCCTCTGGCAAACACAACGAATTTCCCGTTCACTCTTTTAACGTCTGCGGAAAGCACCACGCACTGATTACCGTATATTTTCGCCGCTTCGCTGACAAGTAAAGGGTTATTCAATGCTCCCGTATTCACGCTCACTTTGTCTGCGCCGCATTTTAAAACGCGCTCGAAATCTTCAAGCGTGTTTATGTCTCCTCCCACAGTTAAAGGAATGAACACTTTGGAAGCCGTTTCTTTCAGAATATCGGTGAACAGCGACCTGTTTTCGCAACTTGCGGTTATATCGTAAAAAACAAGTTCGTCGGCGCCGCATTCCGAATATCTTTCCGCAAGCGCGACGGGGGAATCGACGTCCGAAAGGTCTTTGAAGTTGGTGCCCTTCACTACTCTGCCGTTCCGAACGTCAAGACAGGGTATGATTCTTTTTGCAAGCATAATCACTCCTCAGCCGCGGCGACCGCTGCGGCAAGAGAAATTTTGTTCTCATATAGCGCTTTACCGAGTATCGCGGCATAAACGCCCATGTTTTTCAATTCCTCAATCTCTCTTATGCTCGTTATTCCGCCGCTGGCGGTGATTTTCAATCCTTTTATCCCGACAAGCTCTTTATACACGTCCGTATTTGTGCCCGAAAGCGTGCCGTCACGGGAAATATCGGTGTAAATAACCGTTTTAACACCCGCAGAACACAATTTTTCGCAAAAATCTATGGAATTTATATCCGTGATTTCCTTCCAGCCCGAAACGGCGACCTTTCCTTCGGCGGCATCTACCCCGACGGCTATTTTGTCCCCGTATTTTTTTGCCATCGCCGCGGTAAACCCGAAATCGCGGACGGCGGCGGTTCCTAGAATCACTCTGCCCGCACCCGCCGCAAGATAGCTTTCAATCTGTTTTTCGCAACGTATGCCTCCGCCGACCTCCACAAAACAACCCGCCGCCCCGATTATTTGCGCGACGGAAGCCGCGTTGACAGCCTTCCCGCTTGCCGCGCCGTCCAAATCCACCGCATGAATATGCTTTGCACCCGCCGCCGCAAATTTTGCCGCGGCTTCGGCGCAGGAAATTTTATATTTTTTCACGGCGCCGTAATCGCCTTTCAAAAGCCTTACGACCTTGCCTCCTATTATGTCTATAGCCGGAAAAATCAACATTTCACATCTCCGTAAACGCTTTTAATATTCTTAAACCCGTATCGCCGCTCTTCTCGGGATGAAACTGCGTTCCGCACACGTTCTCCATGCCTGCCGCAGCGCAGATTTCAGTGCCGTAACCGACCGTCGCGATTACGCTGTCCGAACAATCCTCCGCGTGATAGGAATGAACGAAATATACGTATTCGCCCTCCTCCACATACCTGAAAAGTCCGCTCTTTTTTTTAAAGCGCAGCGAATTCCAACCCATATGCGGAAGTTTTAGCCCCGCTTGTTCGCAGTCAATCTTTCCGACGGAGCCGCAAAGAAGGGAAAGACCGCGATGTTCGCCGTATTCGCTGCTCTTTTCGAATAAAAGCTGCATTCCGAGGCAAATGCCCAAAAGAGGCACGCCCCTGCCCGCAAGTTCTTTAACCGCCGAAGAAAGCCCGCTGCACTCCAACTTTTCAGCCGCGCAGCCGAAAGCGCCAACCCCGGGAAGAATTATTCTGTCGCAACGGTACAGCCCCTCTTTATTGTTGAAAATTTCCACGTTCTCACCGACTTTTTTCAGAGAGCTTACAAGCGAAAACATATTTCCGCAGCCGTAATCGATTATACCTGTCATAGCGCGCCCTTGCTTGACGGAACGCCGCCTCCGACAACCTTGCAAGCGATTTTCATCACTCTTGCGAACGCTTTAAAAACGCCCTCCGCGATGTGGTGAGTATTTTTTCCGTAAAGTTTTTTAAAATGCAACGTAACGCCCGCTTCGCGGGTAAACGCGGCAAAGAATTCCTCTATAAGCTCGGTATCGAACAACCCGACCTTTTTAACGGTGATTTCATCGTCGCCGTCGAAAACTTTCGCCGCGGGAAATTCGACGTCGAAATTGAGATAGCCTCTGCCGCTTATGTCCGCGGCGCACATTATCAGGGCTTCGTCCATGGGAATGCACGCGTCCGCATACCTCTCTATTCCCGCTTTGTCGCCGAGAGTTTTTTTAACCGCCGCGCCGAGCACGATACCCGTATCCTCCACCGTGTGGTGAAAGTCGACTTCCGTATCCCCCTTGCATTCGACTTTCAAACCGAAACCCGAGTGCGCGGCAAAGAGTTCGAGCATATGATTTAAAAAACCGCAACCCGTTTCCACGGTATATCCGCCGCCGTCGAGGTTCAAAAAGAGAGTTATATCCGTTTCGCGCGTTCTTCTTTTAATTTCCCAATTTCTCATATCGCCCCCGTAATATGCTTTAATTCGGCTATGAGCGCGTCGATTTGCCCGTCCGTACCCACAGTTATTCTGATATATTGTTTGATTCTTTCCTCGTCGGCGAAATGCCGAACGAGAATACCGTTTTTTTTAAGTCTTTCGTACAATTCTCCTCCGTCTGTTTTCGCGCTTTTTGCAAGCACGAAATTTGCAAGCGAAGGCAAAACCTCGAAACCGAGTTTTTTAAGTTCCCGCACGAGTTTTTCTCTCGAAGCGCAAATCAAACCGCGGCATTTTTCGAAATATTCGTTATCTTTCAAAGCCTCCGCAGCAAGAACTTCCGAAACGGAATTTACGTTATACGGGTTGAACGAATATTTGACGCGCTTCAAATCTTTTATCAAAGCGGCGTCCGCGACCGCAAAGCCGACGCGAGCGCCCGCGAGGGAACGGGACTTGGAAAAAGTTCTTACAATCACTAAATTTTTATATTCGGCAGTCATACCAATCACGCTTTCACCGCCGAAATCTATGTATGCCTCGTCGACTACGACCACTCTGTCGGGGTCGGACGAAACTATGCTTTCGATTTCCTCGGGCGGCATATATATACCCGTCTGCGCGTTGGGATTGGCTATAAACACGGCGCGCCTGCACTTCTTATACGGCTCGGCGTCGATTTTAAACTCCTTGTCGAGAGGAATTTCGGTATAATCAACTCCGAAGAGCGAAGCGAAAACTTTGTAAAACCCGTAAGTTACGTCCGGAAAAACCGCGCCTTTGCCGCCGAAAGCGGCGAAACAAAAAGCAAGAACCTCGTCCGAGCCGTTCGTTACTATCACGTTTTCGTTTTTCACCGAATAATACGACGCGATTTCGCCGACGAGCAGCGAATTTTCGGGGTCGTTATACTTTCTTAAAGAGGTAAGCATTCGCGAATCCGCCGCGGCTGCTGCCCTGCCCGACGTATAATACGGATTTTCGTTCGTGTTGAGTTTTATACAGTTTCCGTCTTTGGGCTGTTCTCCCGGCACATACGGTTTTAGTCCGCGCAATTTTTCCGAGAAAAATCCGCTCATCTTCTTATCCTCGCTTTCACGCTTTCCGCATGCGCGGTCAGCCCTTCAGATTCTGCAAACTCCTCTATAGCCTCAGCTTCCCTTTCAAGCGCTTCCTTGCGGTAATATACGTATTGAGTGGTTTTGACGAAATCGTCCACGCTCAAAGGAGAGGAAAACTTTGCCGTTCCGCTTGTCGGAAGGGTATGATTGGAACCTGCGTAGTAATCCCCCGTAGCTTCGGGTGTGAAGTACCCGAGAAACACCGAACCCGCGTTACCGACCTTTTCCAAAAGCCCGAAAGGCTTTTCCACACACAGTTCGAGGTGCTCGGGAGCATATTCGTCCGAAAGCCTTACCGCCGTCTCCAAGTCGCGCGTCAATATGATTTTACAGTTTTTTTCGAGCGACGCGCGAGCAATCGATTCCCGCGAAAGTTTTCCGACGCGCTCTTCGAGTTTCCGCGAAACATTGCGCGCAAGATTTTCGCTGTCCGTAACAAGTATCGCGGTCGCCAGAATATCGTGTTCCGCCTGTGACAGAAGGTCCGCCGCCACAAATTCGGGGTCGGCGCCCTCGTCCGCAATAACGAGTATTTCGCTCGGACCCGCCAACATATCAATTCCGCAGGCAACTCCCGAGACAAGCTTTTTAGCCGCCGCCACGAAGTCACGCCCCGGTCCCGTGATTTTATCGACCTTGGGAACGCTCTCTGTACCGTAAGCTAGCGCGGCTATCGCCTGAGCGCCGCCCAATTTAAATACGCGGTCGACTCCGCAGATTCTTGCGGCGGCGAGCACTTCCGCTCTGACCTTGCCGTCCGATTTAACGGGCGTAGCCATTATGATTTCCCTTACGCCCGCGATTTTTGCGGGAATTGCGTTCATCAGCACGGTTGAAGGATAAGCCGCCGTACCTCCGGGCACGTATATGCCCGCCCTCGGAATCGGAGTCACTTTTTGTCCGATTATTTTTCCGTCCGTCTCCGTCTCGAATCCATAGCGTATCTGCATTGAATGAAACTTCTCTATATTCGCAGCCGCCCCATTTAAAACGGATATATATGAGGGTTTAAGCGCTGCGAAAGCCTCTGAAAATTCCTCCTCGGTTACCTCGAACGCCGTTCCCCGATAGCCATCGAACAGCGCGGAATATTTTCTTAGCGCCGCGTCCCCGTTTTTTCTTACATCGGCAATGATTTCCCTTACTTTTTCCTCGACGGATTCGGTAGTTTCTTCCCTTCTTCCGAAGAGCTCTTCCGCCGTCTGATTGGCATATACTACGGGCTCAATCATAATTCATAACACCTTTGAGTTTTTCATTGAAATCTTTCAGCTCGTCGTATTTGAATTTATACGACGACTTGTTGGCTATCAGTCTTGCACTGACCGAGGATACTTTCTCTATTACTTGCAGACCGTTTTCTTTGAGGGTCTCGCCCGTCTCCACTATGTCGAAAATTACGTCGGAAAGACCGAGAACGGGCGCGAGCTCGATAGAGCCGTTCAATTTTATGATTTCCGTTTCCCTGCCGACGGACGAAAAATATCTCTCCGCGCTGCGCACGAATTTTGTCGCCACGCGCAGAGGTCCCGAATAATCGTCCTCGAACCCTTTTTCCGCGGCAACGCAGACGGCGCACTTACCTATGTTGAGGTCGAGAAGTTCGTAAACGTCCGAAGATTGCTCTTCAAGCACGTCTTTACCGACTACGCCGACGTCCGCCACACCCGATTCCACATAAGCGCAAACATCGAAAGGCTTCACCCAGAACAAACTTATTCCGTTTTCTTTATCGCGGAATACGAGTTTTCTCACGCTCTCGCTGTATTCCGAGCAACCGAAGCCCGCTTTTTCCATTAATTTATAAGCCTTTTCGCCCAGTCTGCCTTTCGGCAAAGCTATATTAATCATCGCAGTTCTCCGCATACACCGTATTTCCGTTAAAATTTCTCGGAACCTCACGACTTAAAAGCACTTTTTTGCCGTTTCCGCGGGCTTTCTGCGCCGCGACATACGCGCGTTCCGCAGTTTCGTCCGTATAAACGATTACCTCGTCGGGCGCGTCCGTTTGCTCTTTGAAGTACTTTGAAATTTCCCCAAGATAAAGAGCAAAACCCACTGCTTCCGCTTTTTTACCGAACTTTTCAAGCAACTTGTCGTAACGCCCTCCCGAAAGTACCGCGTGCGGTATCCCTTCGACGTAACCTTTAAACACTGCGCCGTTGTAATAGTCCGAAGCGCCGAAAACGGAAAAATTTATGTTTACTCTTCCTCCGCCCGTTTTAACGTACTGTTCCAGTTCGTCCGTTTCTTCGTTGATACCCGTATATGCCGCGATTTCACGCAATTTTGCAATTGCCGCGGTCGGTTCGGACGTCAGCTCTATCAACGCGGCAAACGCTTTGGAATACCGCTCGTCAAGGTTGTTCTCCCCTGCAAAACGAATAAAATCGTGGACGCTTTTGCTTTCGAGACAGCCGAGGACGAAACGGGTCCCGGAAGAAGTCAGATTCAAAAGTTCCGTTATTTTCACGATGATGCCCGTATGGGAAATATCGAGCACATAATTTTCGCCGATTTTTCCGAGCGTCGCCAGAATGAGAGACACAACCTCCCTTTCCGCCGTCTTATCTATATTGCCGAGCATCTCGACGCCCAGTTGTCTGAGTTCCGCGAAACTCCCGCACGCCGTTTTCCTGTAAACGTGTTCGTCGTAAAATAATTTTTTTGTGCCGTCCGCAGGAACGTTTTTTACAATGCTCAAAGTAACGTCCGGTCTCAATGCTAAAAGTTTACCGCCTTCGACAAACGACAAAACGCCTTTTCCTTCGAGAAAACTTTTGTGTTCTGTGTACAGCGAATAATCTTCAAACCCCGAAAGTTTATATTCACCGAAGCCGTAACTTCTGTAAAGCGCTTTCAGCTCGATTGCCAGACGTTCGTCTTTTTTAAGAAAATCAAGCTGCATTTATCTCTCCGCCTCGTCCTCGAGTATTTGCCTGTAACCGCCGCTGCCGTGCGTTAAGCTGCGCGAAACTCTGCTGAGCGTCGCGCTCGAAAGCTCCGTTTCGGCGATAATGGCATTATAAGTTTTGCCTTCGAGAAACAGCTTGGCGGCATACGCTCTCAAAGCCATCTGCTCGATTTCTTTATATGTGCACAAATCTTCAAGCAACGCTCTGCACTGCTCCGTTGTTTCGGGCTTTAAAAGTATTTTACATAAAAACGAAATATGATTTTCAAGTTCCTTGTTATCCATATCGAACGTATTCCCATCGGTTTTTTTATTATTATACTTTACTACGCTAAATTAGTAAAGCGTTTTAATAATAAAATTGCAATGTTTTTTTTAAAATTTGCTATTTACTAACGGTAAAATTTGGTATATAATTAAAGTAATATGAATTTCAAAGAGTTCAATGCAAAAAAAATTGCGGTACTCGCCCTGCTCACGGGGCTTAGTCTTATTGCGTTTTTAATTGAAAGTTTGTTTCCGCCGATGATTATTCCCGGTGCAAAACCGGGGTTCGCAAACATTTTTTCTCTCGCTGCGCTGATAATTTTCTCTCCGGCGGAAGCGTTTATCGTCGTCGCCGCGAGAACATTGCTCGGCGCGCTGTTTGCGGGGAATTTCTCTGCAATTATGTACTCATTTACGGGGGGAATAGTAGCTATGACCGTATCTTCCCTTCTTCTGTATGTCGCTCATCCCAAAATTTCGGTAATGGCGGTTTCGGTCGCGGCGGCGGTTTCGCACAATATAACGCAGAACTTGGTATTTGCTTTTCTCAACGGTTCTTTGCTTTATCTTGCCGAGCTACCCTATCTTACGCTTTTAGGCGTTATCGCGGGCGCGATTGTCGGATGCGCGACCATGCTTATTTTCAAAGGCGTACCCGAAAGCGCGTTCGAAAAGCTGTTATATAAAAATTAGTTTTTTGCGGAAAATATTTAAATAAGATTCAAGGAGAATGTAAATTGAAAGCTGTAAAAGGAAAGTTTTATTTCGGCGGCGTTCACCCGCGCGACAATAAGAATCTTTCGAAAGCCGCGGCTTCGGAAATTATGCCCGAAACGGAATCGGTCGCCATTTCCACTCAACAATCGCTCGGGCGTCCGGCAATATGCGCTGTAACGGAAGGTCAAACCGTCAATGAAGGAGAACTTATAGCCCGCGGAGACGGACCCGTTTCTTCCGACGTTTTTTCAAGCGTTTGCGGAACCGTTACCGAAATTAAAGAAATGACGGGAGCAAACGGCGCTACTGAAACTTTTATTTTGATAAAGTCGGACGGCAGAAACGATAAAACTTATTTACAACCGCTTTCCGACCCCTCTCCCGAAGATATCAAAGAGCGTATAAAACAATGCGGCATTGTGGGACTGGGCGGCGCGGGGTTTCCCTCCTCTGTTAAAGCTGCGCCCGGAACTCCCGTTGACACTCTTATTTTAAACGGCGCCGAATGCGAACCGTACCTGACCTGCGATTACCGTCTCATGCTTGAAAAAACGGATGAAATAGTCCGCGGCGCAAGATACACGGCGAAAGCGCTGGGAGTTAAAAATATAATTATAGGAATAGAGGCGAACAAACCTGACTGCATTGCTGCGTTCGAACCTTACGACGATATAAAAGTCGTGATACTTAAAAAAATGTATCCTATGGGCGGCGAAAAGCAGCTTATTTACGTTACGACAGGTAGAAAAGTCGGGCTCGGCAAACTGCCTGCGGATATAGGAGTTGTCGTTCAGAACGTAGCAACCGTATTCGCCGTATGCGAGGCAGTGGAACTTGGCAAACCCCTCTACGAAAGAATTATTACCGTTTCAGGAAAAGCAGTTAAAGTCCCCAAAAATCTTTGGGTGAAACTGGGCACACCGATTAGTGAAATAGTGAATTTCTGCGGTGGAGAAAACTTCGCACCGAAAAAGGTCGTTCAGGGCGGTCCAATGACGGGCGTCGCGCTCGCTTCTTACGACGCATATACTCACAAGACCACGTCGGGGATACTTCTTTTATCCGAAGACGAGGCAGCCGCCGATGAGCCCACCCCCTGCCTTAATTGCGGAAAGTGCGCCGACGTGTGCCCTATGCGGCTTATGCCCATGAATACCGCTTTTTACTCGGCTGCAGGGGATTTCGAAGCGGCGGCAAAATACGGCAACACCGCGGCTTGCATAGAGTGCGGCGCGTGCGAGTACATCTGCCCTGCCAAACGCCCTCTGATTCAGGCTATACGCAAGACGAAAGCATACATCCGCAACAAAAAGTAAAGATTCCTCGCTTCGCTCGGAATGACAAATACGCTCGGGAAAACTTAACTAACTGTGGACGACATCTTTCATTAATAAAAGCTATGCAAAGTATGACAAAAACCGGTCACCAATTGGACTTAAAAATAAACACAATCAAAACACGGAGTTAAAAATGGACAATACGGTAGTTATATCCACCCCTCCTCATGTAAAATCGAAAAGAACGACGCGCGGAATTATGCTTGACGTAGTTATCGCGCTAATTCCTTGCGCCGTGATGGGAATAGTATATTTCGGCTGGCAGGCTGCAGTTACCGAGCTTGTAGCCTTGGCTTCCTGCGTGGCAACCGAATTTATATATTTTTTCATTGCAAACAAAGGCTTTTCGAATAAATGCGCGGACGCGGGAAACGTCTGCAAGCGCTGGGCAAGGCAATTTGACTTTACGTCGATTGTTTCGGCACTCATTCTCGCGTTGGTTCTTCCGCCCAGAGTTCATTTTTACGAAGTGATTATAGGAAGCGTATTCGCAATCGCAATAGTAAAAATGTTGTTCGGCGGTACGGGAAAGAATCTTGTCGCCCCCTCCACCGCCGCCCGGGTTTTCATGCTTCTCAGCTTTTCGGTTGCGATGAACGTATACGTTCGCCCCGCAGTCGGCGCGATTTTCCCGGACAGCGATTTGATTCAGTCAAGCGCGACAAATCTTTCCGGTCTGCTCGTTTCCAAATCGGAAATATATTCGCAACCGATAGTTTTAATGCACCCTTTAGACCTCTTTTTAGGCACGGGTGTAGCAGGAAGCATCGGCGAGACCTGTAAAGCCGCCGTGCTTGTCGGTTATATATACCTTGTGGCGAGAAAAGTTATAAAATGGTGGCAGCCAGTCCTGTATCTCGGTCTGTTCGGAATTTTTGCGGTATTTTTAAGCGGTTTCGACTATCCTTCATATACTCTCGATTTCTCGCTGTTTTTGCCTCATATACTTTCCGGCGGCGTTGCGTTCGCATCCGTGTTTATGTTAACGGACTATGTAACTTCCCCCAAAGGCGGTTTGGCGCAATTTGTTTTCCTCATCGTCGCGGCGATACTTACTGCCGTTTTACGATATTTCACCAACCTCGAAATAGTTTCGTTTGTTGTAGTTTTAATGAACCTTCTCGTTCCTCTGTTCGATAAAGTTTTCATACGGAAACCCTTCGGGTATAAGCGCGCGAAAAAACAGAAGGAGGCAAATAAATGAGCGTAAAAGACTTTTTCAAAAGCAATTCATTCAAATGTCTTGCGGCACTCCTCTGCGTTCTTCTTGCAAGCGGAATATTCCTTACTATCGCTTACGGTTTTCTGGAAGTCACCGCAGGAGAAAGATTACAGCGCGCAGTCTCGTACATTTATTCGGGCGCCGACGTTTCGGTTTACGGCGAAAACGACGTTCTGATTACCGCCGAAGTTAAGGACCCCAAAGGGCTGATTTCCGAAACAAAGAAAACCGGCAATGCGGAAATCGACCAGGCTTACAAAGTAACGTTTGACGAAAACGGCAAAAAAGAGCTCGATTACCTGATTTCTTCGAAAGGTTTCGGCGGATGGAGCGGCGGAACGGTTACCTGCTGGATAGCCGTAACAGTCGAAAACGGCGCCGTAACGGGAATAAGAAAAATCTCCGTTTCAAGTTGGGGCAATCAGACTCTCTCCTCGGAAGTGAATTCCTCTTCTCTGTTTGAAAATATTACGTCGAAATACACGGACGGTATTTATTACGAGCCCGTCGGCGATTTTCTCGTTACCGGCGCGACGATGTCGGCAACGGCGATTTGCAACGCGGTCAACGGAGCCATAGCCTTTGTAAAAACGGATATTCTGGGCGGAGTCGTAAGCAATCCTTTCGAAGGATTTGTGTTTACCGAATATATAGACATCGCCAATCCCGCCACGATATACCAAGTCGACGGTGAAACGGTTACCTATAATATTATAACAAAATCCAATAAACAGGCACAGTCGTTCACAATAGAAATCACCGTCGGCAAAGGTGGCGTAATTTCGGAATATGTAATCAAAAAATACGGTTCCACAGACGGCAGACTGGATAAGGACGAATATAACGCGCTTGTGCGAACCGATTACGAGGGTAAAGACGCCGCTTATTTCAAGAGCGTTATAGGCGAAAACGGAGACATTTCGTCCAACGAAAATTACGAAGCGGGCGAAATTCAGACGGGCGCCACAAGATCCAACTACCTCTGCCTATACGCGGGACTCTTCGCAACGGCAAACTACGAGAAATGCTTAGGGGGACAAATGCAATGAATAAATACAAGAAAATAACCCTTGACGGACTTATTTTCCAGAATCCCACGTTTATGCTCGTTCTGGGCACCTGTCCCACTCTCGCTCTCATAAAATCGGCTACGAGCGCGGCGGGAATGGGGCTCACGGTAATTTTCATACTTACGCTGAGCAATATCATTATTTCGGCGCTGAGGAAAGTAATACCGAACGCCGTAAGAATACCCTGTTACATCGTAGTTATTGCTACGCTTGTTACGTTTGCCCGTATGGTACTGGAAAAATTTCTGCCCGACCTCTACGAAAGTCTCGGAGCTTTCCTCACTCTGATTGTCGTTAACTGTATTATACTTGGAAGAGCGGAGGCGTTTGCAAGCAAGCATACCGTTGCCGAAGCTGCAGTGGACGGAATAGCAAACGGTTTGGGCTTCACTTTCGCTTTAACGCTTATGGGAATAATATGCGAATTCCTCGGGAAAGGCTCGATTTTCGGACTTAAAATAATGAATTTCAAAATAGAAATGTTTGCGAGCTCCGCAGGCACTTTCCTTGTTTACGGTCTTTGCATAGCAGTATTCGTATACGTGCTTGACGGCTTCGAGAGAGCGCGCAGAGTAAAAGCGAATAAACTCGCTCGTGAAAATCTCCTCAAGGAGGGCGCGTAAATGTCTACTCTGATTGCAATAGTTCTGTCGGCGGTGCTCACTGACAATTTCATAACTCAGCAAACTTACGGAATATGTCCTTTCCTCGGAGTCTCGAAAAAGACGTCAAGCGCGCTCGGAATGGGCGTTGCCGTAACGGTGGTTATGGCACTTGCCACTCTGGTAACCTATCCGCTTTACGTTTACGTAATGAAGCCTTTGAATTTTGCGTTTCTGGAAATTATTTTCTTTATTTTCATTATCGCTTCTTTGGTTCAGATGCTTGAAAAAATTATTCAGAAACTTTCCCCCTCCCTCTATAATTCAATGGGAATTTATCTTCCGCTTATTACGACGAATTGCGCCGTTTTAGGCGTAACCGAACTTGTAATAGGCGATAATTTCCTCAGCGCAATCGGCGCCGCGGGAACTATGAACATAGGTTGGGCTGTACTCTACGCATTTTTTGCGGGACTGGGTTTCACGCTCGTAATGGTCATAATGAGCGGATTGAGAGAAAAACTGAATTATTACAAAATGCCCAAGGCGCTTGCCGGTTTTCCCGTCGCGATGGTGACGGCAAGTTTCATATGTATGGCGTTTATGGTATTTTCCTTTATTTAAGCGAGGTGCGGAGATATGAATTTACTTGAAATAAATACTCAGACCTGGATAACGCTCGGTATAGTCGCGGGAATATTCGCAGGCGCCGCGCTGTTAATAGGAATATTGATTCTCGTCGTAGGTAAAGTCTTCAAAGTAGACCTGGACGAAAAAGTCACTAAAATTCTGGAAAACCTTGCCGGCGCGAATTGCGGAGGATGCGGTTGTTCCGGTTGCAGCGGTTTTGCGTCCAAACTCGCCGAAGGTTGCGGCAACCTCGGCGATTGCCATGTAACGTCACCCGAGAAAAAAGCCGAAATAGCCAAACTGCTCGGTATAGAACTCACCGAAGAAGAACCCACGGTAGCCGTAGTAAAATGCAAAGGCGGCGCGGAAAACTGCGCCGACAAATTCGAGTATAAAGGCAATCCCACCTGCGCCGCGAACAATTCGCTGCTCGGCGGAAACAAAGCCTGCTCTTACGCCTGTCTCGGATGCGGAGACTGTAAAGCGGTCTGTCCCGAAAACGCGATTTCCGTTCAGGCAAGACTTGCGGAAGTAGACCCGGACAGATGTATATCATGCGGGGCGTGCATTACAGCCTGTCCGAAAAATATTATAGAAAGAATTCCCGCCTCGGCTCCCATATTCGTTGCATGCTCTTCCCAATGCAGAGGCAAAGAAGTGACGAGCGTCTGCAAGGTAGGATGTATCGCCTGCGGAATTTGCGCGAAAGTGTGCCCGCACGGAGCGATAACAATGCAGGATAATCTGCCGTCAATCGACTATAAAAAATGTACCGGATGTTTGACTTGCGTCGAGAAATGTCCCCGACACATTATTATCGGAAGAAAGGTTATTGCCGAAGAAACACCGAAAGAATAAGAGCTTGTTCACTGCGGTTTTTTCTCGTCATGACAATGCTGTCGATTCCTCGGCTTCGCCTCGGAATGACGTTTCCGGTCAAGTTTTTTGTCACCCTGAGACTTGCCGAGAGGTTCATCGCTTCACTCGTGATGACAAAAACGACTCGTGATGACATGATGACAAAAGAATGCGGTTCTCCGCTCGGGATGACGGGTTTTCGGATTCCGCGCAAGCCTCGGAATGACAAAAAATGAAAAAACCGCCGCGAGAAACAATCTCGCGGCGGTTAAATATTTAAGAAATTTTATTTCTTCTTTTTACGAGTTTCGATTGATTGAATATTTCCAGACCGACTCCCACAATCGAGAACAACGCAGTCATCGCAAGGTCACCGTAGAACCAACCCGCATACTCGGCGTCGCCCATTAAAACCATAAACGCTTCCATAGCGGTGTAACCGCCTACTTCTTGTGCAGCTATTCCCGCCATTATAATATAAATAATCGGTACCGAGACGAGCATCATTAAAAATGTCGTCACACCTACTATCACGAACATCATTTTGTTGGGCTTGCCGCCTAACTTTCTGTAAAGGAAGCATCCGACTATTACCGCTACGACCGACGAGATTGAGGCAATAAAACCTGCGAAATTGAGAAGAATCGCAATTACTACGCCGACGAGACCGCCGATAACCGCACCGAGAAAACCTTTGAGGTAATTATTCGGCGCCGCCGCAAAATCTTTATTTTCTGCGTCGATAACGCTGTTTATCGTCTCCTTGCATTTTTCGTCGATAGTTAAATAATAGCCGTCTATATTGCACTTGGATGCATTTTCTTCAAGCTCGCCGCCGCAAACGGGACAATATTTCTCTCCGAGAGCGCCGTTTTCGGATATTATACCGTAAACCGTATCGAAAACGGAAGGTAAGCGATTGATAAGTCTGCTCATTGTTATGTCGTTCAGACAAATTAACAGACCGTAAGGACTGATTTCGAATCTGAAGAACTTTATCGCCGCATTTCTGAGCGCCGCTTCGATATTTCTTTTCTGTTCGTCCGTGGCGTAAAACCCTATATGTAATCTGAACGGAAAATTGTTTTCCATCGTGTTCAGAACCGCAGAGGTTTCGTAGCCGTTTACAATACCGTAAGCCGTGTTCTTTTCAACCGACATCATATTTCGATTGAAAAATTCAGTGAATTTTTTGTTCATATTCTGTCTCCTTATAAATTATGTATGCTTCAAACCTGCGACGTCAACCGGATAACCGATTTGAAACATAAAACTTACCTCAAAGATTATATCACAATATATTACAAAAAGTCAAATAATAATACAAAAATCGCACGCTCATTTAACATGCGCGTGCGATTTATCATTAATTTAGTATTAACCCAAAGGTATATAACCTCCGTCGGGAGAATAATCCGACGGCTCGACCCTCAGCTTATGCTGCGCACAATGAATAACGTCGGAATTATCGTTAAGCTGCATATATGTGCATGTCTTTGCCCGACAGTCTGCCTCGAAAACGCGCGCTTTGCGCGCCCGTTTATCTATTACTATTTTGTTGTATCCTCCTCCCGCGCTCACCGTAATAACAAGTTTCGATTGAGAATTCTCGACTTCCACGCCCTCTCCCGACGTTTCGTATTCGTCATTTTCGAAAGTATAAGAAAATATCGCCTTCCCGTCCACAAAAACCCTGACTCCTTTCAAAGGGCTTGAATCGGTAAGAGTAAACACCAGTATAAACAATATGACGACGAACAAGAGCACTATGCCGTAGACAATTAAATCGAAACGTCTGAACGCTCTGTCGCTTTTGACCTGACGTAATTTACCGAGAGACATTTCAACCCTCTTTTTCGCATACGAACACAAATTTTCTGTCCGTAAGCTCGGCATTGACGAATTGTAAGGCTCTGTCTTTTCCCATAGCCATAATAGCCGTAGTATACGCATCGTTTTCCGCCGCGCTTCCCCCGAATACAGTCGCAGTTATAACACCCGAACGCACCGGTTTGCCCGTATGCGGGTCTATTACCGAACAATAACGTTCCCCTGCGAGAGTATAATATAGAAAATAATCGCCGCTTGTGGAAATAAGCGTATTTTTCGTTTTAACGCACAAATAATCGCCGGAACCTCTCGGATTGCGCAAACCGATAGTGTATTCGCCAACAGACGAATTTCTTTTCACGGCAATGCTGCTGGAAGCAAAACTGAAATAACCGTATTCGAATCCGTAATCGTCCAACAATCCGTTCACAACGTCCACGGCATAACCCTTACCTATTCCGCCCAAATCGAGGTTCAGAGTATATTCGGTATCGTCATGCGTTACGGTAAAATCGGGCTTTAACGCATAATACTCTCCGTCTTTCGAAGAAAGTTCCACTTCGCCGAACATATTCGCAAGGTCCGTTAATTTCGAAGAAAGCGACGATGACGGCAAATCGGAAATATCTTCCGGTCGCTCTCCGCCGAGGAAGCCGTAAGCCTTTACGCTATGATATACAGCGGGATTATAATATCCCTCCGTTTTTTCGTATATGTCGCTTGCAAGATTTAAAAGATTATAAGTATGATAACCTATAAGCACTTTATCCCCCGCACCCGCAGCGTTGAAAACACTGACGTCCGAGGTCGGAATAGTCGCGGAAAGACTGTTGTCGAGAGAATACAGAACTTCTTCTATTTCCGTACACAAAGCGTTAAAACCGTTTAAAGTAGCTTCGTCGGAAAAATCGGCGGAAATTACGAGAAGCGCTTCCGCACCCATTGCATAAAATACGTGCGTACGCGATGAAAAGCCCGCACTCACCCGAGCATTATCGCCGTTTGCCGAACCGCTTGCATTCAGTCCTTCGCACAAGACGAAATTTCCTGCTTGTACCGAAAATTCTTCCCGAGAAAGATTGGTATAGATTGCGTAAGTTTCACCGCCGCATCCGGAAAAAACCGAAGCGATAACAGATAACGCAAATATAACGGCTGATAATTTTTTCATAATTCGTTCCCGCAACGCAAAATAAACGTTTACACATTTATTATAAGGTTTTGACGGATAAAAAGCAATTAAAACGCCCGCGGCTTAAAAATAAAAGCCGCGGGCGAAAATAATTTGTTTATCTGTTTGACAATGCATTCTGAACGGCTTTCAAAAGTCTTCCGCTCGAAAGCGTTGCTCCGGTGTGAATAAGACCGTTATAGGTTACAGGATTCTCTTCCGTACCGGTTACGGGTTCACCGTTCTCATCGCACTCGACGCCGATTCCCATCACCTCGGAAACGGTTTTACCCGCATATTTTGCCAAAACAGTCGCCTTATTGTTATCCCATGTTTCGGGATTCCACTTGCCCATCGCTTCGGTAGCTTCGGTATAATCGGAGTTCAGAACAACCACTCTCTTTATAACGTCCTCTTCCACCTCAACGCTTACTTTAACACCGTAACGGTCGTCGCCGTAAGGATTTTTATACGAGTATTCGCCGATGCAGGTTCCGCTGTACGCCTGTTCGCCCCCCGCACAACCGTTGCATCCCGTCTGAGACGCAATACCCGCGCTCAAACACAGCGCCGCCGCCGAAACCGCAAGCATTTTGATTATTCCTTTCATAAAACACCTCTTTTATTTATTTTGGGCGTTTTAAGAAATTATTATGCGAATAAGCGTTGCAAAAAAGGTTCCTCGCTCCGCTCGGAATGACAACTTTCCGTCACATTGAGCGCACATCCTCCTGTCATGTTGAATGTAGCGAAACATCAGGTCCCTCGCTTCGTTCGGGATGACGGAGGACGCTCGGAATGACGTTCGGGCTGTCGTTCCTCACATTGCCTGGAATGACGTCAAGTTTTTTTGTCACCCTGAGTGAAACGAAGAGTCTATTCCGTTCTGAGCGCGACAACCGGGTCTTTCTTTGCAGCCGCAGAAGCGGGAATCAAGCCCGATATCAGCGTGAGTACTACGCTGATTACAACCATTACAATCGCCTGCCACCAAGGCAGAGAAGCAATCGTATAAATACCGAACAATGTTCCGAGTACAAGATTGAGAATCAAAGACAACAGATAAGTTACGGCGATTCCCACGAGTCCCGCGGCAAAACCTATGATGAACGTTTCGGCATTGAAAAGCCACTTGATATCTTTTTTACGGGCGCCGCACGCACGCAAAATACCTATTTCCTTTATTCGTTCGACAACGGAGACATAAGTTATAATGCCCACCATTACGGTTGAAACGACTAATGAAAGCGCCGTAAATGCAACAAGCGCAATTGTAATCATTTCAATCATAGTATTCACCATTGTGATAATAAGTCCAACGGCATCGGTATATTCGATTTTATTCTCTTCTTTGAGTATAACGGAATGCTCCACGCCGTCCGTATCCGTCCACTTCAATTCTCCGCCGCCTTCTACTTCGCAGGCTGCGTTCCATTTGTCCAGGTATTTGGTAACAAGGTCTTTACTGTCGAAATTTATTGGGTAAATATAGAAAGCCGAAGGCAAAGACGTTCCCGCAACCATGCCGGCACTCGCTTTAAGACTGTCCATAAAACCGGAAATACCGCCGCCCATACCTGCCATTCCCGCCATACTCATCATGCCGCCGCTTGCTTTCGAGATATACGAAGCCGCAGCGCCCGAAATATATTCTTTATCGTCGTTCGGATATTTGAAATCGTACGAATAATGAAGAATACTCAAATCGCCGTTTCCCGCGATATGTTTGGAAATGTTACTTTCAAGTCCCGCTTTTAAGGTATGCTTTGTAAGTTCGTTAGTATAATACAAACCAGAGGAAAGGCAGCCGTAAGAAATATTTTTCTTTTTCTGAAGTATAATTTTAACTTTAAGATTCAAGTCATCGGACTTATCCCTGTCGGGAGCGAACTCGGCGGCGTCCTCGAGATACTCGTATTCCGAACTTTTCAAAGGTATGCCGTTTATTAAAATCGTCCGACCCGCCTCGCCTTCTTTGTAAACCGTGTCGTTGGGATACCATTTAAAAGAATGTGCGTTATCGCCGATAAATGTATCGAACGACAAGCCGTTTTCGTATTTGTCCGTTACTTCTTTATCGTAATCCTGCGAACCTTCCGCCTTGTACGCGAAATTCAAAAATTCATCCTCGGTCATATATCCGTACTGCCCGAAATTCAAATCGGCAAATCCGTTGTCGGATACGACCATTATAAGGCTTTCCTTATTTTCGAAAATATCTTTGATTTCGTTTTGCGTGAGATTTGCCGTCTTGCCGTTATACGTCGCAAGTATGTCGTACTGCGACAGAATATACGAAGGGTTATCAGGAATCTCCCTGAACGAACGCAAAGTCGAAATCATAGGGGCAAGGTCGCCGTAGCTCTCTTCCTGAGACAAAACGGAAGTGTATTTTGCGCGTATACCGGTAACCGAAACGTTCTGAGTATTTTCCGAAGTCCCGTCCACGGAAAAATCGGTGTATATATAATTGGACATTTCGAAGTCGTAACCGTATTGAAGCGCATTGTAATATTCTGACGGCATAGACTGCACAAAGCTGTAATAATCTTCGTTGATGTCGTTTGTCTTCATGGGGTCGGCAAAAGCCATAAGTCTGTCAAGTAAGCCGTCCACATAGATTTTATCGTCCAGACGGTCCAGCTCAGCTTTCATGCCGTTCGTGCTTGCAACATTCATAAGCGCATTTATGTCGACCGCCGTCTCCGTAACAGAGAGCGGATAACCCGACAACATATCGTCCTCCATACTCCTTATATAGAGTTGAACTCCCGAAGAAATGGCAAGCACCAGAGAAACGCCGATAATGCCTATACTGCCTGCAACCGATACCATAGCCGTGCGCTTGCCTTTGGACAAAAGATTTTTGAGCGAAAGCGCAAAAGCCATTCCGAAAGACATCGAGGCTTTTTTCTTGCCTTTTTTGACTTTCTTCCCTTCTTCGGCGGCAGGCGTTTTGACGGATTCTTCATCCTCTCCGTCATAGGGGGCGCTGTCGTCCGTCACAATACCGTCGAAAAGCCTTATGATTCTTGTGGAATACTTTTCGGCGAGTTCGGGATTGTGCGTAACCATTATGACGAGACGTTCTTTGGAAATTTCCTTTAAAAGTTCCATAATCTGAACGCTGGTCTTGGAATCGAGCGCGCCGGTAGGTTCGTCGGCAAGCACTATTTCGGGGTCGTTAACCAAAGCCCTCGCTATCGCCACGCGCTGTGCCTGACCGCCCGAAAGCTGGTTCGGTCTGTTCTTCATCTTGTTCGCAAGACCTACTTTTTCCAAAGCCTCCACCGCGCGGGCACGGCGCTCTTCTTTACTCACTCCCGAAATGGTAAGAGCAAGTTCGACGTTCTGCAAAATAGTCTGGTGAGGGATAAGATGATAACTCTGAAAAATAAAACCTACCGAGTGATTTCTGTAAGTATCCCAGTCTCCGTCTTTATAGCACCTGGTGCTTACGCCGTTGATTATAAGGTCTCCCGACGTGTATTTGTCGAGTCCGCCTATTATGTTTAAAAGAGTGGTCTTTCCGCATCCGGAAGCTCCCAATACGGAAACAAATTCGTTTTTACGGAATTTTATGCTTACGCCGTTAAGCGCATGAACCGCACCGCCCGCAATCGAATAGTCTTTTTTAATATCTTTTAACTCTAACATATGTCCTTGTTTTACGCGCATCCGCGTATGTAATTTAATATTTTTTAACGACACGTACTGCAATGTCGATTAAAATTATTTAGTTAAATTTAGCAATGTTTTTTATGTCGAACATTTCTTGTCATGTTGAACGTAGTGAAACATCCGATTCCTCGCTACGCTCGGAATGACAATAGGGTCGTTCGGAACGACACAAAGTTGCCCGAGATGACAAAACAGGGTTGGAATGATAAAAAATTCCGCGACAATTTATATAATATGCCGCACTACTATATCATGCCCTTTTCAAGCCGTGCAAGGGAACGTTCTCTGCCGAGAATGCCCATTATTGTGCAAAGGTCGGGAGAATTTGCGCTGCCCGTCACCGCTATTCTCAGAATTTCGGCGACATCCGATACATTGCCTTTATAATTTTCGGGGTGAGCTTTGTATTCGCTCATTTCGCCCGCAAAACCGACCTTGGGCGCGAGCGCCTTTACCTTAGCGAACCAGACCGAATTGTCGTCGTCGGGCGAATACGCCGCCGCAAACTCTTTAAGCACGATGTTTACCGTCTCCCTATCGAATCTGTACCCGTAGACAGGCTTAAACGTATCGTCGAAGAAATAATCGAGCAGTCTTACTCCCTGTTCGGCGCGCTCAATGTCTTTGCGGCGTTTCTTGCCGCCCGTGCCCATAACAAGATTTAATATCTTTACAAGATACTCTCTGTTGGCAAAATGTGCTTTATCCGCTTCCGTGCCGAATTCCGATACCCATCCGCTTAGAAAACCGTAGCACTCGTCCGCCGAAAGTTTGGAAATTTCGGTCTTTGAAACGTCGTTGAGTTTATCCAAATCGAACAACGCGCCGCTTTTACCCATTTTATCTATTCTGAATTTGAAATCGCGATAATCTCCGTCGGGATTTTTGAGAAGCCATTCCTCGAAATTGGAATTTAGAACGGTCATAAGATACTTGACCACCGCAAGAGGGAAATAACCGGCTTTCCTGTAATAATCAAGGGATAGTTCGGGGTCTTTGCGCTTTGATAGTTTACGCTTGGTGTCACCGTCCATCTTCATAAGCGACGACGTATGCGCATATCTCGGAGGTTTGAAGCCCAAAACTTTATGCAACTCGATATGAACGGGCAGACTGGAAAGCCACTCTTCTCCGCGAATGACTAGAGTCGTATGCATAAAGTGGTCGTCAATGGCGTGCGCGAAATGATACGTCGGAATTCCGTCCGATTTAAGAATGACTATATCCTGCTCGTTCTCGGTTACGGTTATATCTCCCTTTATCGCATCACGGAAAGTGAACTTGTTTGCGGCGTTACCCTGAGATTTAAGTCTGATAACGTAGGGCATGCCCTCTTCGAGTTTTTTATAAATTTCTTCCTCTGAAAGATTGCGACACTTTGCGTACGTCCCGTAATATCCCGTAATTTCCTTGTTTTCGGTCTGCTTTTCGCGAACGGCGTCAAGCTCCCCGGAAGTACAAAAACAGGGGTATGCCAAACCCTCTGCTATAAGTTTTTTTGCAAAAGCACGATATAAACCCGCACGGCGACGCTGATAGTACGGTCCGTACTTGTTAAGAGGGCTGTCGATTTCCGCGCCCTCGTCGAATTTTATACCGAAGTAATCGAGAGAGCGAATCACGCTTTCGACCGCTCCGTCAACCTTTCGCTTTTCGTCCGTATCCTCTATTCTCAGATAGAAAATGCCGCCTGTAGTATGCGCCACTCTTTCGTCGGCAAGTGCCGAAAAAAGGTTGCCGAGGTGAATAAACCCCGTCGGAGAAGGAGCAAGACGCGTTACTTCCGCGCCTGCGGGGAGTTGTCTTGCGGGATATAGCTCCTCGTAACTTTCGGGCGAGGGCAACTCGTCCGGAATAAGTTTTTCCGCTAATTTCTTTGTATCCATAATATATAACCTCTTTGAAGGTAAAATTTATTTCTGCTTACGCGCTGCGTACCACCTGTACGTAAACCAAAGAATTATGAGAAGTTCGAAAACGGCTCCGACAAGATACAGAAGATAAATCTGTATGAATTCGGGCTGAAACGTTATAACGAAAATATGGAAGATGAGCACGCACGCCCATAAAATGAACGACGACGAAAGCGCGTTTGTGAGACGGTTGCCCCATTTCGCAGAAAACACCGTCAGAACAATGGCGGTAGGCAACGGCGCGACCGCGAAAACAAGGTAAGCGTACGGTGCGGTTACAGGTATAAAATAGAAAGTAACGAATATGCCCGTCGCGATAAACCATACAAGTATAGCCGACATAGCGGTAATAAACGCTCGCTTACCACCTATACGTCTCTTCGGTTCGATATTGGGTGCAACGCTTTGCCCCCTGACTATATCATCGAGAGTAACCCCGTACAGCTCCGCAAGTTTAATGAGCACCCTCAGGTCGGGAACAGCTTCACCCCGCTCCCACTTCGAAACCGCCTTATCAGAGTAATTGAGCATCTCCGCGAGCTGCAATTGAGTAAGCCGCGCTTTTGTGCGAAGCTCGGTTAAATTTTTAGCTACGTTGCTTTTCAACTCATCCATACCGATATTATAACACATTTGCACCGAAAACACAACAAATTATAGGACTCTACCGTGAGTAGAGTGTGAAATTTAAGCGGTAGAGTTGAAAATTTTGACGGTTTACGCAGAAAACCGTTTTGTGGAGAACAACACCGGTCAAGTAGGTTGTATTTTTACTCCCACGGTGTAATAATATGAATATAGTGCATATTTCGCATATCATAAAAAATATGACTTTGCGGTAAAACCCGCACGGAGTAAAGGAATGGATACTTTTGATATTTTTGTTGATTCGTCCGCAAATATTCCGGACGAGCTGATTACAAAATTCAATATTTCGGTTATACCCTACACCTGTACAGTGAACGGAAAAGAGCGGCTCTGTTACGAAAAGGACACGGCTTTTTCGGTAACGGCGAAAAAGTACTACGACGATTTGAGAGCGGGCGCAGACATCAAGACTTCGCTCGTGGATAAAGAACGCATAAAAGCCGCCGTAGAGCCCACGCTCAAAGCGGGCAGAGACGCGCTTATGCTTACAATATCATCGGGCGTCAGCGGCACAAACGCTCAGGCTAACGAAGCCAGAAAAGAACTTGAAGAATTGTACCCGAACTCTAAGATGTACGTTTTCGACAGCGCGAACGCAGGTTTGGGCGAAGGTTTACAGGCGCTTAAGGTAGCGGACCTCAGAGCTTTGGGCGAAAGCGCCTGCTCCTGCTATGAATGGTTAAAACAGAATTCTTATAAATTCAACAGTTACTTTACCGTAGGCGATTTGAAATATCTCAGAAGAGGCGGCAGAATTTCCGCCACTCTGGCGATTGCCGGCACGATTCTGAATATAAAACCTATTTTAAAAGCCGACAGCGGCACCGTAGCCAAAATTTCTTTCTGCGGAAAGGAACGCGGCAGAAAAAAAGCGATTGCCGCGCTTGTACGATATTTCAAGGAACGAGCCGTGAACCCCGAAAGCAACACCGTAGCAATTGCTCACGCTGATTGCGAAGAGGATGCATTGGAGCTTGCTGCAATGCTGAGAGAAAACGGAGCAAAAGACATTATAATTGAGTACTACGACCTTTGTACGGGCTCGCACGTTGGTCCCGGCACCATAGCCCTCTTCTTCTACGGCAAAGACAGGCGCACAGAATACGCAGCTGCGGAAAAAGCGTCTATGGCTGCACCCGCAACGCGTAAAATCTGATTTACGACAGTGAGTTTTACTTGAATTGGCTGTTAGAGTAAAACTTCAAACACCCCGTTCCGAGTTAATCGGAACGGGGTGTTATTTATATGATTCAATGCCTTTTATCGTAGCCGAACACCTCGGCTTTTTCTTTTAAAAGATATTCCATAAAACAGTTGCAGCCGTCGTAAATATCCTCGTATGCTTTTTCGAAATTCAAAGTATACCAGGGGTCTGCGACGTCGCGCGGGTTATCGGTAAAAGAACATAACCTCATTATCTTGTCTCCGAAATCGCCGCCCGTCAGTCTCAGCAAATCAAAAAGATTTCCGCCGTCCATAACGAGAATATAGTCATTGTTAATGACGTCTTTCAAAGTAATCTGTCTTGCGGTATGCTTTCCGTAAATTCCGTGTTTTTCGAGCGTACGCCTTGCGGGAGGATAAATAGAGTTTCCCTCCTCGCAGTCCGATGTGCCGAAAGACGATATGCAAAAGGAGAGCGCGAGCCCGCGCTCTTTCGCCAGTTCGGAAAAAATCAACTCCGCCATGGGCGAACGACAAATATTGCCGAGACAAACAAAAGCAACGTTAATCATTCAATCACCGATTTTCATCTTCTGCCAGGGCGAACCCTTGGGTTTATAATTTTCGAGATAATCTATAATTTTGTCCGCGTCCTTGAAATACTCGTACATTTCTCCGCATTTGAAGGTCATAAATTTACGCTCCGCCACCGTCTGCATAAACTTTTCCAAATCGTCGTAGTAATCTTCTATATTATAAATAGCAATGGCTTTATCGTGCCGTCCGAGCTGTTTAAGCGTGAGCACCTCGAAATATTCCTCGAAAGTGCCTATGCCACCAGGCGCGATAATAAAAGCGTCCGCCGTATCCTCCATAATACGCTTGCGCTCTGACATGTTTTCCGTAAAAGTAATCTCGTCGCAACCGTCATATATCAGTTCCACGCCCTCGTCCCTGAAAAACCCCGGTATAACGCCGTGAATATGCCCTCCGCCCCGTTTGAAGCCGCGGGCAGCCGCACCCATGAGCCCTGTGCCGCCTGCGCCGAATACAAGCGAATGTCCGCGCTTTGCGAGTTTTTCGCATAGCTCTTCCACTCTGTCGATATAAATTCCGTCAATATGCGCGCTTGCCGCGCCGAATACGCAAATTTTCATTTTTACTCCTGATAAATCGTACTCTATTATTATATACGATTTTCGAAAAATTGTCAATCTCGCAAAAAAATACGCCCGCATCGCGGGCGTATTGCATTTTATAGGAGATAATCAGGCAATAGCTCCGCCCTCTTCCGCTTGTTTGACGACTTCGACGGAAATAACCGTCTCGCCTTCGTCGCCCGTCGCCGCGGTAAACGTCACGGTGTAAACGCCTTTTTCCGTTGTCACGGTAAACACGCCGTCGGAAACTTTCACGCAATCGGTAGTAGTCTCCGCTTCTTCACCGCGCATAAAGCCGTAAACCTCGTAGATACCGCTTATGCCTTCGGTTCCGTCGTCGCGGATAACGTATACGGAAACTCCGTCCGCCGTCTTATAAACCTCGGTAATACGTTTGACTATCGTTCCGCCGTTTATCTTTCCTTCCGCGTCCTTCGTGTACGTGAAGTAATAAAGATTTTCCGACGCTTCCTTTCCGTTATATTCAACGGACATAAACAGCCATTCGCTATCACCGCTCTCGCTCCAGTTGAAGGTGTTTATCATAACGCCCTTGTATTTGATGGAGGGGATGAACTCATCGCCTATTTCGTAATATACGGGGTCACCGTTTTCATCCTTACTTTTCACGAACTTGAATCCTGTCGTGTACACGTACTCTTCGGTATAGATTACAGAATCTTCGGCAAGGTTGAGGCTGTCCGTAACACGGGTAAGCGAGTAAATTATATAGGTGTAAAGTCCGGTCGCCTTATCGGCGGTGATGTAGAAATTGAGATGATAGGTCTTGTTATCGTTACCGACAAACTCGGAAGTATACAAGTGACCGTAATGCTGATTGTAATAACCTGCAGGCGTAAGCGTGCCGCCGGTGAACGTAAGCGCTTTATCTAAAGCCTCGCCCACTCTTATATAGTTGAACGTACCGGAAACGCTGTACGTCGTATTTCCGTTTTCGACCGTTCCCACAACTTCAAGCAAGCCGAGCTGATTTGCAAACAGAGGAGCAAGCGCCGAGCCGTATGTGGAAAGCAACATCAGATAATTATAATCGTAAGCGCTAAGACCGCTCTTGTATACGGATTTGTCGAATACGAACTTCTTGGTGTCGAAGTGAAGCTCCAAATCGTAATTGTTAGTGAAAGAATATGCGTTGCGGCTTCCGTTCAAACTCTTCTGTTCGTAATTCGAAAGATATGTCGTAACTTCGCCCTCTTCCGAACATTCCACAACAACGTAATACTGAACGGCTTTCTCCGCACCATTTTCGGTATAATTGCCTATAACTTTGAAGGACGCGCCGCCAGCAGGCTGGAATTCTAGCGTGCCGCCGTTATCGTCCGTGAACGTTACGTATTTACCGTCAAACAGGCTGTAATTTCTCGTAACGCCTTTATCGTCGGTATAGGTTATCGTTCCTTCCGAAAGCGAAAGCTCTTCCACAAGGTAGCCGTATTTGTTTGCCGCCGCGTCGTCAGACTGCGTATAGGTCTTAATCGTTCCGTCCGCTTTGTTATATGTAAAGTACGTAGCGTAAGTATTGTTATAGCGGACGACGCCGTTCACGTAGAACACTATCGAATGGAAATCATCCGAATAATACGTTGCCGTATAATCCGCCGCAACAACGTTGCCGCCCTCTATCGTATAGAGCGCCGCATCGGTAACTTTGGAATTAGTGTAATATATTAGGTTATCGTCGAGCACAATGTAGGAACCGGTATCGGATACACCGTAGGAATTGTATTTGGTCACGTTTCCTACGCTGTCCAAAACAAGAACGGATAAATCGCTTTTATTGAGATATGTACCCTCTACGCCCTTTATTTCTATTACGAACGTATTGTACGTGGTTTTGTCAACCGTGATTGTACCCAGTTTACCGACATAGCTGCCGTTTTCGAAAGATATGGTGTAAACGTCGCCTTCAACCGTATAAGTTGCCGACACTTCCTCGGATTCTTCACCCGCTTTCAATGTCGCGTGGCCGTAGCCGTCCAGAATAACCGTTTTGCCTTCGAGCGTTCCGTTATCTATTACAAGGTAACCGGCAGCTTCGGCGCCGCGGAGCGTAAACGTATTGTTTGTGCTGTTTATATCGAAATAACACATCACGTCGTTTACCGACATGGTTATGGCGATATCACCCTCATTCAAAACGTTTCTGACGATTAAGTAGCGGCTGACATGATATCTGCCCTCTGCGTCTATATATCTTGCGATATGCGTCGCGCCGTCAAGCTCGAGTTTGCCGTTGCCGGTATAACTGCCGTCCGTCGCCTCGATACGGAAATAATTGTTCAGAAGCGTGAACTTGAAGGTCGTAGCCGAATCCAGCGAAGTAAATGTGAACACGGTTACTTCATATTCGTCGAATACGTCCTTAATTTGGGAAGTAACCACGCCTTTTACCGTCTTTTCGCCGTCGTTGAACACGAACACAACATTATCGCCGCTAATTTCGTCAGTTGCGGCAAGCGTTACGGAAGTATCTTCGGCGTCATCGTCGTTGATTGCCGTAAACTTTTCTATTTCTATAACTTCGTCCGCCTCATAGGGTGTGAAGTAAAGATTGGAACCGCTCTGGTAAGCAAGGAATTTGAAAGTCTTTGTTCCGTCGTCTGAAACAAAAGTATTCACGGAAGCCTTTGCCCCGAAAATCTCCACCGTTCTGTCGGTATAATAACCGTGAGTGCTTACGTCTTTGCCGTCCACCCTCTCTGTATATATCGCTTCGTATTTAACAACGCCGTCAACCGTTTCGCCTCTGCCCGTAATTGTTACGGTGGTCGTTCTGGTTGTGAGATTGTTCTTTCTCATTGTGAGAACGAGAGGTTCTCTTATTATCTCGAATGTCTTGTTTTCGTCGTCAAGAATGAAGTACGCATAGCCGCCGGAAAGCGTCACGCGGATATAGTTGGGATATTCGGTGTAAACTCCCGTTACCCTCGAGCCGTCGGGATAAGTGAGCACTATAAATGCGGAAATCTTTTTAAGAGTATACACCTTTCCTTCGAGCGTAAGAGTATACGTCGTTACATAATCGGCGCTGTCCCCTTCTTCCGTTTCTGCCGAGAGATAATAATACACGCTGTATTTCGTGGAAGAAGCGTCAAGATTGACAACCATAACGGAAATACGCGTCTCCGCCCACTCGGCAACGCCGTTTTCGTCAACGGTATACAGATATGATTTATCGGGCTGTACAACCAAAGTTCCCGACGACGTTTTTTCAAGCGAGTTATTGCGAACTTCGTAAGTGTCAGCAGTGCCGTCACCGTTATTCACGAGATAGGGCGCTCTCTTTATCGCTCCTTCGTTATCGACGAACATATACTCGGCATAATCGCTCTCCTTGGTTTCGAACAGTCCGAGATTGGAAAGCGTATACGCTCTGTAAACGTATTTTACGGAGTTTGCGGTCACTCTTATAATATAACCGCCGAATATCGACTGCTCGGCAACGAAACTTCCCTCCGTCTTTATTCCTCCGACGGTGATTACCGCGGTTGTGCAGCCGTTAAGTTCCAGTTTGTCGCCGTTCTTATTGACATACACGCCGTCAAGCGCCTGTACGTAGTAATCGAAGCCGAATGTATCGCCGTATTTCAATATGCGCACGACAAGGCTGCTGCCCGCATTCGAGAGAGTGACTATATCTTCTTTTATCGTATAATTGAGATAAATAGGCTCCTCGTCCTTGGACTGAATGAACGCCGCAACTCCGAAACCGTCAAGCACAACTGCGGGGTAATATTTGCCGAGATAAGCGAGTACGCCGTAATCGACTTCCTCGCCGCGGATTCTGAATACCTGCTTGCCGCCCGCGGTGCCTATGGAGAATATGAACGATTCGTCCTCGAACGTCGCTTCGTAATAGCCGCTTTCGAGTATAGTATACGTACCCTCTTTGTAGAACTTATTGTCGGGTGCGTCCGACGAATATTCTATCCCGTTTGTCTGATTGATAATTATCTGAACGTGTTCGTTGATTGCGGACTTTTCGTAAAGTTTGTATGTACCTTGTCTGTCCGCATAGAACACGAACGTTCCGTTTTCATTCAGCCTTGCGCGAAGTTCGTAACTCGTCGTAGGACTGGAGAATTTATAGAAGTTTCTTCTTTCGTCATAGCTCCCGGCAATATCGATTCCGCCGCGGCAGAGAACCGCGCTCGTGCTGTCGCCGGGCGTCACGTAGATATAATCGTGACCGCCGAACATATCCGAATAGCCTACGTTCCATATCGCGTACAAATCGGTATCGTCGGAAAGCACATACTTGTCTTCCGTAATAACGTCTTCATACGTTGCGGTTGCCGACGTCGCCCAACCTATAAATCTGCTACCCTCGATTGCAAACGTATTCTCGGGAAGGCTGAATTCCACGCCGAAATAATGTTTTTCGGATATGAATTCCGCGGGACCGTCCGGATAATTGGACAGCAACGTCAAAGTATATTCGTTTCTGTCGAAATGGAAATCGTATACGTTTTTGCTTCCCGTTTCGTCTATAATGAACGAATCGTCGTCATCGCTGCTCAAAGTAAAGCCCTTTATGTTGATTTCGGGGGTAAACTCCTCCCCTATGAGCGCGTAACCCGTTACGTTCTCCGAAGGAGCGGCAACATATTCGGTCAGCGCTTCGTTCTGAAGATAGACGTTGACGGTATAAGACGCCATATATTTTGCGGTTAACGTAACACCCGCTGCGGTGAGCTTTGTACCCTGTTCGAGCTTTTCCTCGCCGATGTACCAACCGCCGAAACGGTATTCGCCTTTAACGGGGACATAGTTCTGCATAAACGTATACAAATCGGTACCCGCTTTTGCCTTCAACTCGGTCACCGAAAGGCTTCCGCCGTCCAAATCGAGATTGATTATACAAGCCGCCGCCCATTTGGCGTAGTAGCTTGTATCCTCTTCGTATGTAGCGCTCGTCACAGGCGACCCCGTGCCTTCGGCGTCCGCATACCAACCGTCGAATATGTAATCATCCCGCGATACTTCGGGGAAAGTTACCTGTTCGCCTTTTTTACCGGTAGTCGTGACAGACTGACCGTCGTATGTGTAGAACGTACACGTTATTTCCTTTTCGGCGCAACCGACAAAAGCGATTGCTATAGAAAACATTACGACCGATACCAAGCCGCCCAACAGAATTTTTTTCCATTGTTTCATCTTCAAATGTCCCTCCTGACAAGAACAGTCCTTCATTTATTGTAACCTGCAACCGGGTAGGTTGCGGAACTTTTCGGTTTACTCCTGCGTACCCGCGGGCACCCAGACCGCCGTAAGCACGGTGCCGTCGGGCACGTCCGCAAGCTCGGAAACCCGATATGTTACTTCCTCTTCACCTACAGTCGCCGACCAGCCGCCGAAAGTAAAGCCGTCGCGGCGCGGTTCCGATACTCCGTTTTTAGCGGTAAGATAGGAAACCGTGTTCGCATTTTTTGTGAACGATACGACGTAGCCTTCTTCCGAAAGCGTACATCCCCATATTACGGGACGGTAGCCCGAATTCCAGCGACCTTCCCAGTTCTCCGGTCTCTCAGCGTTATCCGTGTAAACGGTAAGCGAACTGCAACCGGAGAAAATGTGATTCCCCACGGTCTCCACGCTCTTTTTAAGAACTACCGAACGTAAGCCGCTACAACCCTTGAACGCGTAATTACCTATATTTTTAACGCTGTCCGGCAATCGGATATCCGTCAGTCCCGAACAGTTATAGAATGCATAACTGCCGACAGAAGTCACGGAATTTCCGAATTCGACTTGCGAAAGCGCCGTACATCTGTAAAACAGTTTGTCGCTTATCGTAACCAGACTGTCGGGAAGCGCAATGCTTGCAAGCGATTCGCAGCGGTTAAACGCATATTCGCCTATATCGGCTATTCCCTCGGGCAACGAAATGCGCGATAACGCGGTGCATTTGGAAAACGCTCTGTTGCCTATCGTTTTTACGCTACCCGGAACCGATAATTCGGTCAACGAGGAACAGTTTCCGAAAGCGTAATCGCCTATGGCTGTAAGTCTTGCGTTCGCGGGAAAGTTGACTCTTATCAAATCCTGACAGCCGTAATATGCATAAGGTCCGATTTCCGTTATCCATTCCGTAATTCCCGCGACCATCAGTCCGCTCTTATAGAAAGCCGAACGTCCGATACTGTTGACCGAAACGGGGATATCGACCGCCCGCAACTGACTGCATTTGTAGAACGCATAGTCGCTGATTTTTTCGAGTTCGCTGAATTCGCTTATGAATACGCGCTGCAAGCCGGTGCAACCGTAGAATGCTGAAGTACCGAGAATTTTAACGCTTTCGGGAATTACTACCGTGGAAAGGTTTTTCGCGTTATAGAACGCATAGTTCGCTATTCCCACGGTGCCTTCGCGGATGGTTACGTCCGCAGCCTCTTCTTCCGACCTGAAACCGATTGCCCAGTTTCCGACGTATACGACGCCGCTCTGCGTATCCTGCCAGAAACGCGTGTTTCTGAAAGCATACGTTCCCACCTTGGTTACCGTTCTCGGAATAGTTATGGGGTTATCCTGCATATATGCGGGATTTCCGAAATCGGGGCAGTAATAGAAACAATAATTTCCTATGCTTTCCAAAGCCGTGCCGAGCGACACAAAACCTCTGCCGAGAATGTTGCAATAAGCAAATGCATAAGCGCCGATATTGAGTACGCCTTCGCCGAGGTCGAGTGTTCTCAAAGCAGTGCAGTTATAGAAAGCGTAATCGTCTATATATTTTATCGAAGCCGGAACAACGAGTTCCTGCAACTTCGTGTTTGCGCGGAAAGCGTGCTGCGCTATTCCCGCCGTTCCCGCCCTGAACACGGGCGCGTTGTTGCTGCCGAGCGAAACACATCTTATCACCCAGTCGTCCGCATATATAAGCCCATCTACCGCTTTATCGTCCAAGGACATTGCGGTATTCGCGAACGCGTTGGTTTTAACGCTTGTAACGTCGGGACTTATATCCACCGAAGCAAGTGCGGAACAGCCGTAAAACGCTTCGTCGGAAATTTCCGTCACGCCGTCGGGCACGACGAAAGATTGTATTGCCGTACATCTTGCGAAAGCTCTTTTGCCTATACTTTTTATATTTCCCGCATTGGCAACCGTTTCGAGCAATACGCAGTTTTCAAACGCCGATTCGCCGAGACTTACCGAAGCGTTTTTCAAATCCACGGCGGACAGATTGCTGCAACCGTAGAACGCCCTTGCTCCGATTTCTTCAACCGAACCGGAAATATTGACGGAAGTAAGTTTGCCGCAACCGTCGAATGCCGAAGAGCCGATAACGGTAACAGAGTTGCCGAGAGTGACGGAAACAAGATTTCTGCAATAAATGAACATGTCCGCGGAAATTTCCGTCACGGAATCGGGAAATTTTATTTCGCGAAGTCCGCGGCAAGCCTGAAAGGCGCTTTTCCCGATTTCTTTTACTCCTTCGGGAATTTCCACCGAAGTGAGCTGAGAACAATTGGCAAACGCAAACATACCTATGCTCTCGACGTTTTTGCCGATGCGAACGCTTGTTATTCTGCTGTTTGAGAAGAACGCTCTGGGAGCTATTCCCGTTACGGGTTTACCTCTGTAAACGTCGTCGATAACAACGGTGCCGGTCGCCGATTCGGCGCGTATAAGCTGATATTCGGTATTGCCGTTGGTAAGCGCGTACACAAGTCCGCTCTCTGCGGATTTGGAAAAACTTACAGGCTCAGACCACGGCGAATCTTTGTACTCGCGTTTTGCGTCGCTCGCCTTTACTCTTATTGTATAGTCTCCGTTGCTCAGTCCCGCAAGCGAATACGTTGTCTTTGTAGTCACATACTGTTTGCCGCCTATTTCAAGGACGTAGTTGGTTGCATTGTCGACAGCGTCCCATGAAAGAGTTACCGACGTTTCGTCTATTTTAAGCCCTTCGGGTCTGGAAAGCATATTCCCGCACCCTGTCAGCAACGCGACGCAACACGCGGTGAGCGCCGCGAGCAGCAGCCACTTTAATTTTTTCATTATACCTCCCCGGGCTTTACAGCCCGATAAACGGTCAGGCGAAGAAAACGTTTTTATCTGCCGTTTTTCTTCTCTTTGTATTCTCTGATTAATTCGTGCGGCCATTTGAATTTGAACTTACGTACCGCAATATCCGCAAGGAACATCACGATTGCCGCAATTATGAACGTCAGCGTAGGGTCGAACGATTTCGGAATACTCGTAACGAAACCTTCGAAAACCGACCACGGGTCGCACTCTTCCATCAAGGACGACGCGCCTCCGCCGAAGCCCGCAACAGACTCCATAAGCTGAACTCTGTCGTCGTGTTCGTCGAGAACGTTGTACTCTTCGGAATAGGAAAAACTTTTATACATTGTGTACGAAGCCATTATTCTGTTTTCCGCGTCCAGCTTTTCGACGAGTATAAGATATGTGCCGGGCATAAAGTTCTTGAAAGAGCTTCTTGTGTATCCCTCGTTCGCGTTCGGCGCGACTACTTCGATAATCTGCCCGGGATTCGCGAGGTTTTCAACGCTCACGCGGATGCTTTCGCCTTTCTCGAGCGCTGACGAAGTATATATGCTCAGATGTGTGGTATAGTTATCCTCTCTCACCGATACGCTGATTTCTTTCGGGCGTATGTTTTCGGTGGGGAACAGCTTCTGAACTATGCTTGTTATAAGTTTCTTTCCGGAGTCGGCGGACACGAACTTCTGTGACCAGACGCCGTTCAAATCGCACATAAAACTGCCGACCGTGCCCTCGCCGTATTTCCATTGCGCGAATATAGGAACGTTGAATTTACCCGACAGTACGACTTCGGCGGACTGTCTCGCTCTTGTGCCGTAAAAGCCTTCGAGAACAGGCATTTCCTCCTGGGTTATAACCGAAGCGTAATATGAATCCTTATTGATTTCGGGTACGAATTCGCCGTATTCCACTTCCTTTATCTCTGGCACTCGGATGTCGTCTTTAAGAGTCATTGACAGCTCGTCCGAGGTACAGTTGACTGCGTGTCCTCCGCCGAGTTCGGCGGCCTTTTCAAGCTGAGCCATGGACGTCGAAGTTGCTTCGACCGCTACAAACGAGTAGGAAACTCCCGCAACGCCTTCACCCCTGTCGTGGTAACGTTTGATAGCGTCCATATAAGCCTCGGCGTCGCCTGCGGCGCCGTCGGTAATAAGTATGGTGTGCATCTTTTCGATTTTGCCTGCGTTATACAGCGCAACAAGGTCCATTCCCGCTTTTTCTATAGAGGGCGCGAAGTTGGTATCGTTACCTTTTTCTATCGAATAAATAGCTTCGAGAATCTCATCCTGCTTCGTCATCGGCAGAAGCCGCGAAGCCTGTTCGTAGCTGTCGCTGAGCGTTAAAATTCCGCAGTAGTCGCGCTCGGTAAGACAGGTTTCGTCCTTGACTATGCTCACGGCCGAATCGATTGCAGCCTGCAACTTGGATATGCCGCCGCTCGGCGCGTTCATACTTCCCGAGACGTCTATAACTATCATAAGTCCGAGAGGGGGCGTGTAATCTATCGCCTGCACGGGCAACATCTGCTGATAAAGCGACCCTGCCATATCCTCTCTGTTGTAAGCGTGCGCTTTCTCGGGCTCGCCGTTCTCTCCGCCGCCGACAGTGAAAAGTCCGCCGCCGTAAAGATATACGTAATCGCTGAGCGCCCTGTCGAGACCGGGAACGGTCTGAAGGTCTGCGTTCGATATATTGTTGAGAATTACTTCGTCAAACTGCCTGAGCTCGTCGGAAGTTTTCGGAAGTTTCGCGTCCGCTATGTCGAAAACTTTGACTTCCAGTTCGCCGAGAAGACCCGAAAGCGTATCCGACTGACCGGGAACGTTTTCTATTATCAGCACCTGATTGAAAGTTTCCAGAAACATATACGTATAAAACGAATTGTTTTCTTCGATAGTATCCGACGAATTTTTAAGCACGAAATTGAGAGAATGCAAACCTCTTTCGCCGAAAGTATGCGGCACTTCTACCGTCTGCGTGCCTTCTTTCAAAGATATGGTCACTTCGCCCGCTTTTTCGCCGTTGTCGGTAATCGTAACGGTTGTTTCCGTCGACTCTTTATACGTGCTTTTAATTGTCAGACCGATATTGAATTTTTCTCCGGTATTGATATTGAAATCGGGAACAACCGCTTCCACAATCTGAGCTTCCTTGTCGGAAAGCAAAGTCGACGTGCAAACGGTGTCTATTCTCATACCGTCCGCGGTAAGTCCTCTTACCACCGAAAGCGCGTTTTCGTCGGTCTCTATTCCGTCGCTGATAAGCACTATTTTCGCCGTCTCGGGCTTTGTGAAAAGTCCTTTCGCATAGGTAAGCGCGGCGGCTATATCCGTAGCGCTCGTGTCGGGCAGAGGAGCGTTCAGATACTGATTAAAAAGGTCCGCATATTCCGAGGAAATCGGCGCAGCGTATTCCTGGGTGTAACCGAAAGTAACTATGCCGATTTTGTAAACGTTGGCGTCGCTCATGGCAATAACGTCGCTTACGAAATTATCTTTGGCTTCCTTTTCGTCGTTGGTACTGTATGAAGCGTCCACCAAAAGCAGAATTTCGTTTTCCGAGTTATGCACTTCGAAAAAGAAACAAATTCCCGCGAGCAAACTTATCGTCAAAAGCATTACGAGCGAATGCAACACGACCGAAATAACGCGGTTTCTCGTTCTTCTGTAACGCTTGGCTATACGGAAATAGGGTAAAAGCGTAAGCGCTATTGCCGGAATAAGCAGCAGAAGCAGCCAGGGGTATTCGAAACGTATCTCAAAATTAAACATACTTTTCCCCTCCCCTTATATCCCGTTGCGCGATTGCAGGAACCATTCGAGGAACAGCAACGCGACTATGGCGGCGGCAAACCACAGAAGAAGTCCGTCGTAAGATATGCCTGTTTTTATTTCGCTTTGAATTCCGGGCAATATGTCCGCTCTCTTTATATTGCTCTGCGAGGCGGGGATACGAGCGTAGAAACGCTCGGTAAGAGTCGCACCCGACATCAGCTTTTGACTTACCGTATAAGTGCCCGGCTCCGAAATGACGAAGTCGGCGGGGAAATTCTTAACCGGCTCGTCGAGACCGGAAACGGTAAGCTCTTCCGCCCGTGCGTTCAGTGTAACCGTATCGTAAACGTTATACACAGAATCCGCGAAAGTCGCAGGAAAGAAATAGTCGAACAGATTGTACATTAAAACGGGAAAATAGAAGCTGAGTCCGAAGTTCGACATATGGATATTGAATGGCATAACGGCGATTTTCGCATCCGGTTCATCCTTGACGAAAAATACAGGATTGCCTTCGTAATACATAAGCACGTCATAGCCGTCGAGGGAATCTTCCCTGACCTGAGCGTATTCGGTCAGGCGGAAAGAACTGACGTCGAGATTGGTCAATATGGGATGGTCTTTTCCCGCAGACAGCACGGCGCCGTCGTCATCCCAGTCGGGAATACTTACTTTTCTGCCTAAGCTGAAACCCGCGTCCGCGGATTTATCGGGGTCGGACATAAGAACTATACCGTCCTTGGGAAGTTCCAGAGGCATTTTATGTTCGAAAATATAGAAGTCGTATCCGCTTGTTTCGGGCGTGCCTTTGTTTACTTCCTTTATTTCGACGTTCCAGCGCGAACCGAACATGCCCTGCAACATAAGAAGGTTACCGTTAAAGAAGTTATTGGGGTTGGTGCTGTAATACTGAATTTTAACTGTCGGCTTTTCTCCGCCGTAAATATAGAATTCGTTGTCGGTTAAAATAGTATCGTTTTCGTCGATATGAACGTAGACGTGACCGAAAGAAAACACTCTCTCGTTGCCGCCTATAGTAACGGGATGCACATCGCTTCCGAAAGCGGCAAACGATTCCGCGTAAACCACTTTCAGAGTTTCGTTGCCGTTACACTCTATGCGTGTGGGAAAACTGGTCGTATTGGCTGTACCGTTCACGTTTACGACGTCGAAGCTCAAATCGAAAACTCCGTCCCTGCCGTAGCACGCCACGTCCACTGTGAATACATAGAAGTTATCCACCATTTCCGCGGTTGCATTCAATATCGCGATATTCCACTCGCTGTCCACCGCCACGTTTTCCACGCGCACGCTTTCGTCGGCACACACATAATTAGCCGAGTACAAGACGACTTCGGCATCGGAATTGAAATTGAGAACTTCCTCCGCAAGTCCGAGCGCGCCTTCGACGTCGCCTTCGCCGTAGGAACATTCGAGCAAGTCGAGACTTTCCATCAGGCTGCCGTATTCGGAAGCCGTCACGCGCTGAGCCACATACTCAGCCGAACGTCCCGCATTGATAACGGTTAATATTCCGTTCTTTGCAAAAACTTCATCCGCAAGCGCCTTTACGCGCTCTATCGCCCTTTCGAAACGGGTCTCGTTGTCGTAAGACGAGCGCATGCTTGCCGAAGCGTCTATGACGGCGATTTTTTCATCTGCGTAAACGGTAGTATCGTTTACAAGCGCGGGCTGCGCCATTATAAGAGCGCCGCAGCATATAATCAGAATCTGGCACAAAAGTATGAGAAGATTTCTCAGACGGCTGATAGGCAGCCGCTTCTTTTTATATTTCAGACTGAGTTTCCAAACGTAAGTACTGGAAATCAGTTTTTGTTGATAATTGGGTTTGAGGATGTAGATAAGGAGCAATATCAAAAGCCCCGAAAGCCCCAAAAGTCCCAAAGGAATCAATAAACTCATTCCATTAATCCTATATTGAGTAAATTACCGAAAATTTCCTTTTCAATCGGACGCTCGCAGTTAACCGAAACGAACTGCGCCCCGCGGGAATTACAGAAAGATTTGATGTCTGCAATCAAATCGTTCAACGCTTCAGAATAAGCCTGCAACATACCGTTGGTTATTCTGAGTTTCATATTTTTGCCGTCCTCTACACTCGCGGCTTCGGCGTCTAAAAGATGAACTCTGCCTTCGTACGCCGGGTCGATTTCGTCGGGCGAAAGAATCTGTATAAGAAGAACCTGCCGCTTTCTGTAACAGAGATAATCTACCGCCTTCTTCCAGTTGCTGTCCGTAAAGAAATCGGAAATTATAACCGTAAGACCGTCGTTGTTTCCCACGTCGTTACAGCTTAAAATTGCTTTTTCAAGGTCGGTTTCGTCGCCGAATTCTATATTTTCAAGTTCGCTGACGATTCTGAAAAAAGTATTTTTGCCTACGATGACTCCGAACGGGTCCTCCGTTTTTTCGCCTTTCATAAGTTTGAAAGACAGTTTGTCCATATTGTGAATGGACAAAAATCCGAGCGCGGCGGCAAACCCGACGGCATAAGCCGCTTTTGCGGGATTGACTTTGCCCAGGGAACCGGAACAGTCCAGAAAAATCTGCGTGTGCATCTGTCTTTCATCCGTAAACAGTTTTAAGAAATACTTTTCGAAACGGCTGTACAAATTCCAGTCAATGCGACGTATGTCGTCGCCGAGCATATATTCGCGATAATCGGCGAACTCCACCGTCTGACCGTATGTCTTGACAAGGTGTTTTCCGCCGAAAAATCCCGCTAAATTAGCTCTCAAATGTAATGCAGACGTCTCCAAACGACTGAAAAATTCATCGTTCAAGTAAGACACTTTCATTATTTTTTACCGAATATGCCGCGCTTTTTCTTGCCTTTTTCTTCCGCGGCGGGAGTCTCCTCGTTATTGTTTTCCGAAGCGGTTTCTTTAACTTCTTCCGCAACCGCATTTACGGTTTTTTCATCGTTACGTGCGGAAATTCCGAACTTTTTACTTACTTCCGCAACAATCATTCCGACTACGTCGTCGGGAGTCACGCGTTCGGCGATAGCCTCGAAATTCATCTTCATACGGTGACGTAGAACGGGTGCGGCAAGTTCGTTTATGTCGCTGTAAGCGACGTTGAATCTGCCCTTCATGAGAGCTTTGACCTTCGCCGCCGATATGAGCGCCTGTCCCGCACGGGGGCTTGCGCCGAGACGGATATATTTCTTTGCCGCTTCCGAAGCGCATTCGCCTTTATCGTGAGTGGCGGCGCAAAGAGTCATCGCATATCTCATAACCTCTTCGGCTACGGGAATGGCGTTCGCAGTCGCGCGCATTGCAAGAAGCTGTTCGCCGCTGCACGCTGCGTCCGCAACTTCCGCCATGGTTTTCTGCGTCATATTGACAATCTGCATAAGTTCGTCAAGACCGGGGTTGGGAACGATGAGCTTGAACATAAAGCGGTCCATCTGCGCTTCGGGCAGAGGATAAGTACCGTCCTGTTCCACGGGGTTCTGCGTTGCAAGCACGAAGAAAGGTTCGTTCATCTTTCTCGAAACGCCCATAACGGTAACCGTGTGTTCCTGCATCGCTTCCAGAAGCGCGGACTGCGTCTTAGGCGTCGCACGGTTGATTTCGTCGGCAAGAATAATATTGCTGAACACGGGACCCGGCTGAAACTGGAATTTGGAGTTTCCGTCGTCGTCTTTGACGATTATGTTAGTACCAGTTACGTCCGCGGGCATAAGGTCGGGCGTAAACTGAATACGCGAGAAAGGCAAATCGAACACGCGCCCGAGACTTCTTACGAGACGTGTTTTACCTACTCCCGGAACGCCCTCCAAAAGAACGTTACCGCCCGCTATCATGGCTATGATAGTGCCCTCGACAACCTCCGTCTGACCGATGACGTCGCGCCTTATCTGTTTGAATATGTTTTCGCACTGTTTGCTGAATTGCAGAATGCTTTCCTCTGTAACCATTTTGAAATAGCCTCGCTTTTTGTGTTTTTACTTAATTATGTTGTAATAATAATCAATCAAATCTTTGAGATACTGAGGAACTTCCTCGCCGCGATTTATAAATTCCTGCGCCTGCTGATAATATTCCTCATACCTCTTACGGTAGTCCTGTTCCCCGTCAATCGTCATATCCTTGTCGGGAACTTCTGTGCCCGTTTGGTCCTTGTCGTCCTCGTCTTTGTTGTCTTCGTTGTCGTTGGGGTTATCATCGTCGGGTTTCGGCCTTTCGGTCTCCTCGGGCTTCTCTTCCGGAGGAGGAGCGTCCTCCTCTTGTGCACTGTCGTCGCCATCGTTATCGTCGTCTCCCGGTTTGGATTCGCCGATTAAATCGAACAGCGCGTAATGCGTGATAACCTTCTGTCCGTCCTCGTTAATCTCGGCGCCGTCCGCGGTTATCGCAGTATCCCATCTATACGGATCCGTCATCTTCTCGTCGAAATCCCAGCAAACGAAATACCAGTCCTCTTCGGGAGTGGCGAACACAGGAGTCGCGTCACCTCCCGCAACGACTATCTGGTCGGCTTCGCCCTCGATAACTCCACCCTCGTCCATAACGTCCTCTATGTCAAGCTCTCCCGAGAGAACCGCGTCCCAGTCGACGGGTGTATCGGATTCCGTACTGAGTCCGAGAACGACGTAGCGCACCTGATAGTACTCTTCGTCGGGAGGAAGAACGGGGTCCAATATCCCGGGACCTCCCGGAACCGTACCGTTTGCGGCAAGCGCAGTCACGACGGTCATACCGCTTCCGAGAACGCCGCTTATACCGACGAGAACGGCGCTTATCGTCGAAACGCACATATTCATTTTGGAAGGCTCGGTCCTTTTAAGCGCGGCGAGCGCGTCCTCGCGCTGGCGCATTGCGATATAGGACGAATCTTTCTCGAGCTCCTGCATTGTTATGACCCTCTCTTCCAGTCCGAGAGAGTCTATGCGTTTTGCGATTTCCTTCGCCGTAGGCTTGAAGCGGAAAAAGTAAAACGCGGGAACCGCGGCGGCATGCACGCCGAACAGAACTCCGAGCGATACCCAAAGCCCTATATCGGTCGTAAACCAACATATGAATGCCGCGACAAAGGTTGCTGAAAATGCAACCGTCGCACCCCAGAGGAAGGATTTGAGAATACCTTCCGCCGCAAGTTTGTTGTAGTATTTTTTGAATAAGCGGTCCTTTTCCATATATTTTACCTCTTTTAAAGAATTGTTTTCAAGAAAGGAAGTTTCCTCGCTACGTTCGGAATGACATACCGGTGCAGGATAACATTACGGGTCGGAATTCCGTCATGTTGAGCCTTGGCAAAACATCCGATTCCTCGCTTAGCCCGGAATGACGGAGGAGACACTCGGAACGACAAGATACTGCGTCGGTTTCGTCGCCCTGCGATTTATCGAAGGGTCTCTCACTATGCTCGGGATGACGAAGGGAACACTCGGGATAACAAGAAGCTACGCCTGATATGACATGTCAAATCGGAACAACATTACCGGTCGTGTTGATAAGGAGCCCCCCTGATGACCTTTGTGACAAAATCACAGGTAACGTTTAATATTCCTTTCTATATTATATAACAAAATCTCTATGCCGACAAGCGTTTAGCATAGAGAAATTTTGTTAATTGTACAATATTTTCAGCTTTACGCTTTTTTATTTTACTTCAACCTCTTTCCAGGTTATCCGAGCATCGCAACCCGCGTTCCAATCGGCATCCCAATTTGCAGGCTGAGCACCCTCTTCCACTTCGGGAATTCTTATAGATTGCAGTGCGGTCCAGCCCTCGAACGCATTTGCGCCGATTTCCGTAACCTCGGCGGGAATAACAAGTTCCGTAACCGCCGTACAACCCTTGAATGCGTTTGCTCTGACAGCCGAAATACCCGTAAGGTCAACCGTCGCAAGCGACGTGCAGCCCTCGAACGCATTTGCGCCGATAGTTATGGGTTCCGTTCCCTCGAACGCGAACGACGTCAAAGCCGCACAACCCTTGAACGCAAACGTACCGATTGCGATATCGTTTGTCACATTTACCGACGAGCTCAATCTGGTATTTTTGAGATTTTTGACGTTTGTCAGAGTTTTGAGACCCGTACAACCTTCGAATACGTTGTTCCTTATAACGAGGACTTTTGTCATATCCACCGTTTCGAGCGAAGTACAATTTTTAAACGCATTATTATTCAATGAAATATCGTTTGCACCGTTGAACGCAATTGATTTGAGCGACGTACAATTTTCGAACGCGCTTACACCGATTGACCAACCGTTAAGATATCTTGTAGCAGGCGAAGTGCCGGAGTAAGTAGACGTCAGGGCGGCGGGCAACTGAATACTTTCGAGATTGGTACAGCCTTTGAACGTACTGTCGCTTATTTTACTTACTTTATCGGGAACCGTAAAAGTTACAATACCGGTGCAGTTTTCGAAAGCGCTTGAATCGATTGAGGTTACCGAAGCAAAGTTCACTCCTCTGAACGTCATGGAACTGCAACCGCTGAATGTACTCCTGCCTATCGAAGTTATATTGCCCTTTATGTCGAGCGCTTTAAGCGCCGAACACCCGCTGAACAGCGAATTGGAAAGCGCGGTAACTTTCGAAGGTATTACGATACTCTCCAAAGAAGTACAATTATTAAACACTCCGGAACCTTTTCCGAGAGTCGTAAGCGACTCGGGAAGAATTACCGTTTTAAGCGAAGTACAGTTCTGGAAAACATAGTTGGCTATAACACGCAACGTACCCGTGATTGTTACGGATTCCAGATTGGTGCAGCCGCTGAACCAGCTGTTCTGATTATCGCTTCCCGTTGTAAGGTTCAAAGTTGCCGTAATAAGTCCGGTACAGTCCGCAAAAGCACTTCCGCCTAATTTTGTTACCGAAGACGGAACGTCAATCACGCCGAGCGAATAACATTTTTGGAAAGCATTGCTGCCTATAGTGGTTACGCCTGTCAAATCCACGCTGAGAAGCCCCGTACATTCAAGGAAAGCCTTATCGCCAATCTTACCTTGCGTAAACGCAACGTTCGCAAGCGAAGAACACTTCTGGAAGGCGTATGAGCCGACTTCTGTTACTTTCCGAAGATTTATTTCTTCAAGCGATGTACATCCGTTGAAAGCATACGTCTCTATGACGAGCGCATTATCGGGAAGTATTACATTTTTAATCGTCGTATTGTTTTCAAACGCATATGCGGCGATTTTTGTCGTATTATCCATGACGGTTAACCGCTCCGCTCCGCCGAAATAGTACAGAAGCGTAGTTCCGGAATATACCGCGCCGTCATTTATTGTGAGAGGACCACCCTCGGGAACTTTGAATCCGAGAGACGTACAGTTCTGGAAGGCGTTTCTGCCGACCTGAATATTGTCGCCGAGAATTTCCACCGTTCTTAAAGACGTGCAATCTTTGAAGTTCTGACAAGCTATAACTTTGACTCCCGCCGGAATGGTAATACCGGAAAGCGAAGTACAGCCTTCGAATACCTGAGCAGCCGACGTAAGAGAAGTACTGCCCAACGTCGTAAGCTGTTCGGGCAAATCGATACCGACGAGCGAAGTGCAGCCCATAAACGCTTTAGCGCCTATCGACTGAATTCCGTCGTTCAAAGTAACGTTTTCAAGCGACGTACAATTGAGGAACATACTCGAACCGAGATTCGCCGAACCTTCCAGAGTAACGGTTTCCAAAGACGAGCCTTCGAAAAGATTGGCACCGTAAGAAACCACAGACGAAGGAACGGTTATTTCCGTAACTCCGCAATTTTTGAAAGCCTTGGCTCCGATATCCGTTATATTGGCTGTCAGAGTAATTTCGGAAAGCGAAGTACAGTTTTCGAAAGTACTTACCGCAATTATCTTTAAGCCCGCGGGAAGAGCGAAAGATTCCAGAGAAGTACAATCTTTGAACAAATTCGAAGTAGTGGTCTTGGTATAAGAATCCTTATTATAAGAGAATTTTGTCACAGAATCGGGCAGCGAAATCGATTTAAGAGTGGAACAGCCTTCGAACACGTATTTACCTAATGTTGCGAGCTGGCTTCCGTCCGCAAATTCTACTGTGAAGTACTTACCGGCAGGGAGATCGGAACCGCATTTTTTGAATGCGGAATCGTCGATATTTTTAACTCCCGCCGCTATTTTGACGCTTTCTAGCGCCGTACAGTTCTCAAACATTCCCTCCATTATATCGAGAGTCGTATTATAGACGACGGTAGCAAGCGACGTACAATCTTTGAACACGCCTTTCATGGGAGGATACAAGCTCGCGATCTGACCGGTAGAGGACGTTGCCGCCGTCACCGACGCGGGAACTATTACCGAAGTAAGCGAAGTACAGCCCTGGAACGCGTATACATTCAATTCTTTTACGCCGTTAAGACTCAACGAAGAAAGAGAAGTACAATTTTTAAACGCCTCTTTGTCTATGACAATCTGACCGGTAGGATTGAACTCTACCGAACCGAGCGACGTACAATTCATGAACGCACTCACCCCGATGCCCGTAAGGTTTGAAGGGAAAGTTACGCTTTGAAGATTTGTACAGCCGTCGAACATATTCTGTCCGATTACTTTTACTTTGTCGGGAATTACTATACTGCTTAGAGACGTACAACCTTTGAAAATTGACACGGCGGTTTTAATCGTGGGGTCCGCACCCGTCGTCATAATGCCCATTTTTTCCAACGATGAGGGAAGCGTGACATTGTCAAGATTTTTACAGTTGGAGAAAGCATACACACCGAGCGAAACGAGATTGCTGTTCTGTCCTAAACCGACCCGTTCGAGAACGGTGCATCCGTTGAAGGCGTTCGCCTCTATCGCGGTAACGAAATCGGGGATATCTATTTCGCCGAGCAAAGAACAATTCTGGAACATACCCTGAGGAATGTTAGCATATTCGTAGCCGGTTGCGAACGAGAACGTTGTAAGGCTTTTGCAGTTCTGGAATATATTCTTGCCGAGCGAGTTTACGCGGGCGGGAAGCTCTATCTCACGGATAGCCGAGTTGGAGAACGCACTTTCGCCTATTGTAAGTTCTTCGGTTCCCGGAGCGAATATTATTTTTTCGATTCCCTTATTACCAGTAAATGCACCCTTGGGAATTTCGGTCACCGTACCGGGTATAGTATATTCCGCCGCCGTTTTGCCCTGAGGACAATATACTAGCGAAGTGGCGTCCTTATCGTAAACAACGCCGTCGACTACGGACAGATAATCGCTGCCCTCATCCGAAAGAGTTACCGATTCCAGAGCGGGAACGGAAGCAATTACGTTGGAAAGCGCGGCTACGTTCATCGATTTGCCGAGCGTTATCGTTCTTAAATTGTCGCATTCTGCGAAAGGCGTTTTGCCTACGGTAGTAAGCAGTGCGGGAAGTTCAATCGCAGAGATATTCGTATTTGTGAACGCACCGTCCCCTATTTCGGTCAGGCGACAGCCTTCCTCGAAGACAACTTCGGTAAGATTGGTACCGTCGACAGGTTTCTCGCCGACAAGCGAGGAGTCGTCGCTCTCCAACGCGCCTTTGCCTATTTGTACGAGACGCGCGGGAAAAGTGATTTTCCCGAGATTTTCGCAACCCCAGAACACGCGTTCATATCCGTATTGCCCCGTGCCGGTCATAACAAAATCAGCTGTACCGCCAGTCTGGAATTTAATCTCGGTAATATGTTTGCAGTTCGCGAACGCATTTGCGCGGAACGTAGTCGCTTCTTTGGCAATGGTCACGATTCCGCTCTTCCGAATGGGACAAAGCACGACTTCGGCTCTGTCCGCAGTATAAAGCACGCCGTCGTAAGACGAGAATTTCGGCGTTATTCCATCCTCTTCGAGAACATTGATTTCCCTTATGGCAGCGGCGTTGCTGCCCTTTGCCAAAGAATTGTTACAGAAAACATCGGTCTTATTTTCATACATAGCCAACTGCATATCGCCGCCGAACGCGAACACGTCGTAAATGCTGCTGAAACCACTTACCCTGGCGGGGAGATTTAGCACTTCGAGCGAAGAGCAACCCTGTAACGACTTCTCTCCGAAGGAAAGAGGTTCCGTTCCGCCGAGAGTGAACACAAGTTCGCTGAGCGACGAACAACCGAAGAATGCGCTCTTGCCTATTCCGCGCACCGCGGTGGTATCCGCCACCGTGGTGGGAACAACTACTCTTACGAGCTTTTTATTTCCTTTGAACGTGTTCTCGGGAATAGCCGTAAGTCTTTCGGGTAATTCGATTTCCTCGATAATGGAATCTGCGAATACTCCGCTCGCAAACGTAAGAGGAACGGCGGTTGCACCTTCGGGAACGGGAGTAAACTCTATATATTTGAGACCCGACAAAGCGAACACCTCGCCGCTGGGCACAACCGCGCCGACAGGGGTCGAATCACCGAGTTTTTTAAGCGTCGAAGGAATCGTAATGGATTCCAACTCTATCTGATTGTGGAACGCGCCGTTTCCGATTTCCTCGAGTCCCTCGTTGAGCGTCACCGAAGAAAGCGTGCCCGCTCTGCCGCTCATTCTGAAACAGTTCTTGCCTATCGACCTGGTGCGCTCGGGCAGCTCTATGGTGCTTATGCCCTGACAATTGTAGAACGCTTCGTCGCCGATTTCAAGCTCGCCGCCCTCGCCACCTTCGAAGGTTACGGAAGTGAGATTGTAGCAATTTCTGAACGCACCCGCACCGATATAAATTACGCTTTTGGGAATGGTTATTTCTTTTATATTGCCCTTACCCTGGAACACGCCTCCGCCTATCCTGATTACGGTTGCGGGGATAATGTAAGGTCCCGTAAGTCCGTCGGGATAGAAGGAAATTTCCGTCTTGCCCTTATTGTAAAGAACGCCGTCGCCGTCCGTCTCGTAATTGGGGTTAGTGGGACTTACGTCGAAATTCTGAAGTTTGTTACATCCGTAGAACACCGAGTTGAACGGGATATATCCCACGTTGTCGGTTATTTCGATGTATTTGAGAGACGAACAGCTTTTGAAAACGTATTCGCCGAACGTAAGGTCGGAACGCACGTGACTAAGGTCTATTTCGACGAGCTTTTTATTGCCTTCGAAAGCGCTTTTCTTTATCTCGGTCAGCGTGGACGGAAGCAGAATTTTGCTTTCGATGCAGTTATAGAAAGCCTGTTCGCCGATAGTGCGGACGCCGCAACTCGACGTGTATTCATATTCGAAAGAAACGGTATCTCCCGTTCCCTGAACGGTTTTCATCGAGCCCGTTTCCTCGAACACGATTGAGCTGAGATTGGTGCAGTTATAGAACGCCCTGTCGCCTATTCCGAATCCGAGAGGACGCGCTCCGCCGCGGAACAATACGGATTCGAGTTTTGCGGCGGCAAAAAACGCCTGTTCGCCTATGCTTACGATATTCGAGTGGAATTCGACGGACGTTATCGCGTTGTGTATTTTACGCGAGGATGTCTTTTCTTCCGCATAATAAGAGTTGAATGCGTTCGCGCCTATCATGCTTACAGACGCGGGAACTAGGTACTTTCCGGAATTGAGATAATTCCCGTGTTCGTCCTTTTCGTTGCCTTTATGGCTTATGGGACAATAGAGTACGGTATCGCCTGTACCGTTCAGAAGAACGCCGTCAAGCGATGAATAAACCCGGGTCACGCCCTCCGTCTTTTCAACGTTTATCTGCGTAAGATGTTTATATGCCGAGAAAATTCTGGTAACGTCGCCGCCGAACGAGGAAAGACGCGCGGGGAAATTAATAACTTTGAGTTTCGCGCAATTGAGATTTATAGCGCCGTCGGCAAACTCGAGTTTATTTGCCGTCTCGGCGTTGACCGAGCCCGCAAACGTTATCGTTTCGAGATTGGGACAGGAATTAAACGCGTCGGTAAATACTTTCGTTACCGATTCGGGTATTATTATCGTACTGAGTCTCGAACCGTTGAAAGTATAGCGTCCGAGAGCGGTTACGCCCGAAGGTACGGTATATGTGCCGGTGAATGTTACGGGTATGGCAGCGATTTCGAATGCGCCGCTCATATTGTTTTTATAAATAAGGGTGCCTTTGTCCGCCGAATAAACGGGGTCTGCGACTCCCTCTATTTCGCGCACGATATATGCGGTCATAGCCGTACAGCCCTGGAACGCGGTATCCGCAATAGTTCTGACGGTATTGGGAATGCTTACCGTTTCGAGCCTGTTGCAATTACGGAAACCGTACTCGGCAATCGACACGACTTTTTTGCCGTTGTACTCTGCGGGAATTACGAGATTTTTAATCTGGTCGATATACTGACCCGCCTTGACGGTGTAGCCGTTGCCGTCCGTTTCGAACGTTACTGCGTCCGCATAGTAAGCGTAAAGCGTAGCGCCGTCTTTGTGAGGCCAGGTTCTTATGCTGCGACCCGTCTCGTCGGTATATCTCGTACCGTTGCCGTCCGCCGTCGCACACCAAGCGACGAACGCTTTACCTCCGTCCGTAACGGTGGGTACGGGCAAGGTGAAGTTTCTTGTATAGCGCACCTGTGCGGTTTGCGTATTGCCCTCGCCGAAATTACCGTAATCGAGAGTTACGGTATATTCTCTGGGATACCAGTAAGCATAAAGCACGGTGTCGGCATTTCCCGCAAAGAACTCGTCGCCGTATTTTTCGCCGTTGCTCTCCGCGCCGCCGGGCACGTTGTACCAACCCGCGAACTCGTAGCCGTCGAATTCCGTTTCGGGAAGAACCATAGGGTCGCCCACCGCTTTGTAGAGCGTGGCGTTTTCGATGCTGTCGCCGCCGCGAACGTCGAGAGTCACGCGAAAAGCGAAAACTTCTATAGACGCTTCGCCAGAGTAGGCGCCGTCGTTAAAACTTACGGTAATCGTATTGATTCCCGCGCGAGTCAAAGTGACTTCGGCAAAGCTGTCGCCCGCTTCAACGGTCTTTACGTTAATGCCGTTTACTTTGATGTTAAATTCGGAAACCATTATCGCGGGGTTCCAGAACACTTTGCCCGCCGAATAAGTAAGCGAACGTCCCATAGCGTAGTATCGCGCGTCAAGCTCGTCGCTCGCAAGCGAATTCACGCCACCCACCGCAGTCACCGATATGACATACGCTTCGCCGTGCTGCCAGTCGACACTGACGTCTGCACCGACGAGATTGAAAGAATTCACGTCGGAAGTGAAAGTTCTGTTGTTGATTTTGATTTCGTAAGAACTTGCACCGTCGACAGCATCCCATGTGAGCACATCGACGTTGATTTTAAGATTTTTGGGAGAAGCGAGAGCCGTTCTCGTCACTTTTATCTCCGCGGCTTCGGAATTATTGAAGCCCTTTGCGCCGGCGATAACTTTAACGTTCAGTTCGCCGGTATATTCTTTCAGGCAAACACTCGTCTTATTTCCCGCATCGAACGCGTCCCCGTCGTTTACCTGAACAAAATAGTTCATAGCGCCGGGCACGGCATCCCATACAAGGGTAGCGGTAGCTTCGTCGTAAGAGAGCCCTTCCGCTTTCTCCAAAGTTCTGTCAAATACGAACACCTTGGAAACGCTGGAAGAATATCCGTCCGCCTGCGCGGTTACGGTGAATTTTATACCGCCTTCCTGCATTTCGCAACCGGAAAAACCGAAACTCGTCGATTTGCCGTTGTCGACGGAATCGTGAACGTGGAATTTATTTCCGCAGTCGACGGTAACAAGGTATTTTTCCGCATTGTCTACCGGACGATACACAAGCATTGAATTGCCCGTGACCGTTATACCCGATACTCTGTCGAGAGCTTTATTGTTGTAATATCTCGTGGTCGTCGTTCCGCCGACCGTGAAAGAGACGACGTATTCGCCTGCGGGAGCCTCCGCAAAATTTATAGCAAGAGAGGTCGCAGAAGTCGGGCTTACGGGATAATCTTTAATCTCTATATAGCCGTCGGGACCTTTGACGCCGAGCGTCGCGCCCGAAGAAATCGCGTCCCAGCTTACGCCGTTCGCATTTACGTAAACTCCCGTTTTAGTCTCTCCCGAAGCCTGCCATTCGGCAAAAAGAGTCGCGTCGGAAGTGAACACCGTTTCCGACGTATAAACCGAAGTCAGCTTTTCGGCGTTATCGTAATCGCTCAGCCACCATCCCTTGAACGTGTAGCCCTCTCTTACAGGGGTCTCGACGTTATAGAGTTTGCCGCCGACCGTATTTACCTTTTTGTTTGCGGTCTCTCCGTCGCGGAAATCAAACTCGATTTCATATACGGACTGACCGGGAAGAGTTTCCGCCCACTGCGCGTACAGAGTGATATTTCCCGTTACGGGTTTGGAACCGAACGCAAAAGGCACGGTAAAATTCTCGTCCTCGTACCAACCGATAAAAGCGCTGTCGTTTTTAACGGGGTCCTGAGGTCTGGACAGAGTTTTGCCGTTTACAACCGTTTCGGACGCAACGGCGCTGCCGCCCTTGGAATCGAACGTAACCGTGTACGGAACCTTTTTGAGAAACCTGAAATCGGAACCGTCGTATGTCAAGGTAATAACATCGTCGTCCATAGTCGCGGAAACGACGTCCGTTTCGGAAAACGTCAAAGTAAGCGTCTCCCCAGAAACTACGTATGTACCCGTCTTATTGTCGTTCTTGTACCAGAGCGAAACTTTATTTCCGTCGAACAGACTTAAAGTATATTCGTCCGCCTCCACACCAGTATAATAAACCCCGGTCTCTGGTCCTTCGGGAATTTCGTCGGGACCGCAAGCCGCCGCAACCGTACATCCGACAGCGGCTATTGCAAGCAACAACGAAAGAATCCATCTCTTGAATTTCATAACACTCTCCTTCCTTTAATATTGTCGGATACTCCCGACAGCAAAAAATACAAACATCCACCGCACCAAAGATACCTCCGACAGCGGCGCGCCGTCATTTCCGACTTTTGCATAAGAAATTTATATTTTTTCATAAAATTCAAAATTATTATTTAATTTATCATATCAAAACTCAACCCGCCTTGTCAACAATATTTATTATAAAAGCATTTAAATTATTCGATATTTTATGAAAACGGGCAAAAAATACCACCCGAAAAACGTATAATTGCATAAATATAAATTTACTTATGCATTATAAGTTTTTTCCGCAGTCTGTGTGACCTAAGCTACGGAAAGCAAAAAAACATTCGGCTTTACCCCGAAAAACAAAAACACCCGCCGCAGCGGGTGCCGTATCGCAAGACTATTTTTTGTCTTTGATAAAGGGTTTAATTACTTTGTTTATTTCCCCAACTTTTTTGCTGTCGCAAAAATATGAATTGAGATTGGAGTTGATAGCCTGTTTTGTTTTGAACTGCGAAATTATCTCTATGATTTTTTCCGTCTCTTCGTCTTTGAGTTTGCATGCGGAATTTTTAAGCGCTTTCAAAATCGCGAAATTCTTTTCCTCCGCCTCTTTGCTCTGCGTTTTACCGAACAAATCTGCGCTGAGTTCCACGTCTATGTTTTTCTCGTCTTTCCAGAAAGAAACGGGAAAGTTAAACCCCTTATCCTTGGAAACAACGCATATTCTGCAATTCTTGCCCTCGCAGCTTTTTACCACATAACCGAGGTACGAGGAAAGCTGGAAATCAAGCGCGTTTTTACCGCCGACCTCAACGCATTTATATTCGATACGCGCTTTGGAAGCCTGTAATTCCCTATGAGTTTCAAAAGTTAGTGCGTTGGCGTTTTTGCTGTAAAAAATCACCGCGACGTCGTCCTCTGACAGTTTGCCGATGCCGCTGAGGTTTTTGACGTTTTCGTAATCTATAAGATATACTGACATATTATCTCCTTCGGGTATAACCCGTTATTTTCCGTTAAACGTACATTGCCCCGCATATATGCGCCGATGAATACGTTTTTTATCCCCGCAAAACAGAATGTTTTTTAATCCGAGGCTTTATTCCATGATACTCTGTTTACGTTAAAAAGTCAACTTTAAAGCATAGTAGAAACGTTTCGGGAACGGTTGATTTATTCAGGTGCAAGCAAATTTTTCGCACGGTTATCGGTCGGATAATTTTTTTATCGCACTTTCCAGGTTTATTGTCGAATAATGTATAAAATTAAACAATTTCAATAATATGCTTTTTATGTTTTTGTGCATATTTAAATGCTATTGATGTTCCGCTATGGGGGGGGCATTGAATTTATAGTAAAAAACACATATATTACTGCTATCAATAAGTTCCTCATTTCTTTTTACATATGCAAGTTTGTTTGCGTTATGAGCTTTTTTTGAGAAATAAGTTTCTTCATAAAATGATAAAAGATAGTTTTTACAGTACTCAGTGATATATTCATATTCAGCGCGAACATACACTCTTTTAATTTGGGGGTAAATGTCTTTTAATTCTGTTACGACATCAAAGTAAAGGTCGTCGAACCGACTACGACTACCAAATAAAAATATAGTAATATTTAACTTTGTTATTACGGTTGTGTGCCATTAGTAATATCAATGGAGCGGTAGTAACATAAAACGAATATTTATTTAGACTTAACGCGAATATTCAAAAAGTGATTGACAATGCTTTCGACTGTACGATATACGCAATACACAATCCAAACTATCCAAGTGTACTGCCATTTTTGTGATATTAAACTAATTACAATATATAATAAA
>CATKEF010000056.1 GCA_949747905.1 uncultured Eubacteriales bacterium
TAAAAGCGCGTTGTTTTTATTTTTTTGCATTGTATTGTGAGATTCTTCACTGCGTTCGGAATGACTGTGATGGTGTCGGAATTATGCTTTTTGTCACCCTTCGCTGTCACCCTGAACGTAGTAAAGAGTCCCTCGCGTTGCTCGGGATGACACAATAGCCGATGATAATAAAGACGCTCGGGATGACAAAATCGCTGAGAATGACTGTGAACGGATGACGATTAGCGGATAAGATGCGTTATCTTCCTCTGAAACCGCCTCCGCCGTGTCCTCCACCGACGTGACCGCCGCCGAAGCCCCCTCCGAATCCGCCGTGTCCGCCCGAGCCGGAGGACGAAGGACGGGAAACCATGGTTTTGGACATATTCGAAAAAGAACTTTTTATGATACTGTTCATCATATGGAAATGAATTATGCCGTGAACTGCGGAATAAGTCGCCCACTGAGGAGGTTCGACGGTCAGAGATTGGAATTTCTCTTCCCAAATGTCGGAAACGCCGAGGACCTGAGCGTAAGGCAGTACATGATAGTAGAACTGAGGGTCCTGTTCGAGCATTTTTTCAAGCACGTCTTTTTCGGACAGACGAATGAAATTTCTGAACCCGATTATGGAATTCAGCTTGCCCGTATAGTATTCGGTGCGGTTTACGAGTAGTACCGCCGCAACGGAAATTATACAGCTTACCGCGCACAATATTGCTTTCGGCAGATAATCGATTATCCAGTTTGGCATCAGGAACGTGTATACCGCCGTGATTGCCACGCACAAAATTGCGATTCCCGAAAAGTAAAGCGCTTTTTTCCTTTTGTTGAGTTTAAGCGAATTATACTTTAACGCCTCGGTAAGACCGTATGCGGCAAGTAACGGGATGGCAGTGATGAGAGGCGCTAAAACAAGATATTTTAAGGAAATGGTAAACGCCGAGATGATAAGCGCGGCAAATCCCGGCAATATTCCTCCGAGAAACGCGAAAAGCAGCGATATGCCTAAACTTTTACCTGAATACAGCCCCTTGACCTTTGAATTCACGGCTGCGGTGACTTTGGATACGGTAATATAAAATCTGTTTTGCAAACTGCTTATTTTAACGATTTCTCCGTCCCTGAACAGCGCGTTGAACATCATTATCTGATAATCCGGTGTTTCCGAAGGCAGACTGATTATCGTTTTAATGAGCACGGGGTCGTCCTGGTCTTCAAAATTAATTTTAAGAAAGCCTTTGTCCGCCCAGTAAAAAATCAACGACGTTATGTCCTCGTTATTTACCGTATTGTCGATAAGTTTCCCCATCATCAGGGGGTCAATGCCGTCGGGCGCCTCGAAGTTTACAACGGGAGTAATCGTGCCTTTGTTGAAAACTGTGACTTTAAGCGTTATCAGTACGATAAGAAACGCTAAACCCGCGATGACGAACCAGTAGGGCGTGAATTCCGAATACGTACTCAGCGCTCCGTCCTCGAAATCGAGAAGGAAAGTAACGCCTTCGTTGTATGCCAGCGGTTGGTTTTCCAGTTTCAGCACAAATCTGCCGTTTTCCGTTGCCGCGGTAAAAGGCGTTTCGGCGGTGCTGCCGAGTTTTCCTACATAGCATTTGCCTCCTACGTATCCTTGGGGTAATATGAGCTTGACGTTTGAATCGGCAATGTTGCAGTAACTCAGTCTGTCTACTCCTATAATGTTGAGATAAAGGCTGTTCTCGCCTTCCTGAGCTTTTGTAAGGCAGAAGTCGTACTCTACTACGTATGTATGCGTTTCACCCGTTTTTCTCGACGTACTTCCGATGTCGAAACACATATAGTTGTTGTAAGAATCGTCCTGTTCGGTGTAAACATAGTAGGGGATATTCTTCTCGGTGTTTCCTGACATTTCGTAAATTTTTACGTTTCTGACCTGTTCTCCGCCGTTTACGGGTAAATATTTTATAAACCCGGTACTCTCGGTGCCGGTATAATGCACGGTAAGAGTCTCCGTTACACGCATACTGCGGTTCGGTCTTACATCGTAAACTGCTTCGTAATTTTCAAAGAAGTAGGAGTACTTTATCTCTTCCGATGTGACGGCTCCCGCTGAAATATGCCCGAAAGACGAAATTAAAGCCGGAATCAGCGCGGCGATAAAAAGAAATAAAGCAAAAACAATCGGCGTTTTTTTGATTTTTTTCATATTTTCCCGAAAAAAACCGGAGAGCATTTGTCCCCGGTTTTAAAATTAAAATGAAACTTTTATGTTTTCTCTCTCTTCAGGGGCGATTTCGAATAATTCGGATGCAGTGAATTTGAATAATCTTGCGACGATTAGGGAGGGGAAAGACAAAATCTTGGTGTTAAGTTCCCTTACGCAGGCGTTATAGTATTTTCTTGCATTGACGAGTTCGTTTTCTATTGTCCTGAGCTGCGCCTGTAAATCCATAAAGTTTGTGTTTGCTTTAAGTTCGGGATAGTTTTCCGTAACGCGTCTGAAGCTGTACAGTGCACGGGAGAGAGCTTTGTCCGCTTCAACGATTTCCGCTCTCGTAGACGCTTTGCCCATTTGTGCGCGGGCTTCGGTGACTTGTCTGAAAGTTTCGCTTTCGTGCTTGGCGTATCCTTTGACCGTTTCCACAAGGTTAGGGATAAGGTCGAAACGCTTTTTAAGGTATATATCGATTGTGGAGAATGCGTCTTCCACGTGCGCGCGCAATGATACGAATTTGTTGTAAGAAGCAATAAACCATATAATTATTGCCAGTACCAGTACCGCGGCGACGCATATACCTATTATTGCGCCGAGTTCGAGTGCAAGTAAGTTCATTTTTTGTTACTCCTTAATTCCATTTTTTAATTTCCGCGACCGCGCTCTTTAAGAACGCTTCCGCGGTTGAATCTTTTCTTATGGCAGTCAAAGCCTCGTCAAAGGTAAACCATTTTACTTCTTCTATTTCCTTTTCGTCTATAACGGGTTCTCCGTCTTCGGCGATGGATATGAAATTGAGCATAAGTACGTTTTTAGGCTCGTGATAGCGCGAACTCATATACTTGTATTTGACGGTATTGAGTTTGGTTTCTTCTTTGAACTCCCTTGTAACGGTTTTTTCGGCGGTTTCGCCCTTTTTAACGTAACCCGCAAAAAGAATAAAGTCGTCCTGACCTTTATGTTTTGCAAGCAGTATCATATCTTTTTTTCTGTTGGTTACAACAAGACTTACCGCCGTGGCAAACTGCGCAAAGCGGAAAGCTCCGCAACTTTTGCAATACGGAACAAGACCTTCGCCGCTTGCGAACATAAGAGTTAATTTTTCACCGCATTCTGTACAAAACATTTTTAATCCTCCTTATATATTGAGTATAACATCCTTAAATGTCACGAATATTGTCAACTCTTTATTATTATATAATATTTATAACCAAATTTCAATAGTGTTTACGCGAATTTTGCAAACATATTGACTTTTTTTTGAAATTAAGCTATAATCTACACACCGAATTCATTTAAAATACACACGATAAGGATATAAATAAGGTATATTATGACTTACGAAGAAATATATAAATTACTTGAAAAGCACGGGCAGACTCAGCTTTTGAAGTATTACGGGGAACTTACCGAAGAAGAAAAGCGCGTTCTCTTTTCCGATATCGAAAAAACCGATTTTTCAATCGTCGGAAATATAAAGAACAAAGGCGTTAAAAAACTCGGAAGACTTGCGCCCGTCGGCGCCGTAACCAAAGAAGAAATAAAAAGAAGAAAACGGCTTTTCGAGGAAGTGGGACTCGGCGTATTGAGGGAAGGAAAAGTCGGCGCGGTGTTGCTTGCCGGCGGTCAGGGTACCCGTCTGGGATATTCGGGACCTAAGGGAACTTTCGATATGGGGCTTACTCGCAGCTTGTCGATATTCGGACTTCAATTTGAAAACATAAAGTCCGTTGCGGCTAAGGCGGGCAGGCATTTCCCGATATTCGTTATGACGAGTACCGTAAATAACGACGAAACGGTGAAATTCTTCGAAGAAAATAATTTTTTCGGCTATCCCGATGACAGAGTGTTCTTCTATATACAGGACCTTTCGCCTGTTTGCGGGTATGACGGTAAGATTTTTCTTTCCGAAAAAAACCGCGTTGCGCTTGCGCCTAACGGAAACGGCGGTTGGTATTCCTCGCTTATCGGCAGCGGGCTGGGTAAAGTTATCGACGAGGAAAATATAGAGTGGTTGAACATATACAGCGTTGATAACGTTTTGCAGAAAATTTGCGACCCCGTGTTCATAGGCGCGACGGTCATGAAAAACTGCCGCTGCGGTGCTAAAGTCGTGAAAAAAGTCTCCGCGGAAGAAAAAGTGGGCGTGCTGTGCACTGAGGACGGCAAACCGACCGTTGTGGAATACTACGAGATGCCGGACGAATTCAAATCCATGGAAAAAGACGGTGAACTTGTTTTCGGTTACGGAGTAATACTCAATTACCTTTTCGGAGTGCGTGAATTGAACAACACGCTCGGCGGAAAACTTCCCTATCATCTTGCGGAAAAAGCCGTTCCGCATATCGAAAACGGCGTAAAAGTCGCCGCGAAAGAACCTTGCGGGTATAAATTCGAGACGCTTGTCGTCGATATGATAAAACTTACGGGCAGTTGTCTTGCCTATGAAGTCGAAAGGGAAAAAGAATTCGCGCCGGTTAAAAACGCAACGGGCGCGGACAGCGTGGATACGGCGCGCGAACTTCTTATAAAAAACGGAGTGACTCTTTAAATTATTTCAGTTTGAGGAAAAATTTATGAAAAAATTTTTTATTGCGGCATTATCCGCCGTTATAGGGCTTACGGTTATTTTCTGCGGTTGCGCCGAAAGGGGCGCGGACGGAATGAATGGTAAAGACGGCAAAGACGTGTCTATAATGGAAGTTTATCAGACTTTTAAAGCGCAGGAAGGTAACGAAAATATTACTTTCGAAGAATTTTTAAAAGAATATCTCAGTTACGACAGCAGCGCCATAGAAGAAGCGGCGTCTTTGCAGGCTTCAATCAACCGTTCGCTTCTTTCGGGCGTTTCCGTTCTTTCGCGGTTTACTTATAACGACGTCCCCTGCTATGTGGACGGCGGGGTGTTCGGTTTCGGCGGTTCTACGTCCGTCGGATATATCGATTATCACCAGTTCGGTCTGGGCGCGGGCGTTATAGTGGATTTGGACAAAGAAAAAGGTGACGCTTACATCGTTACCAATTGTCACGTTGTTTACGACGACGCTTCCAAAGAAATATATTCCAAGGAAATCAGCCTTTTTCTTTACGGACAGGATACCGAGGACGTGAATTACGAAATTGCGGCAAATATAATTCGCTATAATGGCAAGGACGTCTATTACCATGATACGGACGGCGATTATTATCTTACGGACCAACAGCTTGTAAACGCCGAGAAGTTCGCCGTTCCCGCAACGGTAGTCGGGGCGTCGCTTACTTACGATATCGCTCTTTTAAAAGTACAGGGCAGCGACGTGTTGAAAAACAGTTCGGCTGTCGCGGCGGAATTTTCCGAAAGCGACGACGTGCACGTCGGGCAGTCGGCATATGCCGTCGGAAATCCCAGAGGATACGGTATGGCAGTCACGCAGGGAATTATAAGCAAAGACAGTGAAATCATACCCATAAATATGTCGTCGGTTGATGAAGAGAGTTACAATTTATACCGCGTTATAAGAACGGACGCGGCGATTAACGGCGGTAATTCGGGCGGCGGATTTTACAATGCGGAAGGTAAACTTATCGGTATAATAAATTCGAAGAGCGTAAGCGAAGATATCGACAATATGAGTTATGCTCTTCCCGCAAGCAACGTGAAAAGGTTGTGGAAACTTATGCGCGACGCGTACGAGGGAGGGTCGAATAAGTCGGGCGTAAGCCGCGCGTTCCTCAGCGCTGAATACGAGATTGCCTATACCAGAGCGTATTTGAACGGAAACGTTGCGGAGATAGAGGAAAACGTTGTAGTGACGAAAAACGGCGGAAATCTTGAGAGCGGCGACAGTATAAGACATATCAAAATTACAAACGGCGCCGAAGTAATCGAGGACAGGGACGTAACCAGAATGTATCATCTGGAGGACGCGCTTTTGTCGGCGAGAAGGGGATATACGGTCGTCGTGACCGTTTCTCGCGGCGGAACTACATGGGAAATTAACGCCGGCTACGGCTTTGTCGGGGTTTCCTGATTTAAATCACGGTATAATAATAAAAATTGCACCCGCCCGTATTACGGGCGGGTGCTTTTCAGTTTTCTATATCGTCTATGTTATAAGGAGTGACCTGGTAAACGTAATAATTGAGCCAGTTTATGTAGAAAAGGTTTGCAGTGGAGCTCCAATTCATTTTTATTTCCGACATTTCTTTGTCGGTAAAATAATTGGCGGGCGGCCGCACGTTCGGGTTGGATTGTCTGTCGCGTTCGTATTCGTTTTTCAGCGTCTCTCTGTCGTATTCCATATGTCCGGTAACGAATACGCGGCGGTTGTCCGTACTCTTAATTATAGACGCCCCGGCTTTTTTGGAATAAGCGAGAATTTTAAGCTCCTTTATATCCAGAACGTCTTTGGCGTAGATTACCGTATGGCGCGAGTGCGGCATGTGGAATTCGTCTGAAATTCCTCTCATGAGCGGTTCGGCGATGCCGTCGAGTATGCGGCGGTGCGCAAAAATACCGAAGCACTTCTCTTTGAGTGGGTGTTTTTTTATTCCGTAGAAGTAATGAAGCGCAGCCTGCGCTCCCCAACATATGAACAGTGTGGAGGTAACGTTGCTTTTAGTCCACAAAAAAATCTCTTCCAGGTCTTTCCAGTAAGCCACTCTCTCGAACGGCATGTTCTCCACAGGCGCGCCCGTTATTATCATTCCGTCGAATTTGCGGTGTTTGACCTCGTCGAAAACCTTATAAAATTTTTCAAGGTGGTTGCTGTCCGTATGCGTCGGTTTGTAACTCGAAGTCCGGATAAGAGTTATATTGACTTGTAAAGGAGAGTTGGAAAGCAGCCGCATAAACTGTGTTTCCGTTGTCTCTTTGGTGGGCATAAGGTTTAATATAGCTATTTCAATGGGGCGTATCTGCTGCGAAAAAGCTCTTTCGCTGTCCATAACGAAAATTTTTTCTTCGGTTAGTATCCCGTATGCCGGCAGGCTTTTATCGATTACTATCGGCATTTAAATTTTCTCCAAAGCCTGTTTCAGGTCCGCGATTATATCGTCTGAGTTTTCGATTCCCACGGAAAGTCTTATAAGATTATGCGGAACACCCGCTTTTATAAGGTCCTGTTCCGATAGCTGCCGATGTGTTGTGGAGGCTGGATGCAGAATACAGCTTCTCACGTCGGCAACGTGTGTTTCCTGTGTAATCAATTTCAGCGCTTCCATGAATTTAGCGCACTTTTCCGTTCCGCCTTTCAAGCCGAAACTGAGCATGCCGCCCTGACCTTCGGGAAGATACTTTTCCGCCAGCGAATGATATTTATTGTCTTTCAGCGAAGGGTGTTTGACCCAATCGATTTTGGGATGATTTTTTAAATATGCCGCAATTTTTTCGGCGTTTTTGCTATGGCGTTCCATTCTGAGCGCCAGCGTGTCGCTGCCTATATATGAAATAAACCCGTTTTGAGGGCTCATGACAGCGCCCAAATCCCTTATAAGTTGCGCGCGGCATTTTGTCCCGAACGCCGCTTCGAGGGTCGCGTATACAAGACCGTGATAGCTTTCGTCGGGTTCGTTGAAAGACGAGTACCGCGCGTTGTCTTTGAATCCGAAGTTCCCGCAGTCCACTATTACGCCTCCGAGCGCCGCCGCGTGTCCGTCGAGATACTTGGAGGAGGAGTGTATAATTAAGTTCGCACCCCATTCTTTCGGGCGGCATAATACGGGGGTCGCCAAAGTGTTGTCCACGGCAAAGAGTACGCCGTGTTTTTTCGATATCGCCGCTATTTTTTCAAAATCGAGCACTACGATGGAGGGGTTTGCTATCGTCTCGGCGAAAATCATTTTCGTTCTGCCGTCAACGAGCTTCTCTATTTCTTCCGCGGGCGCGTCGGGGTCGAAAAATCTGCATTCTATGCCGAGCTTGGGCAGCGTTGTCGAAAACAGGTTGTAAGTGCCTCCGTAAACGGCTGAGGAAGAAAGGATATTGTCGCCCGCCCCGGCAACCGTGAAGACGGCAAGCGAAGTTGCGGACATCCCGGACGCGCAACCGATTGCGCATAGTCCGCCTTCGAGTGCGGCAACTTTACCTTCGAAAGCCGCGACGGTGGGATTGGAGAGACGGGAATAGAAGTAGCCGTCGCTTTTCAAATCGAAAAGGTCCGCCATGGCTTTGGTTTCGGGATAAAAAAATGTTGTGGATTGCGCGACGGGCGGAATTCTCGCTTCCCCCTGTTTCGGAGCATAGCCTGCCTGAACGCATAAAGTTTCTATTTTGTAATCTGACATAATTTACCTTGCAATGAGATGATTTATCTGTAATTTTTTATTTCTCTGTCCAGCGCGCGCTTCTGGTCGCGTTCTGCGATTGTACGTTTTTTATCGAAATTCTGTTTACCGCGACAAAGAGCGATTTCGACTTTTACGAGACTTCTCGAAAAATAGAGTGACAGCGGAATTAAGGTAAAGCCTTTTTCGTTTATTTTTCCCGCAAGTTTGTCCGTTTCCCGTTTGTGCATAAGGAGTTTTCTGTCGCGCTTGCTGTCCTTTGTGGAAAATGCTCCCGCTTTGTCGTAAACGGGAATATGCATATTTTTGAGGGTAAGTTCTCCGTTTCTGAGAAAACAGAAACTGTCTTTAAGGTTGCAGTTTCCCGCCCTTAAAGATTTGACTTCAGCGCCTTCGAGGACTATTCCCGCTTCGAATTTCTCTATTATGAAATATTCGTATAAAGCGTATCGGTTGTATGCAATCTGTTTCATAATCGCTCCTTAAAATAGGTGAATATGTGCAAAAGGTTCGGTTTGATTTATTGTCGGGTTGCGCAGAGACCGAAAATGACTCTCAGCTTTCCCAAATCGCAGGCGACGACTTTTACGTCTACGGCGTCGCCCAGTTTATAAGAGTGTTTTCTGCCTTTTAAAAGAAACTTTTCCTCGAAAAACTCGTAACCGTCGGGCGGCAAATCTTCCAAAGGTATCAGCCCTTCTATGGAGTTGTCGAGCTCGCAGAAAATTCCGAAAGAGGTAACGCCGGATATCGTGGCGGGATATTCCTCGCCCAGACGGTCGGACATATATGCGAGTTTGTAAAGGTCGTCAACTTTTCTTTCCGCCTCGTCGGCGATTCGTTCGCGTTCGGAGCAGTCTATGCCCGCGTCGTGTGCCGAGCGGGAGTATTTTTCCGCGTTGCCGCCTTTTAATATTTCTTTGAGCGCGCGGTGCACGAATAAATCGGGATATCTGCGGATGGGAGAGGTGAAGTGACAGTAGCATTCCGAAGCCAGTCCGAAATGCCCGAAGTTTTCCTCCGAATACCTCGCTTTACGCATGGTTCGCAACATAACTTTGTTTATTACAGAATAATACGGCTTGTCCGCCGAAGCGTTCAATATTTTCTGGAAGTCTGCGGGCTTCGGGTTCTCCGTATCGAACCGTGCATGTGCGCCAAGTTCTCCGATAAAGGAAAGGAAGGTCGCGGACTTTTCGGGGGCTGGAATTTCGTGAACGCGGTAGAGGCAGGGAGCCTTTTTTGCAGACAGAAATTCGGCGACCGCTTCGTTTGCCGAAACCATAAACTGTTCGATTATTCTCTGCGATATTGTCTGTTCGCAGGGTGGAATAACTATTTCTCCGCCGTCGTTTACGTAGATATGCGCTTCTTTAATGTCCATATTTACCGAACCGAGCTTTTTTCGCCTTGCTTCGAGTATAAGACAGAGCCGCTGCATATTCTCAACTGTTTCCCGTATGTCCGAAAATTTATCGCAAAGCTCCTCGTTTCCTTCGCAAATGGCGGTAACGTCCGGATAAGTCATTTTGTGTCGACTGTTTATAACGCTTTCGCATATTTCGCAGTCGAGTCTTTTTCCGTTTTTATCGAAACGCATTATGCAGGAAAGCGCGTATCTGTCCTCGCCCTCATTGAGAGAGCAGGCGCCGTTGGAAAGTTCCTTGGGCAGCATGGGAAGAACACGGTCGGGAAAATATACGCTTGTTCCGCGCCCGTATGCGTTTTTATCGAGTCGCGAGCCGTATTTTACGTAGTGGCTCACGTCCGCAATGTGTACGCCGAGAATAAAAGTTTCTCCGTCGACGGACAGAGAAACTCCGTCGTCGATGTCGCGCGTATCCGCTCCGTCGATTGTGAAAATCAAGACGTCGCGCAAATCTTTTCGGTTTGATAATTCAATTTTTTCCGCGGCAGCTTTTGCGGCTTCGGCAAGCACGGCTGACGGAAATTCTTCTTCTAGGGAATAGCTGCGTATTATCGACGTTTCTTCCACGTCCAGATAGCCGCCTTCGCCCAGAACTTCGATAACTTTGCCGCCGGGGGCTTTTCCGTGCGGATAGGAAGTAATGGAACAGACAACTTTATCGCCGTTTTTTCCTCCGCCCGTAAGAGACAGCGGTATAAATATTTCGGGTTCGCGCGGGTTGTCGGGAACGACGTATGCCGCCCGCTTGTTTTTTTCGAGAGTTCCGACGATGTTTTTATTCGAACGTCCGAGAATTTTTACGATGTACGCTTCGTCTTCTGTTCCGCGGACGCGTGCGGCCAAAACGGTGTCGCCATTATAAGCGCCGTTGACTGCGCGTGCGGGCACAAAGAAATCTTTATTCCCGTTTTCGGGAATTATAAATGCGAATCCGCGGTCGCTTCCCTGTACGGTCCCCACAAACGCGCCCGCCTGTTCGGGCGTGCAGTAACCGCCATCTCTGTCGCGCATTATAAGTCCGCGGTCGCAAAGCGAAGTAAGCGCGGCTTTAAAAGCGCTTTTCGACGAGGGTTTTAAATTGAGTTCGAAAAAAATATCGCGGTTTGTGCGAAACGTCAGCTTACCGTTTTTTATTCCGTTTAAAATGCTTTGTTCAAGATTCATAATATAAATAAAAGCGGCTTAAATCTAAGCCGCCTGTGTATAAAATACTTCAGATTAAGGAGCGATAAGCTGCATAACGTAAACGACGATGGAAAGTACGGCGATTACACCGAGAAGTATCCATGACCATTTTTTGAGCTTATTCTCAATCGAGCGTCCCTTGTTCTTTCCGAAAAAAGTTTCGCTTGAGGCGGTTATGCCCTGAATTCCGTCCGAATTGCTCTTCTGGAAGAGGACAAGCAGTATGGCGAGAAGCGCCGCTGCGAAGATAGCGATAATACATATTGTTACGACAATCCAATAGGCAATGTATTGTGCGTCGTTCATTCCTGCCGACGCGGCTAACATATTGGCAATCATAATTTAACCTCTGAAAACGAATTTACTAAGAAATTATAACACGGTAAAACTTTTTTTTCAATCAAAAATAACGTCTTTTCGGAAAATTATTCCGATTTTTTTATAAGTGACGGTTTTTCTCCGAATTTATTGATTACGAATATGCCGAAACAGACTAAAACGAGCGCGATAAGAGTAAACCAGCTGAATAGCTGTTCGCTTTCCCCGAGGATAATCGCCGAGAACAGCGCGCCGAAGAGCGGGTTTGTGCTTTTGAATACGGCGACTTTGGAAACGGGGTTGTATCTGAGAAGAAAGCCCTGCAACGTAAAGGCGCAGGCGGAAAGAAACGCAAGGTATAAAAGGAGGAATGCGGCGCCCGCGTCGATGTGCGGTATAGTGCCTCCCGCGCACAATCCTATGATTATCAAAGCTATTCCGCCTATAAAAAACTGGTAGCCGCAAAGCGCGGTGGTGTCTTCGTATTTTGAAAATATCTTGACGAGTCCCGCCGCAATTGCCGACGAAAGCCCCGAAAAAATCACAAAACCTTCGCCGAGCAATGTGAAATCAAACGAAAAATCACCCCCGAGGTTTATCAGAATAACTCCCCCGAAACCGAGCAGACATCCTGAGAGTTTTATCAGATTAAACTTTTCAGTTCTGAATATGAAGCAGGCGGAGAGAATCGTGAAGAATACGCCTAGTCCGTTTAATACGGAAGATTTAACGCCCGAAACGTTTGAAAGTCCTATATAGAAAAATGTGTATTGCAGCGCGGTTTGGAAAAGTGCGACAAGCATTACCCGCCATATATTGCGGGGTTTGGGGAATAAAAACCTGCGTTTCAGCGCCGAACCGAACGCTATTACGAGTACTCCCGCCAATGTGAATCTTACCCCTGCAAACAGCATAAGCGAGGGTATGCTTTCACTGTCTATCCGGAACAGACGGTATCCCGTCTTTACACACGGAAATGCGCTGCCCCAAAGTATACAACAGAAAATTGCGCATATGCACACTATATAATTTTTGGAAAAAAATTTTTCGGGTTCTTTTATAAGCACAGTATTATTATATTTCAAATTTGAATTTTAGGCAAATAAAAACTTAGGAGTTTATTTCGCGGTTATAATTATTTCGTTATTTTTGAAAAATTAAAACTCAATCGGCGGGATTCCTCGGCTTCGCCTCGGAATGACAAGTAAGTGCCTGAAATGACGAAAGAATTTTGGGTGACTTGTCCGTCATGATGAGCGTAACGAAACATTGCGCTTTGTGATGATGTATGGATTGCGCAATTAACGAATTAACAGTGCAATTTCTTCGCTATCGCTCGGAAATACAGTTTGTCACCGTGAGTTACTTTTTTGTCATCCTGAGCGTAGCGAAGGGTTCCTCGCAAAGCTCTGGATGACGAAGGAACTCGGACGTTTAGTGCAAAGCCAAAACATCGCTCATTGGGATATGCATATTACACTAAACGAAACAAATAAGGCTTTGTCGTTCCGGGAATTGCGAGGAATCCGTAGTAAACAAGCAAAAATTGACGTAAAAGGCGGCGCAGTTACTGCGCCGCCTTGACTAACCTGAGAATTAATTATTTTATAAGACTCTTTCCCGTCATTTCCTCGGGCGCATGCAAACCCATCACCTGCAAAAGAGTGGGTGCGAGGTCCGCAAGTACGCCGTCGGTGCGGAGCGAAACGTTCCTGAATTTATCGGAAACGAGCACTACGGGAACGGGATTGGTGGTGTGTGCGGTAAAAGGCGAGCCGTCTTCGGCAAGCAGTTTATCCGCATTGCCGTGGTCTGCTGTAAGCAGAGCGGCGCCGCCCATTTCAAGAATTTTATCGGTGACTTTCTTGACGCACTCGTCGACGGTGTCGACGGCTTTTATCGCCGCAGAAATTACGCCTGTATGTCATACCATGTCGCAGTTTGCGTAATTAAGAATTACGACGTCGTATTTGCCGCCGTCAAGTTCTTTGAGAACTCTTTCGGTGACCTCGTAAGCGCTCATTTCAGGTTGCAGGTCGTATGTCGCAACTTTGGGAGAGGGGATGAGAGCCCTGTCTTCGCCGTCGTTTGGCGTTTCGACCCCGCCGTTGAAAAAGAATGTCACGTGCGCGTATTTTTCCGTTTCCGCGATTCTCAGCTGTTTTTTGCCGAGTTTCGAGAGATATTCTCCGAGCGTATTGTCCAAAGAAGTTTTGGGGAATGCGATTCCAAGCCCTTCGAATTCGGCATCGTATACGGTAAAACATACGTAAAGAGGGTTTAAATAACCCGTCTTTCTGTCGAATGCCGTGCCCTTGGGAACGACGAAATTTTTCTGCGATACCGCGCGCGTTATTTCTCTTGCGCGGTCGGGACGGAAGTTAAAACAGATTACACTGTCGCCCTCTTCCAAAAGTCCGACGGGTTTTCCGTCTTCGAAAACTTTTATGGGCTTGATAAATTCGTCGGTCACGCCCGCCGCATAGCTCGCCTCTACCGCTTCGGCGGGAGAAGAAGTTTTTTCTCCATCCCCGAGGGTGAGCATATCGTACGCCTTTTCCACCCTGTCCCAGTTGTTGTCTCTGTCCATAGCATAATATCTGCCGCAAACAGAGGCGATTTTACCTGTTCCGATTTTATTCATTTCAGCCTGTAAGTCACGGATAAAACCCGCGCCCGAAGTAGGGGATACGTCTCTGCCGTCCATAAAGCAGTGTACGTACACTTCTTTGAGCCCGCGCATTTTCGCCATTTCCAAAAGCGCATAGAGATGGGTTATATGACTGTGCACGCCGCCGTCGGATAAAAGTCCGTAAAGATGCAGTTTTTTGCCGTTGACTTTCGCGCCGTCCATCGCTTTTACGAGAACGGGGTTTTTAAAGAAATCTCCGTCCGCAATCGCTTTCGTGATTTTCGTCAAATCCTGATAGACTATTCTGCCTGCGCCCATATTCAGATGACCGACTTCGCTGTTGCCCATCTGCCCGTCGGGAAGACCGACGCTCATTCCGCTTGCGCCGAGAGTGGCGGAAGGGTAATTTTTTAAAAGCGCGTTAACGTTTTTGCTGCCGCTGAGCGCTATCGCGTTGCCTTTGTCGGCTTCGGCAAGTCCGTAGCCGTCCATGATAATTATTGCGTAAGGAATTTTTTTATCCATATGATAACCTTATTTGTTGTAGTTTACGATTGCCGCGAAATCGGTTTTCAAAGAAGCTCCGCCTATGAGTCCGCCGTCGATGTCGGGCTGAGCCATAAGTCCCTTGCAGTTTCCCGCGTTCATGCTTCCGCCGTATTGGATGACAATCTTCTCCGCGCACTTCGGGCAGAAGAGCTCGCCTATCGTTTTGCGGATGAACGCAATAGTTTCCTGAGCCTGAGCGTCCGTTGCCGTTCTGCCGGTGCCGATAGCCCATACCGGTTCGTATGCTATGACGACTTTCGTAACGTCGTCAACGTTTGCAAGTCCCGTTTTAAGTTGACGGTACAATACTTCGTTTGTTTTGTCCGTTTCGCGCTCTTCGAGCGTTTCACCGATGCATACTATGGGGGTGATTCCCGCTTCTAGTGCGGTGAGCGTACGTTTGTTTACGCTTTCGTCGGTCTCACCGAAGTACTGCCTTCTTTCGCTATGCCCGATAATCGCGTATTCTACGCCGTACTCTTTGAGCATATCCGCTGAAATTTCTCCGGTATATGCGCCGCTTTTAGCCCAGTGCACGTTTTCCGCTCCGATTTTTATATTGGAGCCCGCCGCTGTTTTTACCATCTCGGGTATAAGTATCGCGGGAACGCAGAGGGCTACGTCGCAATCTGCGTTTTCAACGAGGGGTTTCAACTCTTCTATGAGTTTTTTGCCGCTTGCCGCGGTCATATTCATTTTCCAGTTTCCTGCTATAAAAGGTTTTCTGTTCATATTTTTATCTCCGAATAAAGGGCGGTAGACCCGCCCTTGAATTTTTATATGGTTTATTTCTTTTCGTTGAGGCAGGCGATGCCGGGAAGAACTTTGCCTTCGAAGAGTTCGAGAGACGCGCCGCCGCCGGTTGAAATGTGGGTCATTTTATCGGCAAAACCAAGTTGCTGTACTGCTGCTGCACTGTCGCCGCCGCCGATAATGGTGGTGCATTTTCCGTAAACGGATGCGAGCGCTTCCGCAACCGCTATCGTGCCTTTTGCGAGCGTGGGGTTTTCGAAAACGCCCATAGGACCGTTCCATATGACGGCTTTCGCTTCTGCGATTTTTTCCGCGTAGAGTTTTCTCGTCTTTTCGCCAATGTCCATACCCATTTTATTTGCGGGAATTTTATCCGCGTCAACCGTTTCTACGTCTATTTCCGCGTCTATGGGGTCGGGGAAAGAAGCCGCGACCACTGCGTCTACGGGAAGAAGGAGTTCTTTGCCCGCTTTTTCGGCTTTGGTCATCATTTCTTTGCAGTAGTCGATTTTCTCTTCGTCGAGAAGGGAAGTACCTACTTCGTAGCCTTTGGCTTTAAGGAAGGTATAAGCCATTCCGCCGCCTATAATAAGCGTGTCGCATTTTTCGAGGAGGTTGGATATTACGTTGAGCTTATCGGCAACTTTCGCACCGCCGAGAATAGCCACGAACGGGCGTTTGGGATTTTCCAGCGTATCAGCCATAACTTCGAGTTCTTTTTCGATAAGGAAACCGCAGACGGCAGTCTTGATGATACCGTATTCGACGATAGCAGCGGTGGAGGCGTGCGAACGGTGAGCCGTGCCGAAAGCGTCGTTAACGTAGATTTCCGCGTCGTAAGCGAGAGCCTTGCAGAAATTCTCGTCTTTCTTTTCCTCTTCCCAGTGGAAACGGAGGTTTTCTATAAGAACGGCTTCGCCGTCTTTGAGTGCGTCGCGCTTTGCTTTGGCGTCGGGACCGATTACGTCGGAAGCGAAAACAACTTTACCGCCGAGAAGTTCGGCAAGTCTTTTCGCCACGGGCGCTAGGGTGAGCTTTTCAGGCTCGTCCTTTTTCGCTTTTTCTATTATTGCTTCGGCGGTGGTTTCGCCCGCGTCAACCTTTTTCTTGTCTTTTTTATTGAGTTTTACTTCTTCGGAAAAAATGGAGTGGGGCTTGCCCATGTGCGAGCAGAGGGTAACGCGCGCGCCGTTTTCGAGCAGATATTTTATGGTGGGCAAAGCACCTTTTATTCTGTTCTCGTCGGTGATAACGCCGTCTTTCATCGGAACGTTGAAATCGCAACGCACAAGAACCTTTTTGCCTTTGAGGTTTTTAAGGTCTTTTACGGACATTTTGTTCATAGTTGTAAACTCCTTCGGATTTAAATATTTTTTTACTTAATCATTATAGAATACCTCGACGGAAAAGTCAATGAAATTTATAATTAAGTACAGACCAAAATATCCTTAAAGCGCATTTTTAAAATGTTGATTTTATATGATTCGAAGCATAAAAAATGTTCGGAATATTTGATTGTATTGTCGGCTGAAAAGTGGTATAATCTAAATAACGATTCAACGGTTCAGGAAATTAATATGAAAATTTGCGTTGCGGGTCTCGGAATAATAGGCGGCTCTTTATCTCTGGCGTTAAAGCGCGCCGGATATGAGGTTGACGGCTGTAATCGTTCCGCGTTACCCCTTGAATATGCTTTGAATAATGCAATTATCGACCGTAAAGCGGAAGATTTACTAAGTTACGATTTTGTGTTCGTCGCCCTTCCGCCGAAAGCAACCCTGGAATTTATTAACGGCAACGTTTTCAAGGACGGGGCGATTGTTTCCGATATTTGCGGCGTAAAAAAGTTTGTGGAAGACGGCGTTTTCTCCCGTCCCCGGAATTTCCGTTTTGTCGGCTGCCATCCTATGGCGGGTAAAGAGGTCTCGGGCATAGAAAACGCGTGCGCCGACCTTTTCGACGGTGCGAGTATGATAATAACGAAAAACGCGTTTACGGACGGAGCCGCTTATGAAACGGTGAAAAAGCTCGTTGCGGAAATGGGGTTCGGCACGATAGTGGAATGCTCCGCGGAAATTCACGACAGAAAAATAGCTTACACGTCCCAGCTTGCGCACGTTCTGTCCAACGCATACGTCAAAGACGGAGAGATAGACTGTTGCCTCGGCTTTACTGGCGGAAGTTTTCAGGATATGACGAGAATTGCGGGTGTCGACGAAAACATGTGGGCGGAATTATTTATGGAAAACAGCAGCAACGTTTCGGAAAAAATCGGAACATTAACGGCATCTCTTAACGAAATCAAGTGTGCGATTGACGACGGCGACGGTGAAAAACTCCGCGAAGTTCTCGCCCGCGGCAGGGTGTTGTACGAAGAGAGCAAAAAAACAGTTCAAAACTCCGATATTTTTATTACAAAATTGAAGTAATTTTTTTAAAAATATGTTATACTCATTATGAAGTGCGAAATAACTTTTGACAACGGAAGTCCTGACGGATGTTTTTTATCGATTGGAGAACTGGAAATATCGGATAATTCGTTCTCTCTTACCTATGAAACGGACGGGGATAAATGCTTCCTGTCGTATTCCGACGGCAAGGTTTTTAACCGCCGCCGCGGAAGCGTGGCGCTCGATATGCGTTTTTCCGAAGGCGAAGAGACATCCTGTTCTCTGGGCGACGACGGACTTTGCGGGACTTTTCCCGTTTATACGAAAAAAATTCTGCTTGCGAAAACAGGCGGGGGAATAAATTTAAAACTTATTTACAATATCGGCGGGGAAGATTTTACGCTTGAAATCACCGCCGCGGTAATTCAGGAGAAAAGATGAAAATAGAGTATCTCGGTCATTCATGTTTCAAACTCACGGAGAGTACGGGCACATCCGTTGTTTGCGACCCGTATTCCGCGGAGATTGGCTATCCGATGCCCGAAGTTTCGGCGGATGCGGTTACGCTTTCCCACCGCCATTACGACCATGACGCGGCTTTCTCTGTCGGCGGCGGTCCCGTCGTCATAGACGGTGAGAGCGGTCACGACCTGCCGGGCGTCGAAATCAATTCGATAAAGAGTTTTCATGACGAGTGCCGCGGAAAAAAACGCGGAGAGAATATTATTTTCAAGTTCAGAATGGACGGCATAGACGTCTGTCATCTCGGCGATTTGGGAGAGGCTTGTTCGTCCGACTTGATAGAGACGATTTTACCCGTCAACGTTCTGCTTATTCCGGTTGGTGGAAATTATACTATTGACGCGGAAATGGCTAAGGAATACGTCGACAGGATAATGCCGGACATAGTTATACCCATGCATTACAGAACGAAAGACTGCAGGCTGGATATAGACAAAGTCGACGAGTTTACAGATTTGTTCGACGAGGAGTTCGTGGAGGAACGCGAAGAAAATTCCATAGAACTTTCCAGAAGCGATTTGAACGGCGAGACGAAAATTATAGTACTGAGGAAAACGTGATGTCGGGGGAAGAAAAACTCGATTTATTATTGTCGGGAGTAAGAGCGAAAGTCGAGAAACTTTCTATTTACGAGCTCAGACAGGTTGCCCGCGCGGTCGGCGTCGACCGCCCCGCCGTCGGGAAAAAATCGAGAGTTACGGAAGCTATAATGAATATAGCGTGCGGAACCGTGTCTCCGATTCCGCAGTCGAGAAGAGGAGCTCCGCCCAAATCGTCCGCGGTTGACGAGGAATTGGTGGACGAAATAAACCGTTGCAGAGCGCGTGCGCTCGGTTACGGAGAAGACATGCCGCAAAAAAGCTGCGTCAGTGACAGCGCTTACGGCAATATCGAGAACAACGAACTCACGTTGTCGGGCGTTCTCAGTAAGCACGGCTCCGATTATGTAGTAGTGTCAGACGAAGTCCTCGGTGAAATCTTCGTGCATCAGTCTTATGTTGAAAGATATTCTTTAAGAAGCGGCGATTATATAACGTGCAGATGCTCCCGTAAAAGCAATAATGAAAAATACGGTCTTACCGACGTCTTTCTCGTGAACGGAGAGCTTACGGACGGAACGCGGGGCCGCGGTGAATTCGGCGCTTTAACGCGGATATATCCGCAAACCCGCATATATACCGGGGGTAACGGCTCTGCCGCGTGCAGAATGTGCGATTTATTCGCGCCTTTGGCGCTCGGACAGCGCGCTATAATCTCAGCGCCGTCAAAATCGGGAAAAACGAGGTTTCTTAAAGAGATTGCCTTGGGTATATGCCGCGATTACGCCGATATCGAAGTTGTTTTTCTGTTGATTGGGGAACAGCCGGAGATTGTAACCGATATAAAGCGGTCTGTCGTAAAGGCTCGCGTTTTCGATACCTGTTTTACGCAACCAGCGGAACTGTCGAAAAATACGGCGGAACTCGCTATGGATTACGCGAAACGCAGAGTGGAATGCGGGAAGGACGTGGTCGTTTTGTTTGACGGAATAACTAGACTGTACCGCTCTTACCGCAGTCAGGGCAGACCTGCCGCGGGAGTGGAGGAAATCAAGGATATTCTTGGATGTGCCTGCAACGCGGAAGAGGGCGGCTCGCTCACCCTTGTTTCCACGTTGTCGTCGGATGCGGCGGACGCGGCGCTTTTTAACGAGTTCATAGGTCTCGGCAATATGGTGTTAACGCTTTCGGGAACTCTTGCAGCCGGCAGGGTTTTTCCCTCGGTCGATATTTTGAAGAGTTGCGCGGACAGGGAGGAAGTGCTTTTGACTGCCGACGAACTGAGAACAGCCAGGGCGCTCCGCGCGGAGCTTTGTAAAGATGCGTCGCCTGAGGATGTGGCGGCGATATTCAATAGCACTTCTTGTAACGAAGAAATTATTTCAAGGTATAAAAATGGCTGACAGAAACGTCTTTACCGACAAAGTTAGAATAACCGTAAAATCGGGTGACGGCGGCGACGGAATGAATTCGTTCAAGTCGTTCAAAGGTAAGCCTGCGTGCGGACCGGACGGCGGCGACGGCGGCAACGGCGGCAACATCTATATAAGGGCGGACAAGAACGTCAACGATTTACTGTCGTTTCGTTATATAAGTAAATATTTTGCGGGAGACGGCGAACGCGGCGGAAGCAATAAATGTTTCGGGCGCGGCGGAGAACACGTTGTGATAAAAGTTCCGCTCGGTACGGTGGTGAAAGATTACGAGACGGGAACCGTTATTGCCGATATGTTCTGCGACGGCGAGGAAAAGCTAATCGCGGAAGGAGGAAGAGGCGGCAAAGGCAACGTCCGTTTTACCACTTCGCGAAGACATGCTCCCAATTTTGCACAAAAAGGCGAAAAAACGGAGCCGCACGTTCTTTTATTGGAACTGAAAGTCATTGCCGACGCGGGAATAATAGGTTTTCCCAATGTCGGTAAGTCCACGTTGTTGTCGAAAATATCCGCAGCAAAGCCCAAAATCGCCAATTATCATTTCACTACGCTTTCGCCAAACCTCGGCGTCGTGAAATATTACGATAATTCGTTTGTCGCGGCGGATATTCCCGGACTCATAGAGGGCGCCGCGGAGGGCGCGGGGCTAGGTCACGATTTTCTGAGGCATATCGAGCGCACCCGTATGCTTGTGCACGTTATCGATATTTCGGGTACGGAAGGGCGCGACCCTTTGAATGATTTCATTAAAATCAACGCCGAGCTCAAAGATTACAGCGAAAAACTCGCGTCGCTTCCTCAGATAATCGTGTTGAACAAATGCGACGTGTACGGCGCGGAAGAAAACGTCAAATCTTTTAAAAAGAAGTACGGGCGCAAATATGAAATATATCCCGTCACCGCGGTCAGCGGCGAAGGGCTCGAAGAACTTGTCGCGGGAATTTTTGCGAAATTATCGCAGCTTCCTCCCGTTGCGCGGGTGGAAAGCGACGAATCTTTTACTTACAGGAAGAGCGGAAACCTCGGTTTTGAAATTTATACGGACGGCGGAGTGTACTTTGTCGTCGGCGACCTTGTGGACATGCTCTGCCGCAACGTAGTGTTGAACGACCCCGATTCGATGGCGTATTTTCAGAAAATACTGCGCGAAAAGGGTGTTATATCCAAACTTCTGGAAATGGGAATCAAGGAAAACGATACCGTTTCTATAGGCGAAGTCGAATTCGACTTCATACCGTGATACTCTGAGGAAAAATATGCTTACATCGAAACAACGCAGTAAATTAAAAGCCCTTGCCGCGAATCTTTCCCCGATAGGGCAGGTCGGCAAGGACGGAATAGGCGAAAATATGCTTCTCGGTTTTTCCGATTGTCTTGAAAAACGCGAGCTTATAAAAATAAGTATTCTGGAAAACGCCGAGGGAGAACCGCAGGATGTCGGCAGAGAACTTGCGGCAAGGCTCAACGCCGAATGTGTGATAGTAATAGGAAGAAAAGCCGTATTGTACAGAAAGTCGAAGAGGAAAGACGTCGAACATATCGAGCTTTAAGACTTTCCGAATATCATGGCGGCAGCGGCAAGTATAATCATTATGCTTCCGCTCACGATATAGTAGATGGGAAAATAAGTAAAATAGCTCAAAGCCAGAAGCGCCGCGCCCGACCAGAACAGAGGAGCGCAGAGCTTTCTTGTAAAGCGAGCTTTTACTTTTTTAAAAAAACCCGTTTTCGCGGCGCCCTCGTAAACGTATTTTTCGGGCAGCAACTCCTTGTCTTTCAAAAGCGGATAAACAGCGTCTATGCCTTTTATTTTTATAAGAAAATTTTCTGCGAGAACGTGCGCTTCGGGTGAGGCTTTCGTGCAGAAAATTATTTTTTCGTTTTCCGTTTTGTATTTGATTATTTTTGCTACGTCGTCTTCGGACAGCGGCTGCATTTTGAAGTCGAAAAAGTATGTTTGCTCCCCGCATATAATGCGTTTGCCGCGTATTTTACTGTCTTCTCCGAGGCATTTTTTCAGAAGATTTTTTATATAATCGTCCGAGGAGAGCGAGAGATGAAGCGCAAGAAGTTTTTTCTGTTTTTCGTCTCGCGACAGAAGAAGTTTTTTGTCCTGAGAATTGCTTATGTACAGAAAGCCGAGCGCTCCGAACAGAACGCACGCGGACAACCCGAACACGAGTCCGACCACGGCGTTTTTCGTGTAAAAGCGAATGACGGTAAAAAACAGCAGGAAGGCGCAGATGCCGGCAAACAACGTGTCCAGTATAAGCGGCAGATTCAATCTTTTCATAATAGGTTTATTGACGGAATTTATAGAATTATACTATGCGAATCGCAATATACGGCGGGGCTTTCAACCCTGTGCACAACGAACACGTAAATATAGCAATTGCCGCGGTAAAACGGCTTGAATTGGATAAGCTGATAATTATGCCTACTTTCCGTTCGCCGCATAAAAGCGGACAACTCATCGCCCGCGCGAAAGACAGGTTGGAAATGTGTCGTCTCGCGTTTGCGGATATTCCCTGCGCCGAGGTTTCCGATTACGAAATAAAGCGTGGCGGAGTCAGTTACTCATATCTTACTTGCAGGCATTTTAAAAAGTTATTCAAAGATGACGAGCTTTATTTCATAATCGGCGCCGATATGTTGGAGAGTTTTTCACTCTGGCGGGAGCCCGAAGAAATATTGAAGTGCGCAACGCTTGCGGTTTGCGCCCGCGAGGATGAAAGGGCGCTGAAAACGGCAATATTAAAATTCCGTTCCGATTTCAGAAGCGAAATCGTCACGATAGATTATATAGGAAAAGCCGTGAGCTCCACGCGCATACGCGTTCTTGCCGCTCTGGGCGAGGATACGGCGGGACTGGTACCCGAAAAAGTCCGTCTGTTTTTGCGCGACGGAAAAATTTACGTAATTCCGGGAATAGGCAAAGTAAAAAAATATCTTACCGAAGAGCGTTGGCGGCACACGGTGGGCGTAGCCGTTCTCGCCGCCGAAAATTGCGGCAGAGTGCGCGTATTCGAAGAGGACGCTGTAATCGCCGCGGCGTTGCACGACTGCGCAAAATATCTGGGTTCGGGCGCCGAGGAGCTTAAAGGCTTTATTCCTCCGCAAAACGTGCCCGACCCAGTTATGCATCAGTACGGCGGAGCATACGTTGCGGAACATGTTTTCGGAGTGCGCGACGAGGGTATCCTGAACGCGGTCCGCTATCATACGAGCGGCAGAGAGAATATGAGCGGTCTTGAAAAATTGATATTTCTTGCCGATTTGCTTGAAGAGGGCAGGGATTTCGACGGCGTGGAAAAATTGAGGAAAATATTCAGGCGCGATATTGACGAATGCTTTATGGCTGCTTTGAAAAACCAACTCGAACATCTTAAAGCGACGGGAGGAGAGGTTTATCCTCTGACCGAACGCGCATACTTGTATATGAAGGAGAATTATGAACAGTAAAGAAAAAGTATCGCTTATATGTAAATGTCTTTCCGAAAAAAAGGCAAAAGGCATAGTTTATATTGCCGTGGAACATAAGACAAGTCTTTGCGACTATTTTGTGGTGGCTGGCGGCACGTCCAAGACGCATGTAAAGTCGCTTGCCGAAAATCTTGAAGAAATTATGAAAAAACAGCAAAATTTAACCCCGCGCAGAAGCGAAGGCTTGCGCGAGGGCAGATGGGCTGTTCTAGATTACACTGACGTTATAGTGCATATTTTCGGCGACGAAGAGCGCGATTTCTACAATCTCGAAAGATTGTGGGAGGACGGGGAGAATCTGGTTAAATACGAAGACTGAATTATTTTTTGAACTGAATTTCTTTCGGTTCGGAATAGTTTGCCTTTCTTGCCCGCTTTTTTTCTACAATGTAATACACCGGCTCCGTTTTCGGGGTCGGTTTTTTTACCTCTTCGACAGGCTTTTTAAGCGAACAAATTCCCAGATAAGCAAGTTTGATTAAAACCACCAGAATAAAACAGAACAAAAACGTCAAAAACAAATACAGTATTCCTATAAACATAATCACATTTTAATCGTTTTCAGCGTAAATAATTTGTGATAATATAAAGTTTTTTGGGAGATAAGGTAAATTTATGGATTCGGTTCAGTTCAATACGCTTTCACCTAACGAAAAACAACTGTTTTCTCAGTTCAGACGGAAAATCAATGCCGAGGCTGCGCGGGCTCAGATAAAAAAACTCGAATACAATCTTGCGGAAGTCACGGCGGGAGTAGGCGTACTTAAAAGCGCCTGCGCGGATGCAAGCGCTCTTTCTCTCGGCGGACTCTGCGTTCTTCCCTGTTTTGTAAAACAGTGCGCGGTTTATCTCGGACCGGAAAGAAAATGCAGACTTGTCGCATGTGTGGGCTACCCTCACGGAGGGGATACCACCGACATCAAGGTCAAAGCCGCAAAACGCGCGATAAAAGACGGTGCGGACGAAGTGGAAGTCACAGTTCCCGTTGCTCACGTTCGCGGCGGAAATTTCGCGTATGTAAAAAAAGAACTTAAAAAATTGCGTGCGGCAACAAAAAAACACGCGTTGCGCGTAGATTTGGAGTGTCCTCTTTTGACGAAAAACGAAATTGCGAAAGTTTGCCAGATTGCCGTCGATTGCGGAGTAAACTCCGTGAAAACTTCTTCGGGCGCTTATCACGGCGGCAGCGAATCGGAAATGCTTGCGTCGGTGCAGTCGGCGGTCAAAGATAAGTGCGTAATTAAAGCGGAGGGTATTTCCTCAATCGTCGAAATGAGCGGCGCTATAGATATGGGCGCAAGCGTGATAGGCAGTAAGAATGCCGCCGAAGTTGCGCGTACCATCCTCGCCGCTTCTGAAACGGAAGATATTTAATATTATCCGAAGAACTCATAAAAATTTATAAACGCCGCGCGATAAATTATCTCGCGGCGTTTTTTGATGAGTCGATAGGAGCAAAACGTCAGATTCCTCGGAATGACATCCGGGCTGTCACCCTGAGGCTGCCGAAAAGTGATATACGAGCTGTCACTCTGAACGCAGTGAAGGGTCCCTCGCAAAGCTCGGGATGACGAGGAACCCGGATACGAGGAACCTGCTCGGGATGACGAGAACCCCGCTCGGGAAGACTGAGAATGCTCGGTTTGATAAGTATGGGATGACAAAAATGCGAAAAATAAAAAACGCTGGCGGTGAAAAGGTTCTGAATGTCTGAAATCACATTAGGACAAAAAATTCCGAATTATTTTAATTCGGAATTAAAAGCATTACTTCGGAAATCGGGCTTTTTGTTGCGGAAATTTTTGTGAATACCGCTATCTGAGTATTATCAGTTTTTTCTTTGCGCGGGTAATTGCCGTATAAAGCCAACGGTTTTTATCTTCTTTGAAAGCGTAACTCTCGTCGAAAACTATCACGTTGTCGAATTCGCTGCCTTGTGCTTTGTGGCAGGAAATGCAGTAACCGTATTCGAATCTGTTCAGCGTAAACGCTCCCGCGGCTTCGCCGTTTTCGTCGAATTTTTCAAAATAATCTCCGCGTTTGTAGCGGTAGTATCCGTCTTCGAAGATTCCCGTGTCGAAAGGGAGCGCTTCTGGACAGAAATCTTCGAGAAAGTCGGGTTTGAACATGGTGAAACCTATGCTCTGTCCGTTAAGATAAAAAGGAGAGTAGATTTCTCCGATTATTCCGTTGACTAAGTTGAAACGCATTTCCGCGTCGATATATGTTTCCCAGTTATTCTGCGTGCAAATCAGTTTGTCGCCGCTTTCGGGGAAAGGACCGCGCCCGAGTAATTTACGTATTTCTTCGTTGAGCTGTACGCGCGTTTTGTTTATTCCGCATATTATCTGGTCCGCTTTGAAAAGCGCCTTTATTCTCTTATCGCCGTTGAACAGTCGTTTGCTTGTAACAGTGACGCAACCGCCGTAATTTCCGTAAGGAATATATTTCCCTTCGCGTGCCAGTGCGGCAAGTTCTATAATGGGATTGCCCTGTTGTTGTCTTACGATTGTTTTAAGAGTAAAGTCGGGCGTTTTAAGAAAACCGTTTAACCCTTCGACGGGAGGAAGCTGCGCGTTGTCTCCGCAAATAAGAAGTTTAACGCCGAAACCGGACAAGTCATATAATGTTTCGTCCGAAACCATAGAGGCCTCGTCAAGCACTATAAGTTTTATTTTCTTTTCAATGCTGTCCCTGCGCTTGAAAAAAAGTTTTTCCACGGTAATTTTTTTACCGTTTACGTCTACTTCCTGTTCCTCTGTAAGCGATTGATAGATAAGTTTGTGCAGAGTGCAGGCGGGAATTCCCGAGCGTATGAGAACGGTGGCGGCTTTTCCGGTCGGAGTTATGAAAGCCGCGCTTTCGTCCGGCACAAGGTTCAAAATTTCGGTTACCGTATGTTTTAAAAGAGTGGTTTTGCCCGTTCCCGCGTATCCGGCAAGTACGAAAAATTGTTTTTCGGAGTGAAAAAACCAATCTTCTATTAACTTTTCGGCGGTAAGCTGGTCCGCCGTCAGTTCGTATGACATATACGAATTATACTATACAAACAAAAGTTTTTGCAAGTGTTTAACGCGTTTATGCCGTAAAAGCCGTAAATTATGTTTACATCGAAAACTTTTTGACTCAATCGTTGACTAATTAATTAATATAAAGTATAATAAATCCGTTAATATTCGGGCGTACTGTCGTCCGGCATCGACGGAGGATATTTATGGGGTATAAAACCAAAGAATGGCGCAACGCAATGCGCGTGAAAGTAGACTATAATTATATGATGGCAAGGTCTCTCGGGGAAAGGGGAATTAAAGATTCCGAACTCAGAGCTCTTAAAGGAAAAGCCGAAGAGGCGTTCGAATACGTCGCAGCCAACCGCGGAAAAGACGAACTCTATATGGGGTGGACGGAGCTTCCTTATAATCAGGACGAAATAGTCGCCGATATTATTGCGACCGCAAAACAGGTAAGAAAGAAATTCAAGTATTTCGTCGTTCTCGGTATAGGAGGAAGCGCGCTCGGTCCCATTATGGCGTTCAACGCGCTCAAACATCTCCACTATAACGAACTTCCGCCCAAAAAGCGCGGCGGTCCCAAATTCTATGTGGAAGATAACGTTGACCCCGTGAGAATGCAGGCGCTTCTCGACGTCATAGTTCCCGAAGAGACCTGTTTTAACGTAATCTCCAAATCGGGCGCTACGAGCGAGACGATGGCTCAGTTTCTTATAATTTCCGATATTTTGGAAAAACGCGGTGTCAACCTTACCGACAATATGATACTGACGACGGACGCGTCGCGCGGAAACCTTATTAAAATCGACGAAAAGTTCGGCGGAAAGTTCAAAAAGTACGTTCTGCCCGACGGAGTTGGCGGAAGATTTTCCGAGCTTTGCCCCGTAGGGCTTCTTCCCGCGGCGGTACTCGGAATCGATATAAAGGGTATGCTTGCGGGAGCGGCTTATATGGACGGACTTTGCTCGAAACCGAGCATATCCAGAAACCCCGCGCTTGCCTGCGCCGCTTTGCAGTACGTTACGATGTTGCAGGGCAAGAATATAAATGTGCTTATGCCTTATTCGGATAATCTCAAACTTATGGCGGACTGGTACTGTCAGCTTTGGGCGGAATCGCTCGGAAAGGCGGTCGACTATGCCGGCAATAAAGTCAATGCGGGTACCACGCCCGTAAAGAGTCTTGGTGTAACCGACCAGCATTCGCAGGTTCAACTGTATATCGAAGGACCCTACGACAAAGTTATAACGTTTATTTCGGTTGAAAAATACGGTACCGAAATGCCCATAGCTCACGGGCTGGAAGATATTCCCGACGTGGGTTTCCTCGGCGGACATACTATGCAGGAGCTTATTCAGGCTGAAAACAAAGCTACGGCTTACGCGCTTATGCGCGCGGGCAGAATGAATTATACAATCGTAATGCCCGAAGTAAACGCGTTTACTTTAGGTCAGCTTATGTTCCTTCTGGAAATGCAGACCGCTTATACCGGCGCGCTTCTGAATATCAATACTTTCAATCAGCCCGGCGTGGAAAACGGCAAAAAGGCGACTTTCGCTTTGCTCGGCAAAAAAGGTTACGAAGCGCAGAAGAAAGAGATGGACGAGGCTCCCGCGCTCGAAGACAAATACACTGTTTAAAAGGTTGGCGGCGGACTTTGTCCGTCGCTTTTAAAATGTTATGGATACCTTAATAATAATTTTAATCGTCGTAATTTGTACGGTCGTGTTTTTCTGTACCGTGTTTTTCACGCTTGCCTTTGCGTGCGATAAAATCGCATTCGGGAAACGTTGCGACAAAAACCCGCTCTTGAAATATTTTACTGCCGACGATTTTTCTTTGACGAGTGAAAATATCGAACTGAAAAGCGAAAAAAATAAACTGAGAGGCTGTATATACCGCAATGAACTGGTTTCCGAAAAAAACGGAACGGTGGTTTTCTGTCACGGTATGGGACCGGGACATGTAGCTTATATAAACGAAATAGCGTATTTCTGTAACTGCGGTTACAAAGTGGTTGCCGTAGATTCCAAAGGCTGTAACCTTTCCGACGGAAAAAATATCGGAGGAATGTACGAGGGTGTCAAAACCGCCGTCGCCGCCGTTGATTATGTCAAAGCCAAGTTTCCAGAGGATAAACTTTTTCTTGTGGGACATAGTTGGGGTGCATATTCGGCGCTCTGCGCTTCCGCGGAGACTAAGGTTGACAAAGTCGTTGCGATAAGCGCGCCGTCTACGCCTGCAAAGGTAGTGCTGGACTATATGGCAAAATTAATGCCTAAGATGGTCGCCTCGCTTATTTATCGTTTCCTGTGTTTGGTTTATGCGTTTAAATTCCGCTGCAAGGGTAACACGGACGCGGCGGAGTGTGCGAAAAAAAACGGAACGCCGACTTTAATAATACACGGTGATAAAGACGGTATAGTAGGTAAGGAATCCGCGGCGTTTTATGCGGCGGAAGGAGAAAACATAACCGGATACATCGCCCGGGGAAAAGCGCACAATCCTTATAATACCGTAGCGGCGGAAGAAAAACTCGCCGAGCTTATGCAGCATATTTTAGCGGCGGGAAGAATGACGGAAGAGCAGAAGCGTCGGTATTTCGGGGAATTCGATTACCGCGCCGCGACGGAAGAGGACGGCGAGGTTATGAGAATTTTGTCGGATTTTTTGGAGCGGTAAAATCAAATATAATCAAAAACAATTGACAAGCGATTATATTTAATATATAATCAAACCATCGCACGGCGCTTTCGGTGTCAATGCAAATATCACGCGGCAAAGCCGCATTATTGATTGAGTTAAAAGCTCAAATTTTATAAGTTGATTACTTTATAATCAAGCCTTTGAGGCGTCACTTGTGAAACGGTCAATAAGAGTAGTAAAAGTATTTGCTGTATAGACTCTGAAAGATTAATTCAAAAAAACGTATTTATATATGCGCAACGGCGCATATTGCGTTGAGACGACCATCAGAGGGTCGTCTTTTTTACTTCGGAGGGTTCGGTATGTACGAACGGCAGAAACGCGCGCCGCTGTACGAAGCGCTTGAAAGTTTCAGAAAAAAAAGAATTGTTCCGTTCGACGTGCCCGGACACAAACGCGGCAGGGGTAATCCCGAACTCGTCGAATTACTTGGCGACAAATGCGTGGGGCTTGACGTGAATTCCATGAAGCCGCTTGACGATTTGTGTCATCCGTCGTCGGTTATAAGAGAGGCGGAAGCGCTTGCCGCAGAGGCGTTCGGCGCATCACATTCGTTTTTTATGGTCGGCGGTACCACGTCTGCCGTTCAGAGCATGATTTTATCCAACTGTAAAGAGGGGGATAAAATTATCATGCCTCGCAACGTTCACAAGAGCGTTATAAACGCGCTTATTTTATGCGGTGCTATTCCCGTATACGTAAATCCCGAAACGGATAAAAAGCTCGGTATTTCTCTCGGAATGGAACCGAAAAAGGTTGAGGAAGCCATTTTAGACAACCCCGACGCGGTAGCGGTGCTAGTCAATAATCCGACTTATTACGGAATATGTTCCGATATAAGGACAATAGTAAAACTTGCTCATTCGCACGGCATGAAAGTTCTCGCCGACGAAGCTCACGGCACGCATTTTTCATTTAACGACGATTTGCCCGTTTCCGCAATGGCGGCGGGAGCCGATATGTCCGCGGTCTCAATGCATAAGTCGGGGGGAAGTCTTACCCAGAGTTCCATACTTCTTTTGGGAGAGAGCATGAACGCGGACCATGTGAGGCAGATTATCAATCTGACTCAGACGACAAGCGCTTCATATCTTTTAATGGCGAGCTTGGATATTTCCCGCAGAAATCTTGCGCTCAACGGCGAAAAGTTCTTTAAAAAGGTAATGGCGCTTGCAAGTTACGCCCGCGACGAAATAAACGGCATAGGCGATTATTACGCTTACGGCAAGGAGCTTATAAACGGCACGTCCGTTTATGATTTCGACGTGACGAAACTGGCTGTCTATACGAGAGATTTGGGACTTGCGGGAATCGAGGTTTACGATATACTCCGCGACGAGTACGACATACAGATAGAGTTCGGCGATATATCGAACATTCTTGCCTACATTTCCATAGGCGACAGACCGCAGGATATAGAGCGGCTTGTCGGCGCTTTGGACGATATGCGCAGACTTTACAAGAGAGATAAAGCCGGTATGCTTTCGGCGGAATATATCACTCCGAAAGTGGCGGTGCCTCCGAGAAAAGCGTTTTATTCGGAAAAGGTTTCGCTTCCGCTTAAAGAGGCGGAGGGAAAAATATGCACGGAATTCGTAATGTGTTATCCCCCGGGAATTCCCATTCTCGCTCCGGGCGAACTCATCACAAAAGACGTGATAGAATATATAGTTTATGCAAAAGCCAAAGGCTGTTCGATGCAGGGTACCGAGGACTTCGAGGTCAATAACCTCAATGTTTTAAAATAGGTTCGCCCGAATCGAAAGCTCTGACATTCATATCGGGAGAAAAAATTATGGAAATGTGGTTTTCGGATATCCATACGCCGAACATCAAACTTAATATAAGGGTCAAAAAACAGCTGTTTTCGGAAAAAAGCGATATACAGCAGGTAGACGTTTTCGACAGCGAGGACTTAGGTAAATTCATAAGTCTTGACGGAGAAGTCGTGTTTTCCGAGAAGGACGAGTTCATTTACGACGAAATGGTAGCGCATGTACCTATGGCGGTTCACCCCAAAGTCAGAAACGTGCTTGTCATAGGCGGCGGCGACGGCGGAGTTGCAAAGGAACTTTGCCGCTATTCCGAAATCGAGCGGATAGACGTGGTGGAAGAGGATGAAATGTTCGTATACGTTTCCAAAAAATTCTTCCCCGAAACTGCCGAGGGGCTTAACGATAAGCGCGTAAACCTCTATATTCAGGACGGTCTGAAATTCATTCGCGGTAAAGTGGGCGAATACGACCTTATCATCAACGATTCAACCGACCCGTTCGGTCCCACCGAGGGGCTTTTTACGAAAGAGTTTTACGGGAGCTGCTATAAAGCGCTCAACGATACCGGAATAATGGTGTATCAGCACGGCAGCCCGTTCTATGACGAGGACGAAGCGGAATGCAAAAAGATGCATCAGAAAGTTTATCAGTGCTTTCCCGTTTCCAAAGTGTATCAGGCGCATATCCCGACATGTTCTTCGGGTTACTGGCTCTTCGGTTTCGCAAGCAAAAAATATCATCCTCTGCGCGATTTCAAGCCGGATAAATGGAATGCGAGGGGCATAGAAACGGAATATTATACAACCAATCTTCATATGGGCGCATTCGGGTTGCCGAAGTACGTCGAGGAACTGTTAAAGGAGGTCGAAGAACAGAAATGAAACTTTTGGTTATAGGTTGCGGCGGCGTGGCACAGGTTGCGATAAAGAAGTGTTGTCAGGTTGACGAGACATTTTCGGAAATTCTGATTGCAAGCCGCACCGTTAAAAAATGCGAGGATTTAATTGCAAAAATAAAGGATAAGACGGCGGCTTCGCTTTCCGCGGCAAAGGTCAATGCCGACAATAAAGAAGAGTTAGTCGCTCTTATCGATTCGTTTAAACCTGCGGCAGTTCTCAATGTGGCGCTTCCTTATCAGGATTTGACTATTATGGACGCATGCCTCGAATGCGGAGTGCATTACATCGATACTGCAAATTACGAGTGCGAAGATACCGAAAATCCCGAGTGGAGAAAAATCTACGAAAAACGAGTAAAGGAAAAGGGATTTACGGCTTATTTCGACTATTCCTGGCAATGGGCGTACAACGATAAATTCAAAAAAGCGGGCTTATGCGCTCTTCTCGGGACCGGATTCGACCCCGGGGTTACGCAGGTTTTCTGCGCGTATGCACAGAAACATTATTTCGATACAATTGAAACTATTGACATCCTCGACTGTAACGGCGGTGACCACGGGTATCCTTTCGCAACCAATTTCAATCCCGAAATCAATTTACGAGAAGTGTCCGCCAACGGTTCTTACTGGGAAAACGGAAAATGGATTGAAACTAAGCCGCTTGAAATCAAGCGTGAATACGATTTCGACGGCGTGGGCAAAAAAGATATGTATCTCCTTCATCACGAAGAGATAGAAAGTCTCGCAAAAAATATCAAGGGAGTAAAGCGCATACGCTTTTTTATGACTTTCGGTCAAAGCTACATTCAGCATATGAACTGCCTTGGAAACGTGGGGATGCTCTCCACCGCGCCCGTAGAATTCGAGGGTAAAGAGATTGTGCCCATTCAGTTTTTGAAAGCGCTTTTGCCCGACCCCGCAACTTTGGGCGCGAGAACAAAGGGTAAAACCAATATAGGCTGTATTTTTACGGGCTATAAAGACGGTAAAAAGAAAACTTTGTATATTTACAATATCTGCGACCATCAGGAATGTTACAGGGAAGTCGGCTCGCAAGCCATTTCATATACTACCGGCGTACCCGCTATGATTGGCGCTATGTTGGTTGTAAAGGGCATATGGAATAAAGCGGGCGTATATAACTGCGAAGAGTTTGACCCCGACCCTTATATGGAAGCGTTGAATAAGTACGGATTGCCCTGGGTAGCGGTTGAAAACCCCGTGCTTGTGGACTGATTTTTAATTCCGAGCGCCCTTGTGACTATGTCATTCCGAGCGTAGCGAGGAATCCGAAAAATAATCTGATAAATTTATGAATTTTTCCCGATTGCCCACTCCTTGTTATGTAATCGACGAAGAGAGGCTTAAAAAAAATCTTGAAATTCTTAACGGCGTGCAAAAGCGTACCGGATGTAAAATTCTTCTTGCGCAGAAGGCGTTTTCCTGTTACGCTTTTTATCCGCTTATTTCGGAGTATCTCGGCGGAACAACGTCAAGCGGGCTTTACGAGGCAAAACTCGCGCACGAGGAAATGAAAGGCGAAAATCACGTTTTTTGTCCCGCCTATTCGGACGGCGATTTTGAAGAAATCGCCGAAATATGCGACCACATAGTCTTTAACTCGGTTGCGCAGTTCAAAAAATTCTCTCCGCGTGCAAAAAAGGCGAGCATAGGTTTGCGTATCAATCCCGAATACTCCACGCAGAACGGCGGAATATACGACCCTTGCGCGGAATTTTCGCGACTGGGCGTAACGGAGAAAAATTTCGACGCAAGCATACTTGGCGGACTGGACGGATTTCATATCCATACGCTCTGCGAGCAGGGCGCGGAAGACCTCGCGGCGACAGTCGCGGCGTTTGAAAACAAGTTCGGCAAGTATTTCGGAAAACTGAAATGGCTCAATCTCGGCGGAGGTCACCATATAACCAAAGAGGGCTATAACATTCCTTTGTTGGAGCGCGAAATACTCCGTCTTTCCGATAAATACGGGGTACAGATATATTTGGAGCCAGGAGAAGCGGTTGCGCTCGACGCGGGTTATCTGTATACAAAGGTACTTGAAATTGTAGAAAACGGTATTAGAATCGCCATTTTGGACAGCTCTGCCGAGTGCCATATGCCGGATGTTTTGGAAATGCCTTATCGTCCGCCGCTTAAAGACAGCGGTAAAGCGGGTGAAAAAAAGTTCACTTACCGACTTTCTTCCGTGACTTGTCTTGCGGGTGACGTAATAGGTGATTATTCTTTTGACGAAAAGCTCGAAGAGGGCGATATATTGACGTTTGGAGATATGGCAATATATACAATGGTGAAAAACAATACATTCAACGGAATGCCTTTACCCGCTATCGTGAGAAAGCGCGGCAACGATTTCGATATAATTAAACAATTCGGTTACGCCGATTTTAAGAGTAGATTATGACGACGCCTGAAAGAGACGGATTTTATATGCCGGCAGAATTTGAGCCGCATAGGGCAACCGTGATGATTTGGTGCGAGCGCGGCGGAAGCTGGACTTACGGCGCGAAATACGCGCGACCCGTGTTTGCGGAATTGATACGCGTAGTAGCCGAAGGAGAGAAAGTATACGTTGCCGTATCCGAAAATAGTCACACAAGCGCGGAAAAATATCTTTCGGAGCTTATCTATAAGGGCGCGGTTGAGCTTATTTCAATAGAAACCAACGATTGTTGGGCAAGAGATATGGCGCCTACGTTTGTTACGGACAAAAGTGCGGTGCGCGGTGTCGATTGGAGTTTTAACGCCTGGGGCGGTGAATACGACGGGCTTTATGCAGACTATGCAGATGATGACGCATTCGCAGCGGAATTTTGCCGAAGAAAAGGTTACGTTTGTTATAATGCTCATCCTTTCGTACTTGAAGGCGGTTCCGTTCATTCCAACGGCAAAGGTACTTTGATAACTACCGAAGAGTGTTTGCTGAGCAAGGGGCGCAATCCCTCGCTTTCCAAAGAAGAAATAGAAAAAAAGCTGAAAGAATATCTCGGCGCAGACCGAGTTATATGGTTGCCGTACGGAGTATGCGGTGACGAAACCAACGGGCACGTCGATAATATCTGCGCTTTTACGGATGAAAACACAGTCGTGCTCGGCTGGACGGACAAAGAGGGAGAACAGAACAGACGCTGTAAAGAGAATCTTGAAGTTCTTCGGAATGCGGGACTTAAAGTCGTCAAAATTCCGTTTCCGGAAAAACCCGTCACTATTACCGAATTCGACGTGCGGGGTTTTGTATTCGAGGATGGGGAAGCGGAGCGCGAAGCGGGAGAAGTTCTCGCGGCGTCTTACGTCAATTTTTATGTTTGTAACGCTGCGGTACTCGTTCCCGTATTCGAAGATAAAAACGATAAAGTCGCCGTCGAAATTTTAAAAACGCTTTTCCCCGACAGAAAAGTCGTACCCGTTTTTGCGCGCGAGCTTATCGTCGGCGGCGGGAATATACATTGCCTTACCCAACAGATTCCCGAGGGAAAATTATTATGAGAAAAATTAAAATAGCCTGCGTTCAGATGCAATGTTCGGTCGAGCGCGAAAAAAACATAATAAAAGCAGTCGAATTTGTAAAAAAAGCCGCGAAAGAGGGCGCCGATATCATTTTATTGCCCGAACTATTCGAACGCCCGTACTTCTGTCAGGAACGGAGATATGATTTTTACAGTTACGCCGAGGAGACGGAAAAAAATGCGGCGATAGCGGCTCTTATACCACTTTCGAAGGAACTCAACGTGGTTATACCCGTTAGTTTTTTCGAAAAGAGCGGCAACGTTCTTTTTAATTCGATAGCCGTTCTCGACTGCGGAAAGAATCTCGGCGTTTACAGAAAAACGCATATACCAGACGACCATTATTATCAGGAAAAATTTTATTTTACTCCAGGTAATTCCGGTTTTAAGACTTTTGTGACGACTTTCGGCGTTTTGGGAATCGGCATTTGCTGGGACCAGTGGTTTCCCGAGACAGCACGTTGTCTTGCTTTGAACGGGGCGGAACTGATAATGTATCCTACCGCAATCGGCAGCGAACCTGTACTCGGAACGGACAGCGCGGGGCATTGGCGGCGCGTAATGCAAGGGCATTCCGCGGCAAATCTTGTGCCTGTGGCTGCGGCAAACAGGATAGGTACCGAACTCGTCACTCCGTGTGAGGAAAACGGCGGACAGAGTTCTTCGCTGACGTTTTACGGCAGTTCCTTTATTACCGACAATACCGGCGAAATTACTGCCGAAGCCGGAAGAGAAGAGGAAAAGATTATCTTTTCGGAATTCGATTTGGACGCTTACGCGAGCGCGCGTATGGAATGGGGACTGTTCCGCGACAGACGTCCCGAAGCATACAAAGACATAGTAAAGTAAATTTTTTCGGAATTTGAAAATTAATTGCTTGTTATTTTGCAAAGCAACAGGATGTTTCGCTACGCTCGACAAGACGGGGGAATAGTCCCGTGACGCTTTGTCTTTCGGAACAGCTTTATCATTTTCGGCATCTTAGTTGTATAGTCATCCCGAGCCGACAGCTTTGTCCTTTTATCCTGTCTTCCCGAGGCTTGCCGAGGGACCCTTCGCTCCGCTCAGGGTGAAAAAGTAATGCAACGAGAAACTCTTCGCTTTGCGCAGTGTGACATTTCGGAGCATTAAATTGCTGTCGCCCCGAGTGGAACAAGGGATTATTTGATATTTCAAAACACAATAAAAGCCCCGCGGCATAGCCGCGGGGCTTTTTATTTTTCCTTTAATTATTCCTGCTCGGAAAGTTTCTTGTAGGTTTCGAATCTGTCTTTTGCGGATTCTTCCGTTCTGCTGAACAGTTCTCCCGCAACTTCTTCGCCCTGAGTTTTTACAAGGGAAGCGTATCTCGTTTCGCCTGCGAGGAATGCCTGATAATCTCCGGTGGGTTCCTTGCTGTCAAGCGTAAACTTGCCTGTTTCGGGGTTGAATCTGTAAAGCTGCCAGTAACCGCAGTCAACCGCCGCTTTTTCTTCAAGCTGACTCTTTGTCATGTTTATGCCATGGTTGATGCAGGGAGAGTAGCAGATGATGAGCGAGGGACCGTGGTAAGCCTCGGCTTCGGACAACGCTTTAAGAAGCTGTGCGGGATTGGAGCCCATTGCGCATTGTGCGACGTATACGTATCCGTAACTCTTCGCTATCATGCCCAAATCCTTTTTCTTTACTCTCTTTCCTGCGGAAGCAAACTTCGCAACCGCGCCGATATTTGTAGATTTGCTCGCCTGACCGCCGGTATTGGAGTAAACCTCGGTGTCAAGTACAAGCACGTTTACGTCTTCGCCGCTCGCGAGTACGTGGTCGAGACCGCCGTAGCCGATGTCGTAAGCCCAACCGTCGCCGCCGAATATCCAAATAGATTTCTTTGCAAGGCAATCTTTTGCTTCGAGAATTTCTTTGACCAAAGTCTCGCACTCTTTACCGCAGGAGTTGCACTTTTCAAGAACTTTTATAAGTTCTGCGCTTGCTTTCTTTGAGGGCTCTCTGTCCTCGAATGCCGCAAGGTATTCTTCGCATACGGCTTTGTCTTCGCCTGTCCATATGGAAGCAAGCTGTTCGACCTTTGCTTTAACCGCGTTTCTTCTTGCGGTGTAAGCGAGATTCATTCCGTAACCGAATTCGGCGTTATCCTCGAAGAGCGAGTTCGCCCATGCGGGACCGCGTCCGTTTTTATTGGTTGTGTAAGGGCATGTGGGAGAGGAGCCGCCGTAAATGGACGAGCAGCCCGTTGCGTTCGCAACAATCATGTCTTCGCCGAAGAGCTGTGTTACGACCTTGACGTAAGGTGTTTCTCCGCAGCCTGCGCAAGCGCCCGAAACCTCGAAGAGAGGGGTTGCGAACTGGCAACCTTTTACCGTTTCTTTCTTGAACTTCGAAGTGTCTGCTTCGGGAAGGTCTACCATGAATTCCCAGTTCTTGTCCTCGCCCTTGGAAAGGCTTTCTGCAAGGGGAACCATTTTAATGGCGCCGCCGTCTTTAACGGGACATACCGTTGCGCATACGCCGCAACCCATACAGTCGAGAGGGGATACCTGCATTCTGTATTCGTAACCGGGCAGACCTATTGCCGCCTTTGTTTTCAAAGTCTTGGGTTTGGCTTCCCCGCTTGCCACGAGTGCGGGACGGAGACATGCGTGAGGGCAGACGAAAGAACACTGACCGCACTGGATGCATTTTGCAAGGTCTATCTCGGGAACGAGTACTGCAACTCCGCGCTTTTCGTATTTCGTTGTGCCCGTGGGTACATGCCCGTCGGCGTTGAACTGCGATGATTTGAGTTTGTCGCCTTCGAGATATAGAATAGGCTTAATGATTTCCTGGAAATATTCGTTGTCCGCGCCTTTGACCATAGCCGCGCCCTTCTTGGTTTTAGCCCATGCTTCGGGTACGTCTATTTTAATAAGGTTGTCGCCGGCGGCTGCGTCGATAGCGTTGTAGTTCATCTGAACTACCGCGTCGCCCTTTCTGCCGAACGATTTTTTAGCCATATATTTCATATACTCTATAGCTTTGTCGTAGGGCATAATCTGAGGATTGACGCGGAAGAACGCCGATTGGAGAATTGTATTCGTTCTGCCGCGCAGACCGAGTTCCGCTGCGATTTTTATTGCGTCTATGACGTAGAGATTGATGTGTTTTCTTGCAATATCCTGTTTGACTTTTGCGGGCAGGAATTTTTCAAGCGCCTCGACGGTGGTTGCGTCGGTGTTGATGAGGAAAGTGCCGCCTTCCTTGATGTCGCTAGTCATGTCGTAACGCGTGACGTAGGAGGGGTTGGAGCACTGAACGAAATCCGCACTGTCGATAAGGTATTCGGACTGGATGGGGGAATCGCCGAAACGGAGGTGTGAAACGGTGATGCCGCCCGATTTCTTGGAGTCGTAGAAGAAATACGCCTGAGCGTGCTTGTCCGTGTGGTCGCCGATTATCTTTATCGAGTTCTTGTTCGCACCGACCGTACCGTCCGAGCCGAGACCGTAGAACTTACAGCTCGTGGAGCCTTCGGGCGCCGCGTCGAACTTGGCGGAGAAGTCGAGGGAAGTGTTTGTAACGTCCTCGTAAATGCCGATTGTGAAGTGGTTCTTGGGAGCTTTCTTTTCAAGATTCTTGTAAACGGCAAGAACCATGGAAGGCGTGAATTCTTTGGAGCCGAGACCGTATCTTCCGCCTACGACTTTGATTTTCGTTACGCCCTTTTCCAGAAGCGCGGAGCAAACGTCGAGGTAGAGAGGTTCGCCGAGCGAGCCGGGTTCCTTGGTTCTGTCGAGTACCGCGATTTTTTTCGTCGTTGCGGGAAGAGCCGCTACGAAAGCGTCTGCCACGAAAGGACGATAAAGACGTACTTTTACGAGACCGTATTTTTTACCGGAAGCATTGAGTTTGTTTATAGACTCTTCGATGGTTTCGCAACCGGAGCCCATACATACTATAACCTTGTCCGCGTCGGGAGCGCCTACGTAATCGAAAAGATGATAATTTCTGCCGCATTTGGAAGAAACGAGGTCCATCATCTCCTGGACGATTGCGGGAGTCGCCGCATAATAAGAGTTGGCGGTCTCTCTGTTCTGGAAATAGGTATCTCCGTTCTGAGCCGTACCTTTCTGAATGGGATGTTCGGGGTTGAGCGAGCGTGACTTGAAGTCCGCAATGTCTTCCGCAATTCCCGCTTCGTCGCAGATTGCCCTGATTTCCGCGTAGTTGTCCGTTTCGTCCCAAACATCTATTTTAGCTACTTCGTGGCTTGTCCTGAAACCGTCGAAGAAGTTAATGAAGGGAACTCTCGATTTGAGGGTGGAGAGGTGCGCAACGAGCGCAAGGTCCATAACTTCCTGAACGGAACCGTCGCAAATCATGGCGAAACCCGTCTGACGGCAAGCCATAACGTCGGCATGGTCGCCGAAAATGTTAAGCGAATGAGCCGCGAGAGCACGCGCGGAAACGTGCATAACCATGGGCATAAGTTCGCCCGATATTTTGTACATATTGGGAATCATCAAAAGCAAACCCTGAGAAGCCGTATATGTGCTCGTAAGCGCGCCCGCGCAGAGCGAACCGTGTACGGCGCCCGCAGCGCCGCCTTCCGACTGCATTTCGGCAATCTTTACTTTCTGACCCCACATGTTGCTTCTGCCGGCAGTAGCCCATTCGTCCGCTACTTCCGCCATGGGCGAAGAGGGAGTTATAGGATAAATAGCCGCAACTTCAGAGAAAGCATAAGCAACGTGGCTGGCGGCGGTATTGCCGTCGATAGTCAACTTTTTCATCAAAAAACCTCCGATTTCTATTATTGATAATGAAAATTTGATTGATTGCAATTTCTTGCACTACCACATTATAATGCAACGTAAATTAAAAGTCAATATGAGCGCCGTCTTTTTAGCTTTAAATCGGGTAAAAATTTAGCAATTTAAGTAAAAAATGTAAAATTTTACAACACTTTCACCATAATAACCTTTAAAATGTTGTGCTCGATAATATTTTTTGCTATAATTATTCGGAAATCGGCTGAAAGAGCCGTAAAAAGTTTTTTATGTCTGAAGATACCGTTATACATTGCGAAAACTTAAAATTCTCATACACGGGCAGTGAAGAGTACGCCGTCAACGGCGTAAATTTTTCCGTTAAAAGGGGTGAATTTCTGTCCGTTATAGGTCATAACGGAAGCGGAAAATCGACTTTGGCAAGACTTCTGAACGGGCTCCTCGAACCTGAAAGCGGCACCGTTACCGTACTGGGCAAGGACCTTTCGGAGGGAAAAAACGCCGTTGAAGTGAGAAAGCACGTAGGCGTGGTATTTCAGAATCCCGATAACCAGATGGTGGCGTCTGTCGTGGAGGACGACGTTGCGTTCGGTCCGGAAAACATTGGCGTGGAGCGTGAGGAAATAGGCAGGCGGATAGATTGGGCGCTGAAAGCCGTCGGAATGGAGAAGTACCGTAAAGCGACGCCTTCGAGGCTTTCCGGCGGACAGAAGCAGCGCATAGCCGTTGCGGGGGTGCTTGCAGTAAAACCGGAAATTCTCGTACTGGACGAATCCACGGCAATGCTCGACCCCCGCGGCAGGCGGGAAGTGGTCGACGTCGTGAAAAGGCTGAATAAGGAAGAGGGTATGACTATTATTCTCATTACCCACTTTATGGACGAGGCTTTGATTGCCGACAGAACTATCGTTATGAACAAGGGCGAAATCGCGCTCTGCGGAACTCCCGAGGAAATTTTCGAAAACGGTGAAATGCTCGAAACTCTCAATCTTTCTCTTCCGAGAATAAGCGTTCTCGCAAATCGTCTCCGCGCTTGCGGTATGGAAATAGGGAATGTTTTGCGGACGGAAGAACTTGCCGAACAGATTGTCGCGAATATGCATAAACGCGGTATATATGAGGGGCAATCGACAGATTTAAAGGTTAAAAACAGGAATTTCGTCGGCGAATGGGGTATAAATATCGAAAATCTGAGCTACACCTATTCCGCAAAGTCGCCGTTTGCGGCGAAAGCCCTCAAAAATATAAATCTCGAAATCGCGGAAGGTGAATTTTTCGGTATAATAGGGCATACGGGAAGCGGAAAATCGACGCTCGTTCAGCATTTCAACGCGCTTATAAAATTGCCTCAGGCTGAAAAAAAATACAGAAAAAAGAAACCTAAAAAGGGAGAGCCCGAGCCCGTTATGCCCGCCATATATGTGGGTAAATACAATCTCGCGGACAAAAAGTGCGATTTTCGTTCTCTACGCGCGGACGTGGGAATGGTGTTCCAGTATCCCGAATATCAGCTGTTTGCCGAATCGGTCTTCGCGGACGTAAGTTTCGGTCTTAAAAATTTCAGAAAGGGAATTTCCGAGGAGGAAATAAAACAGGCGGTTAAAGCGAGCCTCGAAGTCGTGGGACTTGATTTCGACGAGGTAAAGGATAAATCTCCTTTCGACTTGTCGGGAGGGCAGAAGCGTCGTGTTGCGATAGCGGGCGTAATAGTGACAAAACCGAGTATTCTTATACTCGACGAGCCTGCCGCGGGTCTCGACCCCAAGGGAAAAACGGAAATAATGGAGCTTTTGCATAAACTTCATCGCGAGTGGTGCAAAACCGTTGTTATCGTGTCCCACGATATGGACGAAATTGCGGAAAACTGTACAAAAGCCGCAGTTATTTCCGACGGCACCGTGTTCGCCTGCGACGTTCCGTCCGCCCTGTTCGCGAGGTCGGACGAGCTGACGGGACTTGGTCTTGACGTGCCGATGACTTCGAAAATCAGCGCGGAACTGCGAAAAAACGGTTTTGAAATCGCTGGCGGAGGAACGCTCGAACAGTTTGCCGACGGGGTTTCGGAAGTTTTCGGAGGTGCGGAAAATGTTTAACGACGTGACCTTCGGACAATATTATCCCACGCAATCGTTTGTCCACAATCTGGACCCGAGGTGCAAACTCCTCGCCCTGATAGCTTATATAGTTCTCTTGTTCTGCGCATGGAATTTTTATTCCCTCATCTTATGCGCCGTTGTTCTTGCAGCTGCCGTAATTGCGGCGAAAGTTCCCGTAAGAAGCGTTCTGCGTTCCGTTAAAGGCATAATATTTCTGCTTGCGTTTACCGCTGTTCTCAATCTGTTTTTTCACGGTGGAGAAAAACTTCTTACTCCCGAGAGCTGGTTTATAAAAATATATCTTGAGGGAGTAGTCTTTACGGTGTTTTTCGTTTTAAGACTTTTCTTTCTGGTTATGGGCTCGTCTGTTCTCACTCTCACGACTACGCCGGTGGCGCTTACTGACGGAATAGAAAGTCTTTTGAAACCTCTTTCCTATATCCGTTTTCCCGTGCACGAACTCGCGCTTATAATGTCAATAGCTCTGCGGTTTATACCAACATTGATAGACGAAACCAACAGAATCATTTCGGCGCAAAAGGCGCGCGGCGCCGATTTCGAAAGCGGAAATATTTTCAGAAGAATCAAGGCGATAGTGCCCATTTTAATACCTCTTTTAATAAGTGCTTTCCGCCGTGCCGACGAGCTCGGCGACGCGATGGACTCGCGTTGTTATTCGGGGTCCAAGACGAGAACGAAATACAAAAAACTCAAATTCGGATGGCGGGACGCCGTGGCGACTTTAATTTTCGCGGCGTTGATAGCGGGAGTGGTGCTTATGAATATTTACGGCGCGTCCGTTTTTCCGCAGATTTACGAGTATATAAAAATAAGATGAAAAGATACGCACTTTTGGTCGCCTACGACGGAACAGGTTACGGCGGGTGGCAGATACAGAAAAATGCGGTGACCGTACAGGAAAAACTGGAAGCCGCGGTCGGTAGTCTTACCGGGAAAAAAACAGCGGTCGTTGCCAGCGGCAGGACGGACAGCGGCGTTCACGCCGCGGGTCAGGTTTGCAGCTTCGACGGGGAAATAACCGTTCCTCCCGAAAAGGTTGCGGACGCGCTGAACATAATTCTTCCCTGCGATATAAGCGTTATTAAATCGGTCGAAGTACCATTTGACTTTGATGTCAACAGAAGCGCAAAGAAAAAAACATACCGCTATTCTCTGTATTTTGCTTCGCGGCGCAACCCGCTCAAAGACAGGTATTCCGTTCACATAAAAGGCGCGCCGGATATAGCGAAACTAAGGCATATTGCGAGACTATTCGAGGGTGAACATGATTTTAAAGCATACTGTAAAAGCGGCTCGGACGTAAAAACCACTGTAAGGCGCATCTATTCCGTGCGTGTGGAATGTTCGGAGGCGGAAGCGGGTACGGAAGTTGGGATTTTCGTGACCGGCGGAGGTTTTCTCTACAATATGGTGCGGACTATGGTGGGCACTATGTTGTACTTTTCCGCAGGTTCGCTTACAGAAGAGGATGTCAGACGCTCGATAGAAACGGGCGACAGAACCGCGGTTGGCAAAACGATGCCTGCGAACGGACTGACTCTTTTAAACGTGGAGTACGGCAGGGAAATTTTCTTGTGATTTTCACGGAATGATTTTAATTTTAACAATTTGAGCAAATATAATAATATAGTTAAATCGGAAATTTTTTAAGGTATTAAGAAATTCGGGGGTAAGAGTTATGGATTTTTACGAGTATGCGAGCATAGCGATGCAATTCGTAAATGCGGATACGGTATGGGTACCTTTTTTGGTGGGCGGACTTTGTTTTGCGATTGTATTCGTTTTCGAGGCGATAGCACTTTTTACGATAGCCAAACGCGAGGGATATAAAAACCGTTGGTTTGCGTTCGTGCCGTTTTTGAATACTTATTATATCGGCGTCTGTGCGCAAAAAAACAAGTGTTTCAATCTCGATTCCAGAACGATATCTCTTATAACCGCAATTTTCGAGGCTCTTCTTTTTGCCGGCTTCACCGTATATTTCGTTGCGGTCGCGCTGGTTATAGAGTATTATGTTCCGACAGGCGGCACTGTTACGAACGCTTTCGGACAGACGGTCGAAGTGTATGCGCTGATGAACGTTCCCGATAACCTCTACTGGGCGGAATGGTGTTTCAATTTCCTTGGCGATTACGTGCTTACCTGGTTAGAACTGGTGTTTGTGTTCCTGGAAGTGATGCTGTTCTCTGCATTTTTCCAGACCTTTGCGGCGCGCAGATATTTTCTTTTCACTCTTACGGGCGCGCTTTTGCCTATTCAGGGAATATTGTTTTTCATCGTGCGCAACAATAAAGGTATGAATTATCGCGAGTTTATGCGCCGAGAACAGGAGAGACAGTACCGTATGTATCAGCAGTATGCAACCCGTAATTACGAGCAGAATATGTATAATCAGAACCCGTATTCGAGAAATCCTTACGACGGTATGCCTCCTGCGGACGGAGACCGCGGTCGCGATACCCGCGGCGTAGGTTCGGACGACCCGTTTGCCGAGTTCGGCGGTGACGACCCTTTCAGTGACGACCTTAACAAACATTGATTTAAAAGCGCTTTTGAAAAAGCGCTTTTTTGTTTGCGTTTTTTAAAGCGCGGTGGTACAATAATAACAAACAAATATAAGAAATAGTTATATGGTTCAAAGAATTATGAATAACAGTATTGCCGCAATTGCAACGGCGAGCGGAACGGGCGGCGTCGCGGTAATAAGGATAAGCGGCAACGACGCTTTGGAAATAGCAAAAAAAATGTTCGGCAACGATAAGGCGGAGTTCGAACCCAACCGTATGTATCCCGGGAAAATTTGCGGCGACGGATTCGAAGATTACGGTTTTATGGTGTTTTTCAGGGCGCCGAAATCTTTTACGGGCGAAGACGTGGTTGAATTTCACTGTCACGGCGGAGTTCAGCTTGCGCACGGAATACTCTCAAAAGCCGTTGCGCTCGGCGCACGTTTGGCGGAACGCGGAGAATTCACCCGCCGCGCGTTCTTGAACGGAAAACTGTCTCTTGTGGCGGCGGAGGGGGTTGCCGATATGATAAACGCGGAAAGTCTCGCGCTTGTTCGCGCGGGCGGAATGCTGTATTTCGGAAAATTGTCTTCGGAAGTCCAAGAGCTTCAATCGCGACTTAAAACTTTGCTTGCTTCAATCGCTGTTCGCATCGATTATCCGGAAGAGGACGAGGACGGAACCGATTTTGCGGCAATCAACGCCGAACTTAACGAACTGAGCGGAAAAATTTCACGCCTTCTCGAAAGCTATAAAAGCGGTAGAAAATTGAAAAGCGGTGTGACGGTCGCGATATGCGGTAAACCCAATGCCGGAAAAAGTTCGCTTTTAAATGCAATTCTCGGCTACGACAAGGCAATCGTCTCCGATGAAGCGGGAACTACCCGCGACGCGGTTGAGGGCGAAGCCGATATCGACGGAGTGCGGTATAATTTTATCGATACCGCCGGTATCCGCGAGCGCGCCGGCACGGTTGAGAGTATAGGTATAGAGCGCGCAAAGAATATCATTCTTTCGGCGGACGTCGTTCTTTCGGTAAACGACGGAAACGGTTTTGCCGAATTACCCGAAAACATCAGCGGAAAAATTTTGAAGGTGTTCAACAAATGCGACGTTGCTTCCCCTCGGGACGATTGCGAAATTGCGGTTTCGGCGAAAACGGGCGAGGGGCTGGAAGAACTCAGACGGTTGATTTCCCGTTCCTGCGTCGGTGAATTCGCCGCGGATAAAGCGTATATAGTTGAGGAAAGACACTACGTAGCTTTGCGCCGCGCCGCCGAGGCTTTGGCGTCCGCCGCGGAAAATATATGCGTAGGCACCTTGGATATGATTTCGGTCGATTTAAAGGAAGCGTGGGAAGCGCTCGGGGAAATCACCGGCGAAACCGCGACCGAAGAGATTATAAGTACGATTTTTGCAAAATTCTGCGTCGGGAAATAATTTGACGTTTCGCTGCGCTCAATATAACACAATTCCGTCATCCCGAGCCGCAGGCGAGGGACCGTTCGCTTACGCTCAGGTAGACGAAAGAGCCACTGTGGATGTACTTGTCAATGCGCAATGCTTTCGTCGTTCCGAACATTTTTGTCATTGCGGAGGTTTTGTCGTTCCGAACATATTTTGTCGTTCCGAACGCAGTGAGGAACCCGACGTTTCGCTTCGTTCGACATGACAGGGTTTGTTGTTTCGCAAACTTCAATATGACGAAGTCTTTTCGTAAATTTATAAAAGAGTAAAAATTATGGTTAATCTGGAATTGTACAGGGTTTTCTATACGGTTGCAAAGTGCGGCAGTCTTACCAAAGCCGCGCAGGAGCTTTTTATATCTCAGCCTGCGGTGTCTCAGGCTATCAAACAGCTCGAAGGGCAGCTCGGCACAACACTTTTTAACCGCACTCATAGGGGTATGAACCTTTCTGCGGCGGGCGGTAAACTTATTTTCAAACAGGTTGAGGAGGCTCTCGCCCTTCTCGACGGCGCCGAAAGCGCTCTTTCGGAACTTAAATCGGTTGCCGAAGGCACAATACGTATCGGGGCTACCGACAGTATTTTTTATTATTTCCTAGCAGACAAAATCGCTTCTTTCGGTGAAAAATACCCCGCCGTAAGATTCGAACTTATTTCTTCTACGACACCCGATACCGTTAATGCGCTCAAAGAGGGAAAATGCGATGTTGCGTTCGTTAATCTTCCGTTATCGGATTCGGACGTGCGGTTTTACGGAACGGTGTCGCATATTTCCGACATATTCGTCGCGGGAAACAAATACGCCGATTTGAAAGGCAAGCAATTGTCGTTGACCGATTTGCACGAATACCCCCTTCTTATGATTGAGGAAAATACGGTAGCCCGACGCGCTCTGGCTGCGTATACGGGGAATCTGGGAATCCGTCTCGAACCGGATATAGAGGTTGCAAACTGGGACATGATGCTCAAACTTGTAATAAGGGGAATGGGTATAGGCTGTATTCCTCGCGAATATTGCGGAAAAGAACTTGAAGGCGGAGAATTATTCGAACTCGATTGCGTTCCCGCTTTGCCTGTGCGCGGAGTTGGAATAGCTCTTCCGGTAAGGGCAAATCCTTCGTTTGCGCTCAAAGAATTTATCGGAATGTTTGATTGCATATTATGAAATATACTGAACTGAAAAAGAGCATAGCGGTCGGCGCGGAGAAAATTTATCTTTTAGAGGGAGACGACGCGTATTTCCGCACTAACGGCGAGCAGCTTATAAAAAACGCTTTTCTGCAATTTCCAGAGCTTAATTTCACCGTTTTCGAAGGAGAGAATCTCAAAGGAGCAGCCCTTACGGGACTTGTGTCCGCCGTCAGAAATTATCCGTTTATGGCGGAAAAGCGTTTGATAAAAGTTACGGAATTTTATCCGTCCGAAAGCGATTTCGAAACATATTTAAAACCGCTGTTTGCCGATTTTCCGCCGAGTACGATACTTATTATCGTGAATTCCACAGCAAAAAGGGGCGTTGATTTCAAGAGGAAACATGCGGTAACGTATGTTGACTGTAACCGTTCGGACACGGAAACGGTGGCAAGGTGGGCTTATCTGACTTTGAAAAAAGCGGGAATCGCCGCACCCGTCGCGGCGTGTGAAAATATTGCCGACTATTGTCTTTGCGATATGTCGCGCGTGTCGGTGGAAGTAAACAAGTTGATTGATTACAAGGGCGGCGGCGCGCTGACATTGAAAGAAGTCGAGGACCTTGTGTATAAGGACGCCGAGTACAGGCTTTACGAGCTTACGGGCGCGGCGGCGCGCAAAGATTATACAAAATTTTGCGTTATTGCCGACGAGCTTATAAAAAAGAGCGGCGACGAAATCTTTGTTCTGGGCGGGCTCTTCAATTATTTCAGAAATCTTCTTACGATATGCATGTCTTGCGAGAGCGA